>NC_013037.1:3078846-3386730 GCF_000023125.1 Dyadobacter fermentans DSM 18053
ATCGCTATGATCAGCATTCAGGGTAAAAACATCATCGGCTACGCATCCTCGGCTGCGGGCGAAAAGCAGTTCCAAGCATACGCACCTGCCAGCGACACTTATCTTCCGGAAACGTTCCGGTGCGCCACCACGGAGGAAGTAAACCGGACCATGGAACTGGCCGCGGAGGCATTCGACAGCTATTCTCAAATCCCCGCCGCCGAGCGCGCTGCATTCCTGATCGCCATTACGGAAGAAATTATGGCGCTGGGCGACCAACTGCTCGAACGCGCCAACCTGGAAACCGGCTTACCGATCACCCGGCTGCAAGGTGAACGCACCCGGACGATCAGCCAGCTTACACAATTTGCCGAACTGCTCCGCGAAGGCTCGTGGGTAGAGGCATCCATTGATACTGCCCAGCCCGACCGGTCGCCAGTACCGAAACCCGATATCCGCAAAATGCTCGTTCCGATCGGCCCGGTGGTCGTTTTTGGGTCGAGTAACTTTCCATTCGCCTACTCCGTGGCCGGCGTGGATTCCGGTCCTGCATTGGCAGCAGGAAATCCGGTGATCGTGAAGGCGCACCCCGCGCACCCGGGTGTAAGCGACCTCACCGCGCAGGCGATTGTACGCGCCGCCGAGCGCACGGGTATGCCTGAGGGTACGTTTTCGATGCTTTATGACGATGGATTTGAGGTAGGAACCGCCTTGGTGAAACATCCGGCAACGAAGGCGGTCGGCTTCACTGGCTCCTACAAAGGCGGCATGGCGCTTTTCAGGCTGGCGCAGGAGCGCGAGGAGCCTATTCCCGTTTTTGCCGAAATGGGCAGTGTGAACCCGATCGTGATTTTGCCTCAATACCTCAAAAATCACCCGGTAGAGCTCGGAAAAACGCTGGCAGGCTCTGTCAGCTTGGGCGCAGGGCAGTTTTGCACCAATCCGGGTTTGGTATTTATCACCAAATCGGAAGGGCTGGACGATTTTCAGAAATCCTACAAAACCGAGATCCTGAACACATCGTCCGCCACAATGCTCACTGCCGGTATTTGCAAAAACTACAATAAACTGCGTGCAGAAGCATTGGAGCAGCCGAATGTATCGGTCCTGGCGATTTCCGATAAGCATTCCGAAGGCGAAAATCAGGCGGAAGCGTCGATCGCGCTTGTTTCGGGAAAGAATTTTATTGCTAATCCCAAATTGCACGAGGAGGTTTTCGGGCCGTTTTCGCTGCTGGTCGTTTGCGAGGATACAAGCGAGCTTTACGATGCCGTTGCGCATCTGAGCGGGCAACTTACCGCCACTCTGATCGCCGAAGAGACGGAAGTATTTCAATACCCGAAAATCGTGCGACAACTGGCCAAAATCTCCGGCCGCTTTGTCATGAACGGCGTACCTACCGGCGTGGAAGTTTGCCCTTCCATGCACCACGGAGGCCCATTCCCCGCCACAGCCGATCCGAAATTCACGTCGGTCGGCAGACATTCCATTCTTCGGTTTGTGCGGCCGCAGTCGTTTCAGAACTGGCCGGACGCATTGCTTCCCGATGAACTGAAAAACAGCAATCCGCTCGGCATATTCAGACTCGTGAACAATGTGCAAACCCAAAACCGCATTCAGCCCAGCAACGACGCCGGGTAACCTACTTCCACGAGGAACAAACCTTCTGCCGGGGCCTGTGCTCCGGCATTTTTTCGGTTACGGGAGAGGATAATCTGTTCAAAATCGTCCACCGTAATTTTCTGGCGCCCTACTTCGAGCATCGTGCCTACCAGCGCCCGCACCATGCCGCGCAGAAAACGGTTCGCCTTGACATGAAATACCAGCATTTCCCCGACCTCGACCCAACGCGACTCGGTGATGGTGCAGCGGAAATTGTTCACATTGGTGTGGATCTTGCTGAAACTCTCGAAATCGTTGTGAGCCAGCAGCAGTGCCGCGGCTTCATTCATGCGGGGTACGTCCAGATTGCGCCGCATTTGCGTTGCCAGATCCGTCAGAAACGGGTTCTTTTGAAAGGTAATGCGGTATTCGTACTTCCGGTGCGTGGCTGCGAAGCGGGAATGCACATCCTCAGCAACGGGAATGAGTCGCTGGACGGCAATGTCTTTCGGAACCAGCGCATTTAATTTATAAACCATTAAATCCACATCCGGGATTGCCGCCGGCAAATCAAAATGGGCGAATTGTTGTTCTGCATGAACACCCGCATCGGTACGGCTGCTGCCGGTAACCTCCACCGGTGCCCGGAGCACTTTGGCAAGGGCCGCTTCCAGCACTTCCTGGACGCCCAATGCGTTGTTTTGTTTCTGCCAGCCGTTGTAGGCCGTACCGCGGTAACTGAATTCGATGAAATAGCGCATGCCGCAAAATTAAGCCAAAGCGCCGGATTTACGATTTAGGAAAGCCGATTGCGGAATTTGCGCGAAGAAGGTTAACTTTGAAAATTGGAAAATTTCATTTTAGTATGATTACGGAAGATAAAAAAGAAGAGAAAAGCCTGAACTTTATCGAGGAGATTATTAACGCTGACCTGCAATCAGGAAAATATACTCAGATTATAACACGCTTTCCACCCGAACCCAATGGCTACCTGCACATTGGGCATGCTACCAGCATTCACCTGAATTTCGGGCTGACCAAGAAGTTTCCGGGTTATACCAATCTGCGATTTGACGATACCAATCCGGTGACCGAAGACACCGAATACGTTGAAAATATCAAGAATGACATCCGCTGGCTGGGTTTCCAATGGGAGAATGAAAACTACGCCTCCGATTATTTCGATACACTTTACGGCTACGCGATCAGGCTGATCAACGAGGGCCTTGCCTACGTGGACGATTCCACTTCGGAAGAAATAGCGACATTGAAAGGTACGCCTACCGAGCCTGGCAAAGACAGCCCCTACCGCAACCGCAGCGTGGAGGAAAATCTTGCACTTTTCGAACAAATGAAAAGCGGCGCATTCCCCGACGGAAGCCGCACTTTGCGTGCGAAGATCGACATGGCGCACATCAATATGCTCATGCGCGACCCGATTTTGTACCGTATCAAGCACGCACATCATCACCGCACCGGCAACAAATGGTGCATTTACCCGATGTACGACTTCGCGCACGGACAAAGCGACGCGATCGAAACCGTGACGCATTCGATTTGTACCCTCGAATTCGCCCCACACCGCGAACTATATGATTGGCTGATTGAAAAACTGGGCATTTACCCGTCTCACCAATACGAATTTGCGCGCCGTAACCTGAACTACACTGTCACCAGCAAACGGAAATTGCTGCAACTCGTACAGGAAGGCCACGTGAGCGGATGGGACGACCCGCGCATGCCGACGATCAGCGGAATGCGCCGGAGAGGTTACACCGCATTCGCGATCCGCGATTTCTGCGACCGCATCGGTGTGGCCAAAAGGGAGAATATGGTGGATGTAGGCCTGCTGGAATTTTGCGTGCGCGAAGACCTCAACAAAATAGCGCTGCGCCGGATGGTGGTGCTCGACCCGCTGAAAGTGGTGATTACGAACTTCCCCGAAGGCGTAACCGAAATGTGCCACAGCGAAAACAACCCCGAGGACATATCGACAGGCAACCGCGAGATTCCTTTCACCCGCGAGATTTTCATCGAAAAAGAAGATTTCATGGAAGTGCCTTCGAAGAAATATTTCCGCCTCGCGCCGGGTAAAATGGTGCGTCTTAAGGGTGCGTACATAATACAGTGTGATGATTTTGTAAAAGACGAAAACGGCGAAATCACCGAAGTTCGCTGCACCTATATTGAAAACAGCAAAAGCGGACAGGATACGACCGGCATTAATGTAAAGGGAACGCTGCATTGGGTTTCGGCCCAGCATGCGCTCGAAGTGGAGGTCCGGTTGTACGACCGCCTGTTCTCGGTCGAAGATCCGTCGTCCGAAGAAGGCGATTTCAAAGATTATCTCAACCCCGACTCGCTGCATGTAATTACCGGCTACGCCGAACCTGCACTGCTCGAAGCCCAGGAAGGCGAAGCATTCCAGTTCCTGCGCAAAGGCTACTTCGCCAAAGACCCCGACAGCACCGTCGAAAAGCTGGTTTTCAACCGCACATCGACCCTGCGGGATAACTGGGCGAAGGCTGGGAACTGACAAGGCTGAACCAGCGCCTGAAAACAGAATGACACACACTATATATGATCGTTTCTATCAGGCACAAAGCATTGCTGGCCTTTTATCGTGACGGCAACGGGGCAAGATTACCGGCGCCGTATCTGAAAAAGATCAACCGCATCCTCGATCAGCTCGATGCGGCTACCGATGTTGATGATATTGTACAGATGAGTTCGGGCGTTCATAAATTATCGGGAGAGCTTGCAGACTTCTGGTCGATCAAGGTCTCGCCCAACTTCCGAATCATTTTCCGGTTTGAAGATGGTGATATTCATGATGTAGATTACCTCGATTACCATTGAAACTATGATCAAGAGAAACCTACCGCCGGTTCATCCGGGCGAAATATTGAAGGAAGAATACATCGTTGAGCGGGGACTCACAATTACGGAAGTTGCCAAAGGCCTCGGAATCAGCAGGAGCAGCCTGTCGGCTATTGTCAATGAGCAATCGGGTATTACGGCCGAAATAGCTGTCAAACTTTCAGAAGCATTCGGTAATTCATCTCAGTTCTGGATCAACCTCCAAACGAACTACGATATCTGGCACGCTGAAAAAAACGTCGATCGAACGGCTATCACGCATTTCTGGAAAGATCCTAACCGGCAATCGGCATAATGCATCATTTAATTAGATTGTTTACAAATAAACTTGCTTGGCAAAAAGTTTGAATCTATCTTTGTGCAACAATTTCCACGATTCAAATTTTTTGCTGTCAGTGAATACCCAGAATGAATTGTTCAGTACCGCGAAAGGTTACAGCGTACAGTGTGATTTAACTTCCAGAATTATTCTTCACTTTGGCGAAATCAAAGCCTCTTTCCGAATTCTGGACTTCCTGAATTTCCGCCGTTTTATCAACAGCATCGATATCCACAGCAAAATCTTCGACCTCTCCGACGAGTCTGACTATGAGTTCGTTGAAGTGCCCCGCCTGAATACCGGCCACAAAATGACCCTCTGCGAAGTGATCCAGCTCCGCGAACTTGTGAACGGTACCCACTTCGCAATCGAGCTTAATTCCATGCTTCACGAAGTCCTCTTTTCAGAACAAGAATTAGTCTAAATTACTCATTCAGACTACATTAGACCGTTTCCAAATTTCTAAAACGATTTGGAATGCTGAACTTTCGCATGATATTTGCACTTGTTAAGACACGAATAAACAAGCAATATCATGAAAGACTTACTTAGAGCACGTACTTCCCTCAAAGAGGAAATAGAGATACTTTTGAACAACCAGGTAAAGATGGAAGCGGAAGCTTCTGCCAAATACCTCGCCATGGCTTCTTGGTGCGACCGCAACGGCTTCAAGCACAGCGCCAAGTATTTCCTCAACCAATCCGACGAAGAACGCGGCCACATGCTGAAAATCTTCAACTACCTGATGACGGTAGGCGGCACGGCGATCTCTCCCGAAGTTGCGGGCGTTAAACAGGAATATCCTACTTTCAAAAGCGTGTTCGAAACGGCGCTGCAAAGCGAAATCGCGGTAACGCAATCCATCAACCGCATTGTGACGGCTGCCCGCAGAGAAGAGGATTATGCCACTGAAAACTTCCTGCAATGGTTCGTGAGCGAGCAAATCGAAGAAGAAGACAATGCACGCCGCGCTATCGAACTTTTCGATGTGATCGGTGAAGAAGGAACCGGCTTGTATGTGATCGACAAGGCGATCGGCAAACTCGGTTCGGACGAATAATATCGATCCTTATAAACGAAAAAAAGCTGCCCGCAAGAGCAGCTTTTTTTCGTTTATATCCTCGTGAAATACTTCCGCTCCCATACTTTGTACCAGTTGCGGTTGGCGGGGTATTTGCGGTGGGCGGCAAAGCGGTTGACCATCACCGCCACGAACAACAGCACCAGCACGCCGCTCAGTACCGGGTTGAGAACATACATATAGCCCAGCGCTTTGATTTTTTCGGAACCGATGTTCGCGATGAGTGCCGTGGCGCCGCCCGGCGGGTGGAGCGTTTTGGTCACCTGCATTAGCACAATGGAAATAGAAACGGCAAACGCAGATGAGAGCCAGATGTGGTCGGGAATAATTTTGTGTACGGTTACCCCCACCAGCGCGCATATAACGTGCCCGCCGATGAGGTTACGCGGCTGCGCGAGCGGGCTGTTCACGATGCCGTAAATGAGCACCGACGACGCCCCGAAGGAGCCGATCAGGAACAATGAGTCGGAATCCGTGAATTTTTGATCGTTCAGCAGGCCGATGATGCCGATACCGAGGAATGAGCCGAGGAAAGTCCAGAAATGGTCTTTGAAGTCAATGAGTGTTTCCTTGTAAACTACGTAACGGACGAGTCTTGCGTTACGTTTGATCCTTTTTCTCAAAATATCAAAACTTTGGGTTGAAGACGCATTGAAAATAGAACTATAACGGGATGCCGATGGTTCGTAAAATAGCGGGCATTTCCGAATTTTCTCCCGTTCACCCATCCTAATCCCTTCCAAATATACAAAAAACAGCCCAGTGCAGACGGTTCAGCAGGCGGCATCGGCCATGAAAATTTGGTACGGCTTTTGTTGGGTTGCGAAATTTAAAATAGTAGTATTGCAATAGCACACCGAGACTTGACGCCATGAATTACCTCGACGAGTTCAAAAAGTTTATTTCCAGCCATTACCTGTCGACCGGTGTACGTCTAACCCTCGGAACGATCATTCCCAGCGTCATTTTTCACCATTACGGCATCCTGAGCGAAATGATCGCATTTCCGCTCGGCACACTGCTGATCGGCGGCACCGATAATCCGGGGCCCTATCATCGCCGCCGCAATGCATTGCTTGTCGCTATTGCCACCTGTTTTGTCGTGGCCTGCGTTACCGGCTATCTGCGGCATTTTCCACTGATCATTTTTCTCGAAATCATCGTGTTTGGGATGTTTTTTTCGCTGGTGGGCGTGTACGGCAACCGCGTTAACAGCATCGGGCTCATTTCGCTGCTTGTTTTTGTATTTAATATCGACGATCACCTGAGCGGCGACATGGTGCTCCGCACGGCGGCCATTTTCTCTGCCGGCGGCATCTGGTATTTCATATTGTTTATGGTGTTGCAAAAACTCCTGCCCTACAAGCTCATTCAGCAGCTGCTGGGCGAGAATTTTGTGGAGTTGGGTAAATTGCTGTCTATCAAGGCCGACTATTATTTTGCCAATCCCAACTATGACGAGCTATTTAACAGAATGATACACCAGCAGGTGATCCTCCGTGAAAATCACGAAAACCTGCGTGAAATCCTCTTCAAAACCCGCGAGATCGTGACGGAGTCCACTACCAAGAGCCGCATTCTGATGCTGATGTTCCTGGATAGCATCGACCTCTTTGAACGCATTCTCAACTCGCAGCAAAACTATGCGAACCTGCACCGGGCATTCGACCACACGAAGGTGCTGCGGCTGTTTGGGACCTACATTACCTGGCTTGCGGCCGAAATACAGCAGATTGGCCTGGCCGTGCAGAGCGGGTACGCGTCGCATCCGCGGCATGACCTCGACGAGGCGTTCAACAAGTGTCAGCGTGCTTTCGAGCGTATGCGCGAGCACAAGATGAACCACGACAATATGGAGGATTTCATCATGCTCCGGCAGATTCTCAACAGCTTGCAGGACGTGACCGAGCGGGTGAAAAAGCTACACCGCGCTACCAAATACGAGGCCGATGCCACTAGTGACTACAAATTGACGGTCGAAGCGGAAGATTTTACGCCCAAGCAGGATTACCACCCGCGCATTCTGCTGGATAACCTTTCATTGAAATCCAGTCATTTCCGTCATGCCGTGCGCGTAACGCTCGGCTTGCTGGCAGGCTATATTGCGTCGTTGTTTTTCGCTGTGGGGCACGGGTACTGGATTTTGCTGACGATCGCGGTGATCCTGAAACCGGCATTTAGCATTACCAAGCAACGAAACCTTCACCGGATCGGGGGAACGATGCTTGGCGTGGTGGTAGGATTCCTGTTTTTATACCTGATTGAAGAGAAAACACCGCTGTTCATCCTCATGATGGTATCGATGATTCTCGCTTACAGCTTCCTGAAAATCAATTACTTTGTGGCGTCTACGAGCATCACCTTGTACGTAATTCTCTCATTCCATTTCCTCAGTCCGCAGCATGTGACGGATGTTTTGCAGGACCGGGTGATTGATACGGTGATCGGCTCGGTGATTGCCTACATTATTTCTTCCTACGTGCTGCCCGTGTGGGAGCATTCGCAGATTAAGCAATACATGAAAGAAGCGCTGAACGCCAACCGGAAATATTTTGATATAGTAGCCGCCAAATTCACCGGCAAACAATTGGATATCAACGAATTGAAATTACTGCGCAAGAATGCGATCATCGCGATGGCGAATCTTTCGGATAACTTCCAGAAAATGCTTTCGGAACCGAAAAAGCAGCAGATGAATATGGAAGAATACCACCAGTTTGTCGCGACGAGCCATATGCTTACGTCCTACATCGCCTCGCTGTCCACGTATGCGCAAACGCTGGAATATTCCGAGTTTTCGGTGGAATTTGAATTGATGATCCGGCAGATCGACCGGCAGTTGCAGGCCGCTACGGACATTATCGACGGCAAAACCGGCAACAGCCTCGAAATTGTGCGCGAATCGCTGCCGCAGAATCAGCGACTGGTGGAGTTGCTCACAAAACGCAAAAAGGAAATCAAGGAGCTCGGCATCGAGCGGGCCGATCAGTCGCCGGCGCGCAAAATGCTGTCCGATCTGAAAACGATCAATGGCCTTTTCGAGCTGATCAGCACCATTTCCATTGACGAAATTAAGATACTTCAAAAAATAAAACCCGCGAAAGCCGCCTGATCATGACCTCATTAACAGGAACCGAAAGAAAGAATATTGCTCCCGGACTCGCCGTGTCCATTGTGCTCAAAAAAGACCAGCGGACCGGAAAGCTCACGCAGGGCATTGTGAAAGACATTCTGACCAAAGCGCCCCTGCATACACATGGCATTAAAGTGCGCCTCGAATCGGGCGAAATCGGCCGCGTTAAAGTGATCGAAACCGAAGATTAGCCGCAGCCATTATCTTTGCGTCAATTCCTTTCATTTTATGTCAAATCCCCGCATCAACCTGATTATCGGCATTGCAAGCATCAGCATTTTTCCGGTGCTGGTGAAATGGGCGCCGGTCTCCGGCATTACGTCCGCATTCTACCGCATGTTCATCGGGCTGGTGTTTTTGCTTCCGTATGTGTTTATTCGCCGAAAATTTACCATCCCGGCGCGGGAGTTGTGGCTGCCTATTATCCTTTGCGGGATCATTTTCGCGTCCGACATTGCGGTTTGGAACCTTTCCATTCAATATTCCAATGCCACGCAGGCCACGCTGCTGACCAACCTTTCGCCGGTGTGGGTGGGCGTGGGCGCATTCCTCTTCCTGCCCGACAAGCCCGGCCCACGCTTCTGGCTGGGCACGGTGGTAGCGCTGGCAGGAATGGTGATATTGATCGGCATTGACACCTTTGCATCCATGCAGCTCGACCTGGGCTTCACCCTTGCGGTGTTTTCAGGCATACTTTACGCTTCGTATATGCTTATTGGCAAAAACGTGTTGAATAAGGTCGATATCGTCAGTTTCATGACAATCAGCATGGCCGTGTCGAGCATTTACCTGCTGGCGATCTGCCTGATTTTCAATCATCCGATCTGGCATTTTGAACCTGTAATATGGGGCGTTTTCATGATCCAGGGGCTGGTTTGTCAGCTCATCGGCTGGCTGGCGATCAGCGTGGCCATGCAGCAGATGGATGCCAAAAGCGTTTCGCTCAGCCTGCTAAGCCAGGCTATCGTGACGGGGCTATTCGCCTGGATTTTGATTGGAGAAAAAATCACGGCTCAGATGATCGTCGGAGGCGTCATCATCCTGATCGGTATTGCCGTCACTTACACCGGTCGCGACAAAACTGTGGCGCAGAAATCGTAAATCAGGCCTCCACAGGCAGGTAAATGATGAATGTCGAGCCAACACCCGGTTTCCCTACCGCGTCGATCAGTCCTTTGTGGTTTTCCACAATTTTTTTACAAATAGCGAGACCAATGCCCGTTCCCTCGTACGCAGCGCGGTTGTGCAGCCTTTGAAATACCTGAAAAATACGGTCTTTGTATTGCGGCTCAAACCCGATCCCATTATCAGCAAACGATATGAACTGGTAGTTCTTCGCGGCGTCCGCGCCTGCCAGCGGAATGGCTGCACCGGCTACCATGCCGGACCGGATGTCAATCACCGGGTCCCTGCCGGGGCCGATGAATTTCAATGCATTGGCGATCAGGTTCGTAAATAGCTGTTCAAACTGGTAAACGATCACATGCCTGTGCGGCAGGTTATCGCTCGTGATCACTGCATTTTCCGTCTGAATAATGTGGCTCAATTGCTCCTTCACGTTTTGGAGTACCAGGTTGAGATCTGCGTTTTCGAGGTGTTTTTCGGCAACATTGGCGCGCGAAAACGCCAACAGATCGACTATCAGCTGCTGCATGCGCGTGGACGACGCCTGCATGCGCACGAAGTAATCTTTGCCGCGCTCGGATAAATTGTCGTTTTCCGTTTCCAGAATGCGTGTCGCAAAGGTTTGTATCTTCCGCAAAGGCTCCTGCAAATCGTGGCTGGCCACGTAGGCAAACTGCGCGAGCTCCATGTTCGTTCGCACGAGCTCATCGTTGGCGACGGTGAGCTGTTGCGTCCTTTCCTGCACTTTGGTTTCGAGCTGGTCGATAAACAGCCGGTTGTCGTGAATATCCAGGCTCGTCCCTACCCACATTTCGATCACGCCGTCGGCATTGCGCTGCGGAATGGCGCGGCATTGGTACCAGCGGTATTCGCCGTCCGCCCGTTTGAGGCGATGTTCGAATGCGAAATCACTGCCTTCCTGAACGGCCTTCGCCCAGAGGAGCAGGCTTTCGGCGCGGTCTTCGGGATGCACGAGTTCGAGCCAGCCCTGCCGCACCATTTCTTCGCCGCTGTGCCCCGAGTACCGAAGCATCGAACGGTTGAAATAATTGAGGTTCCCGCCCGGATCGGCCGTCCATACAAACTGCGGAAGCGAGTCGGCCAATGTCCTGAACTTGCCCTCACTCGTTTTGAGCGCCAGTTCCGATTCCTTGCGGTCGGTAATATCCATCATAGTGCCCAGCATGCGCTGCGGCACGTGATTATCGTCAAAAAACACTTTTCCCTGCGTCCGTACCCAGTGAACGGATTGGTCGGGGTGGATAATGCGCGCTTCATAATAGTAAATACCCGTTTCGAGTGCTGCCTGAAATGCTTTCTCCACGATCGCCTGCCGGTCTTCGGGATGTACCTGCTCGCGCATTTGCGGGTGGCTAAGCACGGTGGCTTCGTCATACCCGAAAATAACCGCCAGCCTGCCCGAGTGGATGACTTCCCTCGTCTGGAGATTCAGGTCCCATATCGCCAGGCGGGTCCCCTCGGTAGCCATGGAAAGGCGGGTGGCCGTTTCTTCAAACTGCTGCCGCAGCATTACTTTGTCGGTCACGTCGTTCACCGAAGCCATAATGCCCGACACACTTCCGTCCAGCTCGAATATGGGGGCGTATTGAAAGTCCAGGCAATGCTTTTTCAAGCCGCCGGGACCATCTACATAGGCAATCGCCTCGTTTTCACGGTAAATTTTGGCAGTCGTGTAAACTTCGTCGAGCAGGTCGAGGAATTTTTGTCCTTTGAGTTCAGGGAAAACATCCACCAGCCTCTTCCCTACCACCTCGTCCAGCCCTCGCCGCCAGATATTGAGCATACTTTCATTGGCAATGCTGATCACCAGATCGCGGCCTTTGAAAATAGCTTTTGCAAATTGCGACTGTGTGACGAGGTTGCGGAACTGGTTTTCACTGCTTTGCAGGGCCTGTTTGGACAAAACCTGCTGCGTTACCTCGGTGGCCACCACCATTACCCCGGAAGCGGCATCGCCGCCGTCCTCGAAAAGCGGCTGGTACACAAAATTGAAATAGCAAAGCGCAGGTTGCCCGAAACGGCGGAGCGTCACTTCAAACTCGTTGCCGTGATAGGCAATCCCGGTATGCAGTACATTCAGCAGCACCGGCTCCACATATTCGCGGACTTCCGGCAGGCCTGTAAAAAGGGATTTACCTACGATTTCGTTCTCGGTGCGGTCCACAATGCGCAAATAGGCATCGTTGGCCATTTCAACCATAAAATCCTCGCCGCGCAAAATCGCCATACCCACAGGCGCCTGCTTTACGGTATCGCGGAACTTGGTTTCGCTTTCGTACGATGGATTGGCCGGGACTGAGGGGCCGGCGATGAATTCGGAAGTGTGTTGGAGTTGTTTGTTCGACTTGTCCACCTGTTTTCACAAAGAAGTATGCTCAAAAATAAGTGGACAAGTCGGGAGAAGTCAATATTGATAATAAAAGTTTTCAGGAGCTGGCGTCCAGTTGTGCTTTGTCCAGTCGATATCCAGGATTTGTTTGATCGCCTGTTTTAGCTTTGGAAACGATCCCGGCTTACGGATGAAGAAATTAGCACCTTTCTCATGCACTTTCCTGACCATTTCCTCCTGACCGGTTGTTGAGAAGATCACTACCGGAATACCTTCCCATGCCTTGGTTTTGCGTATCTGGTCGAGACATTCGAAGCCGTTTTTACGTGGCATGTTCAGATCCAGGAAGATCACGTCCGGCGGAGGTGGAACGGTTTTTTCCATCAGGTCAATCAGCTCGACCCCGTCACTCGCCTTCAAAAGCTCGGCGGAAGTGCTCACTTCCCTGAGCGCGTCTTCGAAGAGCATGCAGTCATCCTCGTCGTCGTCGGCCAGGAAAATAGATTTATTTGGTTTTGTGCTCATAACCTGATTTTAAGTACTCTTGAAATAACAAAAATGTTGCTCAATACATTCAACCTAATCGAGGTACAGTAGCAATCAATCCCATTGATCGAGGAACAAGATAGGCATTAATTACCGAATACTAAATTAATTCGCATTAAAATTCGCCTTCCAGGCTTTCCTTCGGCTTCTTCTTCGCCTGGTGCAAACGGTAGTTCAAAGTGAGATTTATTTGCCTCAAACGCCCCTGCGAGGTGTTGCGTGCGTAGAAGTTCGCCCCCTCGGTGATCGACCGGAATTTCCTTGAATTGAAAACGTCCACAACCGTGAGCGTCAGCGTGCCGTTGCCGCGCAGAATATCTCTCGTGGCTGCCAGGTCGAGCGTCGCCAAGGCCTTTCTGCGGCCCTGAGGCGTTTGCTGCGGCGCTTCGTAATTGCCTCTCAGCTGCACATCGGTATTTTTCCAAAGCGTAAACCGCGACATGGCCCGCACAAACCAGCTGTAAGTATCACTCTGAAACTCCTCGTCCACGCCTGTCCCGTCAGTAATCGCGCGGAAGAAATTGGCGCTGCCATCGAGCTTCCACCACGGATACGGGTTGAATGAGCCCGCAAATTCGGCGCCGTAGGCATCCTCCGTACCCAGGTTTTCGGGACGGGTGTAGGAGCTTCCATCGTCGTTCACCGTGCGGATACTGATGATTTTGCCATTCGTATGGCGGTAGTAGATCGACGACGTGAGCGAGCCTTTGTTCATATATTTAATGTGCCCGAATTCGAATGCATTGGTGAATTCAGGGTTCAGGTCGGGGTTGCCGCTCCAATAATTACGGTTATCGCTGAAAGTGGCGAAGGGTGTCAGGTCGTTGTATTGCGGCCTGCGTACGCGGCGGCTGTAACTGAGCTGGAATGCATTCTGCTTCGCAAAATCGTAGGTAATGTGCATGCTCGGGAAGAGATTGGCATATTTGCGGTCGTTCACCTCGTTGGTTGTGCGCAAGGTCGTGGTAACGCCCGTCCATTCGGCCCGCACGCCGCCCTGGTAGGAGAATTTGCCGGTTTTGTTGCCGATCATCCCGTAGAGGGCATTGATATTCTCCTCATATAAAAAATCGTTCGTCAGCCCGGGCAATGTAATCCAGCCGCCGTCGCTGGTTTGCTGGGTCACGGTGTAGTCGTTGGTCATATCCCGCGAGCTGCTCCGCCCGCCCGCCTCGATCTTGCCGTCCTTACCGAAAGGATGTACATAATCGACCTGGAAAAGCAGCTGTTTCTCCGTTTCGTAGTTAACCGCCCGCTGTAAAAGCGGCGGGATGCCCGACGGGCTGCCGTCCGGTTTGTACACATTCTCGCGGTAATATTGGTCCGAATCTTCCCAGTTGTCGAGGTAGCGCACATCGGCGGTAAACTCCTGGCCCTTGCGGTTGAATGTCTTTTTGTAGGTCAATGCATATTCCGAATTTGGCTCGGTTTCGGTTTCGTCCTGGGTCCGGCGCGTGTAGCTGGTCATGTTGTTCAGGCTGGACAGGTAATCCCGGTAATCGAGCGTCGAAAAGCGCTTTCCTTTGCTCGTACGCCAGGTGTACGCGGCGGTGAGGACGTTTTTAGTATTGAAATAATAATCCAGACCACCGCGGGCGCTGTTGGCCATGCCTTTCAGGTTACTCTTCATATCGCGCTCCATAATGAAGGTCGAATCGTTACGGTACAGCTCCTGGTACACGTAGTTCTTGCCCGGCGTATTCCGGTACGACATGGTGTAGTTGATGAAGAAATTGAGGTTTTTCTTCCGGTAATTGACGTTCGCCGCGCCGCCAAAATTGGTAGGATTCCCAGTAATAATGTCGAAAGAGCCATTAATCCCCTCTTTCCGCTCCTTTTTCAGCACAATATTGATCACACCGCCCATGCCCTCGGCCTCGTAACGCGCCGATGGATTAGTGATAATCTCCACACGCTCAATCATGCTGCCCTGCAACTGGGCCAGCCCGCTCGCGCCCTTAATGCTCACCAGCCCCGACGGCTTGCCATCGATGAGAATGCGCACATTGCCGCTTCCGCGGAGGCTCACATTCCCTTCCACATCCACCGCCACGGAAGGCATATTGGTAAGGATGTCCACCGCCGTGCCGCCCGCATTCGCCAGGTCTTTGCCTACATTGAACACCTTTTTATCGAGCGACAGCTCCATCGAACTCTTCTCCGCCTGCACAGTCACCTCGTCGAGCGTTTTGGCAGAAGCCGCTGCTTTGATCGTCCCCAGATCGAGCGGTGAATTGGCGGCACTCACTTTAATGTTAGTGGTATAAAGCGGCTTATAACCGATGAATTCGGACAATGCATAATAGTTACCGGCGGAAATGTCCACGATAAAACCGCCCGTTTCGTCGGTGATCGCCCCGGAAACGAATGAGCTATCGGCCGTTTTGAAGAGCCGGATGCTCGCATAGCCGAGCGGCGCATTGCTGGCCCCATCCACGATCTTGCCGGTCACTTTCAACTTCCCGCCACTCTGCGCCACAGCCGACGCAGCCATTAATACATTGAATATTAACACAATGCACACAAAACCCCGCGACTTTCCCTGACGAAAGCCCTGCTTCAAACTGCTCCTGATAGCCATTATCCTGTTGTAATATTTTCCCAAATCCTTTACTAGTTGCTATCCATACAAACCGGTTTACCCTGCCGTTTTACTCTACCGTAATGATATATTAAAATGAACTTTCCGGCCGTCCGCGCTCCCTGCCTCCGGGGGATTTTTGTACCTTTGCAGTCTTTTTGCAATCCACACGTGCCATGAAGAACGAAGCATCACAAACTTTAAGACTAGCATTCCCAATTATCATCGGAGAACTGGCCCAAATGGCCCTCCACCTCATCGACAGCGCGATGGTCGGCGCGATCAGTTACAAGCAACTCGCCGCAGCGGCGCTGGTGATCAATGCAATGAACATCCCGTTCGTGATCGGGATCGGCATGACGATCTCCGTGTCACAAATGGTGTCGCTCGCCAACGGCCGCCGCGATGCCCAGCAGGTTTCACATTACCTATTCAATGGCTTTTGCCTCTGCACGCTCACGGCGCTGGCCATTTCGATTACATTGCTTTTCGGAAAAGATTACCTGCGTAACCTCGGCCAGGACCCCGAGGTGGTGGAACTCGCGATCCCTTTCATGCGACTTATGGGCCTTTCCATTATCCCGATGCTGCTTTTCATGACCTTGAAGCAGTTTGCCGACGGCCTGGAACACACGCGCACGGCGATGATCTTCTCGCTGGCCGGCATGCCGATTAACATTGTCCTCAACTGGCTGCTCATTTACGGTAACTGGGGCTTCCCGCGGCTGGAACTGGAAGGCGCCGGCTGGGCGACACTCATCACCCGGAGCATGATGTTCCTCGCCATGCTTTATGTGATTTTGAGACATAAAATTTTTGAAAAATACATAGCCGTAAGCCGTAACCAGTGGTATTTTAAAGGAAAAACCTGGCGGGAACTGTTGCACATCGGCGTGCCGAGCAGCTTGCAGATCGGCATGGAAGCGGGCGCATTCGCGGTATCGGGCATTATCATCGGTACATTGGGCGCTGTGGCGCAGGCAGCGCACCAGATCGCACTGAGCAGCGCCTCGTTTACATTCATGGTGTCGATGGGCCTCGCGCAGGCGGGTTCCATCCGCGTGAGCAACGCGCTCGGGCGCAGCGATTGGGGCAAGATCTTTGTGATCGGCAAAAGCACCATCATCACCGCATTGATTTACGGCACCATCTGCGCAATCAGTTTCGGTTTGCTCCGGAATGTGCTTCCTTTGGCGTTCAACAAAAACGAGGAAGTGCTTGCGCTTGCTGCGTTGCTGCTGCTTTTTGCCGCTGTTTTTCAGATTTCGGACAGCACCCAGGCCATCGGTGCGGGCTTGTTAAGAGGAATTAAAGATGTAAAAACGCCCACGGTACTGATCGGGATCGCCTATTGGGTAATCGGCATTCCGGTTGGGTACACCCTCGCTTTCCATTTTAACATGGGCGCTTACGGCATGTGGCTAGGGCTGATATTAGGGTTGACAATGGCCTCTATTTTCCTCATTACCCGCTTCTTCAAGATGACGAAAAGAAATCAGGTTTAGACAAAAGTTCGTCAAAATCCGACTTGTTGATAAGGATATAATTGCGAAACTTCGTCATTAATCCAAGTGCGCTTTTTTATATCAATCTTATCCACAAAAATCTGATTCAATGGATTTCAATTCCACGTTAAGGAACATCTTTGTTGAAGAAAAAGACATTCCGGCGGAGTTCAGCCTGCCATCGCTGATCCACCAGCGGGAATACCTTTGCAATGGCGAAATGAAGACCTGGGACGGGCCTTTCCACGAAGTTTACTCACCGATTGCCGTGCAAACGCCCAACGGTCTGGAACGCAAACTGATCGGCAGCTACCCCCTATGCACAGCTACCGAGGCATCGGAGGCGCTGGAAGCCGCCGTAACCGCCTACAACAGCGGGCGCGGCGAATGGCCTACAATGGGCGTAGCTGAGCGCATTCAATGCGTGGAGCAGTTCACCGGCCGCATGATTGAGAAGAAAGACATCATCGTGAAGCTCATCATGTGGGAAATCGGTAAATCATTCGCCGACTCCGTTAAAGAATTCGATCGTACCGTTGAATACATTTACGCAACCATCGATTCCCTCAAAAACCTGGACCGCGACTCGTCGGGATTCGATATCGTGGACGGCATTGCCGCGCAGGTTCGCCGCTCTCCGCTGGGCGTTGTGCTTTGCATGGGGCCGTTCAACTACCCGCTCAACGAAACGTTCACAACCCTGATCCCCGCACTGATCATGGGTAATACATTGCTTTTCAAACCGCCGAAATTCGGTACGCTGCTGCATTATCCATTGCAGGAAGCGTTCCGCGACTGCTTTCCGAAGGGTGTGGTGAACGTAATTTACGGTCGTGGTAATGCCATCGTGCCGGGCCTGATGCAATCGGGCAAGATCAACGTGCTGACGCTCATCGGTTCGAGCAAAGTGGCTAATGAGTTGAAAAAATCCCACCCGAAAGTGAACCGCCTGCGCGCGGTACTGGGGCTGGATGCCAAGAATGCGGCCATCGTCACGCCGAATGCGGACCTGGAACTGGCGGTGAAAGAGATCATTACCGGATCGCTTTCGTTTAATGGTCAGCGTTGCACGGCCCTAAAAATCATATGGGTGCACCGCAGCGTAGCCGACGCATTCCTCGAAAAATTCAGCGCGGCCGTGGCCGAACTGAAATTCGGGATGCCCTGGGAAAAAGGTGTGGCGCTCACGCCGCTGCCCGAAACCAACAAAATTGAATACCTCAACGACTGCATTGCCGACGCCCAGGCGCACGGCGCGCAGGTGGTGAACGAAAACGGCGGTAAATCGGAAGGCTCGTTCTTCTACCCGGCCGTGGTGTACCCGGTGAACAGCCAGATGAAACTCTATCACGAAGAGCAGTTCGGCCCGATCGTCCCAGTGGTACCATTCGACGACCTGGAAGAAACGATCGACTTCCTCATCGAATCGACGCACGGCCAGCAGGTCAGCATTTTCAGCAACAACGCCGACGAAGTAGCCTCCCTCATCGACCCATTGGTAAACCAAGTGAGCCGTGTGAACATTAACACCCAATGCCAGCGCGGCCCTGACGTATTCCCGTTCACCGGTCGCAAAGACAGCGCCGAAGGCACCCTCTCGGTACCGGACGCCATCCGCGCCTTCTCGATCCGCTCGCTGGTAGCCTTCAAAATGAATGCCGCCAATAAGCAACTGATCAACGAAATCGTGCATGAGGACACCTCCAACTTTTTAAGTACGAAGTTTATATTCTAAGTTTCCTGATTCGTCTTTTTCAACTACCCGCCCATTCGCTTCAACCGGATGGGCGGTTTTTTATGCCGGAGGATCATTGGTGGTGGGAAGTAGGGTTAGGGGGCATGTGAACTCTTCTGCCCCTTGTTCAATCTGGCATTTGGTGATGTAGTCACCTTGGAGAGCGGTTGGACATTTGATGACAGTGTAAGAACCGGGAATGGGGATATGCGTAAGGTTATAGCAACAGTAGCTGCCATAGCAATGGATTTTTTGATGAGTCACCCCGACTCTTCGTTGTCGTTCCAGGGATATGCTGATCAGAAATCCGTACTTCTTGGTAAAAACCAGCGCAACATGCTTTATCAAACGCGGGATCAATTCATACTGGGAAGAACTCTCAAGAAAACTCGACATCTGGGGTGCAGCGGCAGGCGAATTCGAAAAATATACGCCGGGCAGTTCCTACGACCGGATATTGGCAAAGCTCAAATAAAATATGTAACTTAACCTGATCACAGCATGGAGATTTCTATGAAAAAGGGAAACAGGGTAGACGGCGAAGACTGGATTGAAGAAATTCTTTCGAACAAAGAGAGGTTCATTGCGGACATCAAAAACTCGCCTGCTATACTCAGGAAAAACCGGGCAGCAACTGAGCAGTTATTAAACCTTAAACCACGGCTCCCCCACAAAAAGACCGTTTGCCAAACCACGAATAAGACATAAAGCATTAGCGATCATTCGCCTGCTCACACGCAGGCGAATGATCGTAGTCCGTAATATCACAAATTCGCCTCCGCCAGCACCCTCTCAATCTCCCCTTTCGGCGTTACGCCGGTTTTCTTCCAAACCACTTTGTCGCCCCGGTAGAGAATCAATGTCGGCAATGCGGTCACACCTACTTGCTTGATAAGCGCCTTGTTTTCATAGGCTTCGATCGTGATCACCTTCACGGCATTGGCCTGCTCATGTTTGATAGAATCCACAATGGGAGCCAGTCGTTTGCAGGAACCGCAGTAGCGCGAGCCGAAGTCCACGAGTATTAGCTTGTCCGATTTCAGCGACGCCTGGTAGTCGGCGAGGGATAAGCCCGGGCCAACCGTGGACACTACCGGCTTACCGAGGCCGATCCATTTGCTCAATCCGCCCGGCAGTTCGGTAACGTCTTGGAACCCGTTGTCACGAAGGTCTTTCGCCAGTTTACCGCTGCGGCCGTTGCCGATGGAGTAAATGAAGGTTGGTTTGCCTTTGTCCAGCTTGGCCACGGCGTTCGAGAAATCTGCTTCGTTGGCGACGCTGAAACTCAAAGCGCCTTCGAGGTGGTTCTGGGCGTACTCCTCGGGCAGGCGGGCGTCGAGGATCTGTGCGTTTTTGCCGGCCCGCGCCAGTCGTGTTTCAAATTCTTCAAAGGAAACGAGGTCACGCTTTGCAGCGGCGGCTGGTGCCGTCTGGGCATTCAGTGCGGTATGGGCAATGAGCAGCCATACCAATGCGAACAATGGTTTGAAAGTTTTCATGAAAACAGCGTTTAAAGTGATTTTGCTTTCGGTGGTTGGCCGGCTATCTACTTTACTTTGAATTTTTGAAATTATTGAGCAGCACTTTGGCAGCGCGAATGTCGTAATCGAACATTTCAGGCTTTTGTGCTGCGATTTGCTCCGCGCCCGGAATGGCCGGAGCGGCGTCTTTGCCCGCCAGGTCGAGCACATTCAGGGCTTGCAGCCGGGCGTACGGATTATCGCTTTTCAATGCGTCGGTCAGCGTCGCTACGGCCGCGGTCTTGTCGGCACCGGTCACGTAGAGTGCTTCGGCGGCGGCAATGCGCACGGCGGGTTCAGGGTCTTTCAGCGCTTTCCGCAAAGCGTCTTTGCCTGCTGCTGCTTTCAAGACCGTGAGGCCGGTCGCGCCCCAGTACCGTACCGACGGATCAGTATCCGCCAGGGCTTTGATGAGCGCCTGCGTGTGAGCAGCAGTGCGTGACGACGCCAAGTCGGCGGTAGCGGCTATTTTCCCGAAATTGTATTGCCCGCTCCGCGCATAATCGTACAAAGGAGTCTTTTTGGCGATTTCGTAGATGATCGCTTCGGGGATAAAGCCTACGTCCTTGTACTTCGCCATCCACTCCGCATTCGCCTTCCGCAATCTTTCCAGATCCTTTTTATATTTCGGATCGTCCGCCAGGTTCTTGATATTGTGCGGATCGGCGTCTACGTCAAAAAGTTCTTCGGCAGGCTTCGCTTCCCAGAATTTCGACTGCACGGCATTCAGTTTTCCAGCCTTGTAGAGCTCTTCCCACGACTTCACCGACGGCGCACGCCACAGGTATTCCAGGTATTGACCATAAATTTTATTGGGCAGGTAATTCCGGATATACCGAAACTTCTTGTCCCGCACCGACCGCGACATATCGATCCGCTCGTCCATTCTGCCCCTGAAACCGAATGCATACGGAGGCTCCGGCTTCTGTTGTTTGCCCAAAAATGCGCCTCCCTGCATATATTCCGGCACTTTAATATCCACCAGACTCAGCACCGTAGGCGCGAAATCCAGGAACGTCACCAGCCTGTCCGACACCGTACCCGATTTTTGGCTGGCCAAATGCGCGTATTTCGGCGGCAAATGGACAATTAGCGGCACATGCAAACCCGATTCATACATAAACCGCTTGCTGCGCGCCAGCACACCGCCATTGTCGGCATAGTAAAAAACGATCGTATTTTCGGCCAGCCCTTCGTCCTTCAATTCCTGCAATAAGCGCCCGAATTGCCGGTCCATTTCTTCCAGCTTATCGTAGTATTGCGCCCAGTCGTGTTTCAGCTCCGGGGTCGCCGGGTGATATGGCGGCAGCGGCACTTTTTCGGGATCGTGCTTCAATGCAGGCAATGGCTCGTGCAGCGAACTTTCGTGAGACACATTCAGATTAAATACCGCAAAAAACGGCTGTCCCGGTTTCCGGTTCTTGTAAGTCGCCTTGTTGCTCGATTCGTCCCAGGCGTCGGTTTGGTCGGGCGTGTTGTAATCCTTTTTGGCATTGTTGGTGGTATAGTAGCCCGCTTCCCGGAGGTATTTCGGGAAAAACTTCACGAATGCCGGCGACGGGTACACGCTCCGCATGTGCTCCGTGCCCAGCGATGGCGGGTACATGCCGGTAATGAGCGTGTTACGCGAAGGTGCACACACGGGAGCCGTCGAAAATGCATTTTTGTAGCGGATGCTTCCGGCCGCAAACTGGTCCAGGTTGGGCGTGGTGGCAAATTGATCGCCGTAGCTGCCCAGCAGAACGGTATTATCCTCGCTGACAATCCAGAGGATATTCGGACGGTCCTGCGCAGTGGCCGGGGACATGGCGGCGGTGAGCACCGCCAGAAGAATTGTAAGGGTTAGTTTATACATAATGAGGTTGTTACATTGCTGTCTGGCGCTATTTCGCACCCAGATGTGCCTGCTGCGCCGGGGCGAGGTCGATGGTTACTTTCCTTATCTTATCGGTAAATGCAAAAGGCACTTTGTAGGTGTCCCCTACCGGCGTAAGGTCATCAAAACCTACGTTCACGCCTTCATGCAGGTACAATGCATCCGAGGTTTTCGGAAGCGTCCCTTCCCCTACCTTGGAATTATTGACATACAAAGTAACCGCGCCGCCGCCATTCTGATCATATTGCACGCTTGCTTTGAGTTCTGCCTTTCCGGCCGGCAGCGTGGCGTTTGCGGAACTTACCACATATTTGTTGCCATCGCCCACGGCGTAGGTGAAATGCAGTTTCTGATTTTGGATAAAAAAGCTCAGCCCGCCCGCCGCTCCGCCTCTCGATAGCAGCACACCTTCTGCCTGCACGCCCGACAACTCCACATCCGCGATGATAGAAAACGAGCGTTTCAATGCAAACGGGCTGGCGATGTCGATGATCGTCGATTGGCCTGGGTACAGCACTACCCTGTCCACATGGTTATAGGCCGTCGGTAATGTAAATGGCTCCGTTCCGTCTTTGAGCGGGTAAACGTTGTATTTCAAAGCTTCACTATCGAACAATGCTTTCAGCTCCTTCAACTTGCCCGGATTGGATGCTGCCAGGTCGTTGGTTTCGTTGAAATCTTCATTGACATTATAAAGCTCCCATTTGTCTTTTTCAAAATCCTGGCCTTTCACGTGCAGAGAACCTGCCTTCCACCCGTCCTTGTAAATCGACCGTGAGCCGCGGATCTCGTAGTATTGGACCGTATGGCGGCTTTTCGCGCCGGCGTCATTGAGGCTGTAAGCCAGGCTGGTGCCCTCGATCGGGTCTTGTTTGATACCGTTCAAAACGGCGGGCGCCTTGATGTTCAGCAGTTCGAGTGTGGTAGGCAGAATGTCGGAAACATGCCCGTACTGGTTGCGGATTCCTCCTTTTTCCTTGATTCCCTTTGGATAAAAAACGATGAGCGGATTGTGCGTACCACCTTCCGAATTCGCATCCTGCTTCCAATGGCGGAATGGCACGTTGGTTGCCGCGGCCCAGCCGAGCGGATAGTTTACTTTGGAAAACTCAGTGCCGATGAGATCGATTTGCTCAATGTTCTTTTTCAGGCGCTCTTCCTCCGGAATGCCGGTTCCGAAATTATTGACCGTACCCACAAAAGTCCCCTCCTTGCTCGCGCCATTGTCCCCTACCGACACAATCACGATGGTATTATCCAGTTCGCCCGTTTCCCGGATGTGGTTAATCACCCGCCCGATTTCGTAGTCTGTTTGTTCCAAAAATCCCGCATATGTCTCCATAAAACGCGCGTAGAGCTTTTTCTCATCGGCGCCCAGCGAGCTCCATTCCTTCACGCCCGGGTTGCGCGGCGGCACTTTGGCGGTTTTCGGCACAACGCCCAGCCTGATCTGGTTGGCCAGCACCTGCTCCCGGTAAGCATCCCAACCGGCATCGAACTTGCCCTTGTACTTATCCGACCATTTTTTGGCAACCTGATGCGGCGAGTGGCCCGCGCCGGTTGCCACATAAAGGAAAAACGGCTTGTCGGGACTGCCGGATTTCTGGCTCGCCAGATAGCTGATCGCCCGGTCGGCGATGAGTTCGTTGAAATGCTTGCCATCCTGCCGGTCGGGCTCGCGGTGGGTGCCTTCCCAGAGCTCGGGGTGCCACTGATCAATGCTACCGCGCGATGGAAACCCGTAAAATTGCTCGAATCCGCGCCCTGTCGGCCAGCGGTTGAAGGGCCCCGCAGGCGTGAGGTCCGCGAGCGGGGTTATGTGCCATTTGCCCAATGCAAATGTGTTGTAGCCGTTGTCTTTCAGGATTTCGGCGATGGTACCTTTTTCAAGCGGGATGATCGCGTCGTAGCCGGGCGTGCCAATGGCCGTTTCCGGGAATAGGCCCATATGCACCGAATGCTGGTTGCGGCCGGTGAGCAG
This sequence comes from Dyadobacter fermentans DSM 18053, assembly GCF_000023125.1. Taxonomy (NCBI): domain Bacteria; kingdom Pseudomonadati; phylum Bacteroidota; class Cytophagia; order Cytophagales; family Spirosomataceae; genus Dyadobacter; species Dyadobacter fermentans. The sequence continues at coordinate 3,103,060 of NC_013037.1, forward strand.
CGATGCCCGCGTGGGTGCGCAAATGGCGGTAGTGTGAAAATTGGTGTAGCGCAAGCCGTTGTTGGCCAGGCTGTCGAGCGTCGGGGTGTTGATCAGCCCGCCGAATGTGCTGATGGCGCCGTAACCAATGTCGTCCAGCAAGATCCACACGACGTTGGGCGAGCCTTTGGCGGCTTTTTTCTTCTCCGGCCACGATTGCTGCGTTTCCGCCACCGTTTTACCGATTTTGCCCTGGTAAGCGGGCGTCGGTGCATATTGCGCATGCACGCCGCTCGCTGCGAGCACGGCCAGTGCACCCAGCGATAATTTATTCCACGGACGATAAATTTTTCCCATCATACACGGTTTTGAATGTGTTTTAAAACCCAAATACTACTAACCGGTTTCCCGGATTCCGGCAGCCCGCTTTCGCTTGCACCCGCCCGGGCGCTTGCGAAAGGGGGCTTGCCATTGATTCAATTTTCCATCACATCAGAATGCCTGCCCTATTCCCAAAGCGGGTTTTGTTTCAGCAAAGCATTATTGTCTATTTCCGACTGCGGAATCGGGTAGAACACGTGCTTCGGTGCGGCGTTGGTTTTGCCTACTTTTTGCTGGTTGGCTACGAACGTGCTGTTGTAGGCAGCGTCGCGCTGGCGGATCAGGTCAAACCAGCGCTGGTATTCGTAGGTGAGTTCCAGGCGACGGTCGAGGTATACCGAGTCGCGGAACTGGTCTTTCGTCAGCCCGGTAGTTAGGTTGGGCAGGCCCGCGCGGTTACGGACCCTATTCAGCGATTTGTAGGCTTTTTGCGTAGGGCCGTTCGCTTCGTTTTCGGCCTCCGCGTGGATCAGCAGCAGTTCGGCATAGCGGATAATGGGGACATTGGCTGCCGACTGGTTTGTAACAGCCGTCGATGAAGGATCGGCATATTTATTCCAAAATGGCGTCGAATCGTTCGGTACGGCCGCATTGACGATCGGAAGCGAATACTTGCGGCCGTTTGACGGGCTGGTGAAGCTCCTCACGAAGGTAACGTCACGACGCTTATCACCAGGCTTATACAATTTGTAAACGCTGAAAAACTTGTCGTTGCCCTGCGTGTAGTACCGCACCATGTGGGCGTAGTTGCCATTCAGGCCCGGCACGCCGGCCAGGATCGAGCGTGGCCATTCGTTGTTGCCTTGTGCGAGCGAGTTGGACTTAAATTGTGCGGAGAAAATGTGCTCTTTGTTGTTTTTGAATGCAGGCAGGAAAACTTCGGCATAATTCGTAACAAGGTCGTAACCATAATTTCCCGTACCGCCGTCAGCAGCCGACAGCGCTTCCTCCGCCTTGTTCACCGCCGACTGGTATTTTGCACTCACTTTCAACGGAAACGAAGCCTCCGCCAGGTACACTTTCGCAAGCAACGCCTTGGCAGCACCGGCCGTGGCACGCCCCACATTCGGCGACGCATAGCTAGCCGGAAGCACGGCTGCGGCTTCCGTAAGGTCTTTCTCGATTTGCGCATAAATGTCCGCCGATGGCGATTTGGCGACTTCATAATCCGATGCATTCACGTATTTCTGGTATTCGAGAATCAACGGAACGTCGCCATACAAGCGCACCAGGTTGAAATAATACAATGCACGCAGGAATTTGGTCTCACCCAGCAAACGCGTTTTCAGAGCCTCATCAAACTGAATGGCAGGCACTTTTTCCAGCACCACATTCGCTTTTTTGATAGCGGCATAATGCTGCTGCCAGATTTCGTAAATCCGAAGATTGGTGGACGAATGCGCCAGCACGGATAGCGAACGCACGTCGGGATTGGTGGCACCCGGCCCCGGATCTTCGTCGTCGCCTGCCATGTTCATACCCGTGTTAAAAAGCGTATTATAAGGCGTTTGAACCGAAGACCCTCCCGAATTCAGGAAGAAATACACCGCATTCACGGCATTGACGGCATCCGCCTGCGTCTTGTAATACTGCTCTTCTGACAAAAATGCCTCGGGCTCCTCTTTCAGGAATTCCTCGCAGGAAAGCGACGCAAATGCCGTGAAACCCAACAGAATATATTTAAATGCTTTCATTTCAATCAATTTTGAATGGTGGTTATCAGAATGTGAGGGACAGACCTGCCTGGTACGATTTGTTGTTCGGATACACGCCCTGATCCACGCCCTTGTTGATCAGCGACTGCCCGTTCAGGCTCACTTCGGGATCGAAACCGGTGTATTTTGTCCAGGTTTTCGGGTTTTGCGCCGATACGTAAATGCGGAGGTTTTCAATGTGCAGTTTCGACAACAGCTCTTTCGGGAAGTTGTAGCCCAGCGAGAGGTTTTTCAGGCGATAGTAAGTCGCGTCTTCGATAAACCGGTCGGAAATCGTGATCGCGGGGTCCTGGTAGGCTGCCTTCACGTCGGTGTTCGTGTTGGTCGGCGTCCAGCGGTCGAGTACCACGGTGGAAGCATTCACGTAGCCTGTTCCGAGTTCAAGGTTGGCGCGGTTCGCATTGTAGAGCTTGCCGCCAAGCGATGCCTGGAAGAAAATCGTGAGGTCAAATCCCTTGTAATTGAATGTGTTGGTGATACCGCCTGTTAATGCCGGCTGGTTTTTCACTACCACCCGGTCGCCTGCCTGGGTAATCACGCCGTCACGGTTAATGTCCTTGTACTTCTGGCCGCCCGGGCTTTTGTTTTGCTGCGGCGTCAGCGGCGCATCACCTTCCTGAATGATTCCGTCGGTTTGGTACACGATGAATGAACCCAGCGGATAGCCCACTTTCGCAATGGATGGCGCGGAAATGACCGGAATGATCTGGTCCACACCGTCGCCCAGGCTCAGGATTTTGTTGGTGTTTTTTGAAACAATAAAAATCGTGTTCCATTTGAAAGCACCTTCCAGGTTCCTTGAATTGACATATAACTCAATACCCTGATTCGACACTGCTCCAATGTTCTGATACACCACGGACGCCTGGCCATTATAGAAATCCGAAAGCCCGGAAGTACCTGGAACGGTGCGTGTTAGCAGCAAATCGGTCGTTTTCTTGTAGTAATAGTCGGCGATAATGTTGATGCGGTTTTTAAATAAACCCAGGTCCACTCCAAAGTCTGTCTGGAATGTTTTTTCCCAGCCGAGGTTCGGGTTCGGCACCGTATTGGGCGCAAAGCCGGAGACGGTCGTATTCGAGAAGTTGTAACGGAAATAGCTGAGCTGCGACAGCGACTGGTACGACGGAATGCTCTGATTACCAGTCTGTCCGGCGCTGAGTCGCAGTTTCAGCAGGCTGATCTTTTTGAACCGCTGGAAGAATTTTTCCTCATTCACATTCCAGCCGATCGCCGCCGACGGGAAATAACCCCATTTGTTGCCGCTACCAAATTTCGACGAACCATCCGCACGCACGGTGAATGTGAACAGGTAGCGCTCGTCGAAAATGTAGTTGATCCGGCCCAGATACGACGCCAGGGCCCATTTATCGGCCAGCGAGCGGGGTGCGATGTTGGTAATACCTGTTGCCAGGTTGTTATATTCAAAATCGTCTGTCGCGAAGCCGGCCGCTTCCGCAATGGCCCCTTTGGTTTGGGAAACCTGTGCCGTAAAACCCGCTACCGCATTGATTTTGTTCTTCTCGTTAATCTCCTTGTCGTAGCTTATCGTATTCTCGTTCAGCCAGTTGGTCGTAAAAATCGACCCTACAATCGCATTACCGCTCAGCGCCTGACCTTCCGACGTAGTACTAGGCAGGTAACGGTTCTGCTTGTTGCCCACAATGTCTGCACCGATCAGCACTTTCGCTTTCAGGCCCTCCGCAAGGGTATATTCACCCGAAACATTGCCCAAAAACCGGTTGGTAATCGTCTCGTTCAGCTGGTTATAAAGCGAGTTAATGGGGTTTTGCAAAGCCGATTCGAATGGGCTGTTCACGACAAATGAGCCGTCATTCTGGTAAATGGGCAATGCGGGCGGCGTCAGCAGCAGGTTGGCCACGATGGCGGCCGGCGCCACATTTGCCTTGGTGTTGCTCGCATTCAGGCTTGTGAAAATGCGCAGGCGATCGCTGTACTGGTGGTCCAGATTGATCCTCGCCGAGAAACGGCGGAAGTCCGTATTTTGCAGGATACCATTCTGTTTGAAATAGTTACCCGAAATCGCAAGCTTCGTTTTGTCCGATCCCGAGAGAATCGAAAGGTTGTGGCTCTGAATGGACGCGCTACGGAAAGCGGCATCCTGCCAGTCGGTACCCACGCCGGTGGTATCGAGCGAATAACCCGCGATAGTAGGCACAGAGGCCGTTTTCCCTGAGTTGCCCGCCGCGTCCTTGCGCAGCTGCCACCATTGTGCGGCATTGAGCAATGGCAACGTGCGCAGTACTTTTTGCGAACCGTAAAAGGCGTCATAATTGATAGACGATTTGTTTTTGCTCCCGCTTTTGGTGGTGATAATCACGACCCCGTTCGCCCCGCGCGAACCGTAAATCGCTGTGGCAGAAGCATCTTTCAGCACGTCGATGTTTTCGATATCCGCCGTGTTAATGGAAGAAAGCGGGTTGATCTTCGAACCGTTCGTAACACCGGCGTCGGTGAGGTTGTAGTCGTTGTTAATGGGAAAGCCGTCTATGACATACAATGGATCGCTTCCCGCGGTGATCGAGTTGTTACCGCGTATCTGCACGCTCACGCCTCCGCCCGGCTGCCCGGACGTTTGCGTCACCACCGCGCCCGCCACGGAGCCCTGTAACAGCCGCTCTACCGATGCAACCGGCTGGCTTTTAATTTCAATCGGAACCGAAGCCACCGAACCGGTAATGTCCTTCCGCTTTTGCTCTCCGTAGCCCACTACCACCACCTCGTCGAGCAGGTTAGCGGTCTTAAGCACCACTTCCACCGCCTCGGCGGGTTGTTCGTAAATCTCGATTTCCTGCTGCTGGAAACCGGTAATGCTGATTTGCAATGTAAATGGAAACTCCTTGGCCGGCGGAATGCTGAATTTGCCGTCGATGTCTGTCAGGGCATATTTGGCAGAGCCTTTTTCGACCACCGTTGCGCCGGGCAATCCCTGCCCGGATTCGTCCTTAACCACACCGGTAATGGCGTCCTGCGCCAGAGCACGGTCAAAGCCTGTGAATACCAAGCCCGTCAGCAAGAACAGGCGGAATAGATGTTTGATCATTATTTGTGATAATAAAATGGGAAATCGAGGCATAGGCATACTAACCCTAATACATATACGCATCACCTGCGACACTTCGGCGGTGTATACGCGATGAGGGTTCCGGATCTGCATATGCCTCTTATGCCGACCGGTGAAACCGTTATGAATGATTCAGGAAATGAGGGATCAACAACAGGAACAGCAAGCAGCTGTGGAACGGGGACATTTGGAAACCACCATCCATCCGCGACGTGAACGCCGGATAAGAAGTACATCTTTCGTTTTCATAGGTACGATAAGAATTTTGGACAATGTCGTGCCTGACTGGTGGTTAATCTGGCAAACACACAAATATTAGTCTATAAATATGATAGACAAAGTAAACTTATTGAAAATTAAAACGCAAGGGTTTTGAAAGATTTATTGCTCAGAAATGCTGGCAGGGATGCGAGCGTACCGCCAGTGCCGGTGTGCCCCAGCCGGTCCTTGATCAATTCCGCCTAGTGGTGTTCAGTGCGCCGTCGCAACGCATCCATTTCGGCAAATCGGCGACTCAGGACAGAAGATTCTGTCTCAAAATGGAAGTCCAGCTCGCCGGCAACATCTACAACGGAAGCCTTGCACCGCACTTTCTCAACAAGAATATTTCATAAGAACCGTTAATTGCGTCGCGGATCTGATCTTCATCCCACGGCTTTTCCATCCGGTAATGCACTTCGCCTTTGCTTAGCGCTTCACTAATGGCACTAACTTCCGTGAATCCTGTCAACAGTACCCGCGATGCATCCGGACATCGAAGCAAAACTTCTCTTAAAAACTCCACGCCAGTGACGTCAGGCATTCGCTGGTCGCTGATCACTATATGTACTAAATTCTCATCCAATATTCTGAGTGCTTCAATAGCAGATCCTGCAACGAGTACATTAAATTCTTTTCGGAATGTTGCCTTAAACGAATTGAGGTTGTGAATTTCGTCGTCAACATAAAGAACCGAAATTATTTTCGAAGTAGCCATCATTAGCGTGCAGTTGAGGTTAGGGCTAACAAATTGACCGTAAATTTTTCACGGACAGATAAAGATTGCGCTTACCCTGAAATCCTCCACGATCAGTTTATCAACTGGGCAGACTAAAAAATCAAAAGGTTATTTTATTAAATTAAAGGCATGTGATTGCAGTCGTGCTAAAGTTAAGCATTTCAATTGCTTGAATTTTTGGGATACCACATTTGGTAAAAAATACCGGCAAGCTTCTTTTAATTGCATTGAGATTGGGGAATTGTTTTAATTTTATACGAATTAATTCTATATGTCCGCTATGCCATCCAAGTTCTCTGCCGAATCGCTCGATATGGTCATTTCCGGGATCAACGCCGGGATATGGGACTGGGATTTCAACACGGGCAAACAAGTGTGGTCCGACCGGTTTTTCGAACTTCTGGGCTACCAGCCGGGCGAAATTCCGACTGGCTATGAATCATTTACGCAAAAACTGGTACATCCAGAAGACAAAAGTATCGTCGCCGATGCCATACGCGAACAGCTCGAAAACAATGTACCGTATCTGGTACATGTAAGACTAAAAACCAAAAATAACGATTACCGCTATTTCGAATGCCGTGGAAATGTGCGGTTTGAAAACGGCAAACCCGAACGAATGGTGGGTTCTGTCAGCGATATTCATGACAATATGATGCAAAAAGAACAACCCGGCAAACTCGATGGCGTTTTGCAGGACCTCACCCAGCGAAAACTGGTGGAAGAAAAACTCAGTGTAATCTTTCAATATTCCACCGATGCGCATTTACTATTGGACGAAAGCGGGATTACGGATTGCAACGAGGCGGCCGTCAAAATGCTGAAATGCAAAAATAAAAGTGAATTGCTTTCTATTCATCCGGCGCGGTTTTCGCCCGAATTCCAGCCTGATGGCCGGCGTTCCTCCGAAAAATCCATTGAAATGGACCGGCTCGCCTATGAAAACGGATACAATCGTTTTGAATGGGTCCATAAGCGAATGGATGGCGAGGAATTCCCCGTTGAAGTGACCCTGAATCCGGTCATGATCAGCAGCAAAAAGGTGCTCCTGGTTGTCTGGCACGACATTACGCACCGCAAAAGGGCCGAGGAACTGATCCGTCGGAACGAAGCCATGCTCGCCGAGTCCCAGCAGCTCACGCACAGCGGCAGTTGGGAGGCCGATCTCATTACGGGCCAGAATTATTGGTCGGACGAAGCATTCCGCATTTTCGGCCTTGAACCCGGGAGCGCCGGGCCGGAAACCGAGCTTTTCTCTAAAATGATCCATCCCGACGATATGCTTCTTTACAAATCGCATATCCGCGACGCGATCAATGAACTGAAACCGGCCAGTTTCCATCTGCGGATCGTTTTACCCGATGGCCGCGTAAAATTCATCCATGCGATCGGCAAGCCGCTGATCGATTCCGGTGGCAGGGTGACGAAGCTTTACGGCGCCATTATGGACATCGACGAGCAGAAAAAAGCCGAGCAGGAGCTGATCAAAGCAAAGGAACAGGCTGAAATGGCCGCCGTTGCCAAGTCACAATTCCTTTCGACGATGAGCCACGAGATCCGAACGCCCATGAACGCGGTGATTGGTTTTACCCATTTGCTTTTGCAGCAAGACCCCAAACCTGAGCAAATGGAGTATCTGAACATTCTAAAATTCTCGGCAGAAAACCTCCTGGTACTGATCAACGACATTCTGGATTTCAGCAAGATCGAAGCCGGCAAAATTGAGTTTGAGGAAGTTGATTTCAATGTACTCGCGTTGCTTGAAAACATCCGTTCGGGTGTGCTGCAAAAGGCCAACGAAAAGGGCATTATGTTGAAACTGAAAGTGAGTAATGATGTCAATATCATGGTGGTGGGCGACCCTACGCGGCTGGGACAAATACTGACGAATCTGGTCAGCAATGCGGTAAAATTCACTGAAAGCGGCAAAGTCACCATTTCCGCAGCGGTATCGGCACGTGCGGATAAACATGTCACGATCGACTTTCGTGTAGAGGATACCGGTATCGGCATCCCGCCCGAAAAACTGGAAAACATCTTCGACAGTTTTACGCAGGCCACATCCGACACAACCCGGAAATACGGCGGCTCCGGGCTGGGTCTGACGATCACTAAACGCCTACTGGAACTTCAAAAAAGCAACATCCACGTCGACAGCGAGCAGGGCAACGGCTCTGCGTTCTATTTCAGCCTGTCATTCCCGATCAGCGAAAAGCACCTCACCGAACTCGCCAACGGAGCACCCGCCAATCATTTCGACTTGCAGGGCATGAAACTGCTCATCGTGGAAGACAATAATATAAATGTCTTGCTGATGAAAAATTTCATGAAGCAATGGAATGTACAATATGACCTCGCCGAAAACGGCCGCGTAGCACTCGAAAAAGTACAGGCAAACGACTACGATCTCGTTCTGATGGACCTTCAAATGCCCGAAATGGACGGTTACGAAGCGACTCACCATATCCGCCATCTTCCGGGCGAGAAATACAGGCAATTACCCATTATCGCACTCACGGCTTCGGCCATGATGGATATTAAGGACATCGCGTTCACCGTCGGCATGAACGATTACATCAGCAAGCCGTTCAGCCCGGCCGAGTTGTATGCCAAAATCGCCTCTTACCGAAACAGGTAAAAAATGCCCTGGCTCGAATCAGCGGCAGCCTCCTTATGGCCGTCGGGATACGAAATGCCTCGCTCTTTTTTCCCTATTAACTTTAAGTTATTTCTTCCTTTTTCGACTGTGACCTGTCTCTTTTTACCAAAAATAATCGGGTCACAAAATCTCAAAAGTGCACAAAAAGCAAGCATCACCATTGCCCAAACCGGTGATTTTACGGTTGGCCTGGCCGGTGCATTCAAATCTCCGATCCGTGAGTCATCGGCGCCGGCATCAAACTCGGACATATGAATGGCGTTGTGTAGTGGATTTCAACTCAGTCATTGTTGATGTTACACAAAAGCAGAAGTGCATCCAGGTCGAAATGCACTTCTGCTTCCGTGAGCAGATGTGGATGATTACAGGTCTTTATTCAATGCAATTTTCACCGACTCCCGTCGCCCATCCTGATAAGAAATCACAAGCAGATAGGTTCCTGCCGGCAGTTTCTCCACATTCAATTCGGGCGTAAACTTGCCGCTTTCGAAAAAGATCTGCCCCGCCGCATTGACAAGCTGCAATGCAGAAACGCCTTCGGGATTGCCCTGGATTTGTATCTGATGCGATGCTGGATTGGGATAAACGGTCACCGAGGCGCCTGCGAGCCCATCAAATGTCACGGACTGAATGCTGCTGAAAGCATAGCTGAGATCAATGTCCACCATTTTCAACCGGTAGTAATTCTTTCCTGAAACCGGTTGGCCATCAGCAAAATTGTACCGATTCTCCCCGTTAGCCTCATTCCTCGCTGCTACTTCACCGATAGTCATCCAGCTTTTCCCATCAACGCTTCTCTGAATTTCAAAGCTTTTGCTATCGATTTCCGACGAAGTGACCCATTCGAGATCCACCTGCTTTTCTACCGCCCTGGCCACAAAGCTCACCAGGGTCACAGGAAGCGGCGTCCCCTCATTCACACTCCCGCCGGACGACAAGGTGACAATATACCGCCACGGGCTGTACATTTGGCCGGTAATGGCTGTAACGGGATCATATTTGGTTCTGGCGCGGACCTTCGTCGCTTTGCCTTGTTTGACAACGATGTCCATTAGCTGAATACCTAAGGTACCCAGGTCCGTGTAACCCGCATTTTGCCCCGTAAACTGCGTGCTGTTTGTGATCGGCACGTTCGAAAAGCTCTCTCCCTCCTTCCCGGACTCCCAGACCAGCTTAGCGTTCGTCCGTCCCAAAAACGACTTCTCCCGCAATCCGATTCCAAACTCGGCCTTGGCAACGGTACTGTGATCGATCAGATTGACGAGGTCGGGGTTGTACAGGAGCAGGTTGTTGCGGGTACCCGCCGCATTGCCTTGATTGCCAAGATATACAAATGCACCTCCCTCATTGTTTTGTCCATTCACGTAATGACGTCCACCGATGATCACATCACTGTATCCGTCGCCATTCACGTCACCTGCACCGGCTGCCGCAAAGCCAAACTGGGCTCCTACCTGATTTAACCTTATGGTCGCTTCGGCATGCGCGTCCATGGCTGTTGGCGAGCCGTGGTACACAAAAGCAACACCCTCTTCGCCATTGCCGAAGTTGTAGGCGTAGGCTCCCACAATGATATCGCTGTAACCATCACCGTTCACATCTCCCGCGCTCGCGGCCGCGTAGCCCATGCGAGAATCGCTTTGGTTATTGTCTAAAATTATAGTAGGGTCCTTGCCCACACCGGCAGCGGAACCATGGTAGATGAGTGCCGCTCCTTCGTTGAGTTCTCCATTAAAATACCCTACTGCACCGATCACAATATCGCCGAAACCGTCGCCATTCACATCTCCTGCTCCACTCACGGCGGAGCCCAGGTTAGCCTGTAATTGATTTCCCACAAATGACTGGCTCGTATTGTAATTGATCCCAGTTGGCGAACCGTAGTAAACGAACACTATTCCCTCACCATCCTGGGTTTGCGTATATCCGGGCGCGCTTACAATTACGTCACTATAACCATCGCCATTTAAATCTCCCGCACCATTTACAGCGTATCCCATGATAGAACCTGACTGATCGTGATTAATGGGCTCGCTGGGAGAAAGGTCAATACCTTGCGAAGAGCCGTAGTAGACAAATGCCGCTCCTTCATCAATTTGGTCGTGATCGTACAATATCGCACCCACGATCACATCGCTGTACCCGTCGCCATTCACATCACTGGTTCCAGCAACCGAATAACCAAAACGAGCATCCTCCTGATCAGCATCCAAAATCAATTGCCACCAACCAAAGCTGACGCCTGTGGCATCCCCTTTAAAGATGAATGCTGCACCCTCGTTTGCCTCTCCATTATTATAGACCGGCGCCCCCACGATCACATCGCTGAAGCCATCACCATTCATGTCACCTGCACAGCTTACCGAGAAACCCATTCGCGCACCCTGCTGGTTTCCCTCAAAGCTTCCGCCGACGAACAACAAACCTGAAATACTTCCATGAAATACAAAAACGGCGCCTTCATCCACCTCGCCCTGATCGAATAGCGGTGCACCTACTATTACATCGCTGAAACCGTCCCCGTTCACATCCCCGGCACTGGCCACCGAATAGCCAAAGGATGCATCTGCTTGATTCATTTCCTTCGTAATCTTGAATGCAGTAGCGGAGCTGGCGGCCGAACCGTGATACACAAATGCACACCCCTCGGTAGTTTGGCCCAAATCATACGTGTAAGCACCTACGAAAACGTCGCTGTAACCATCCCCATTTACATCACCAGCGCTTGCTACCGAGAAACCCATACTTGCAGAAGCCTGGTTTCCCTGGATTGTAGATACCGCCACATCATTTACCCCTGCAAGCGAGCCCTGGTAGATGAATGCGGCACCTTCGAGGCTTTGTCCGTCCGAAAACTTCGGTGCACCTACGATGATATCGCTAAAATTATCACCATTGACATCACCCGCGCAAGCAACCGAATTGCCCATTTGCGAGTCGGAATCCACGATCGTGAGTGTGGTCGCAATCGTGGAATTTACTCCGACAGCCGAACCATGGAATACATACGCAGCTCCATCGTCTTCCCGGTGTTTGTTCGCGCCTACGACCACATCGCTGTATCCATCGCCATTCACATCACCTGCTCCTGCTACCGAGAATCCCATATTGGCATCCGTATTGGCCCATAGTTTTTTATTAAAAGAAAATCCGATTGCCGAACCATGGTAAATAAATGCAGCACCGGTTGTATTGGACACCGCCTGATCCTCATAACCAAGCGCCCCGGCTATCACATCACTGTATCCATCGCCGTTCACATCACCCGCACAAGCGACGGAAAATCCAAGCATTCCTCCTGCAAAATTGCTTTGCCCGAAACTCACCGCAACATTAGCTACGCCGGTTCCGGAACCATTGTATACGAAAATAACACCTTCATTGTCTTCACCCATATCAAAAAATGGAGCCCCTACGAGCACATCGCTGAATCCATCCCGGTTTACATCACCGCCTGTCGCGACAGAATAGCCGCTATTCGCATTATCCTGACCCGATTCCAGGACCGTTACCGACGATTGCGACAAGCCGGACAACGATCCATAATAAACGAACGCCGCTCCCTCTTCCACCTCAACATTCGAATATTTGGGTGCACCGATCACCACATCACTGAAACCATCGTTGTTCACATCCCCCGCCCCCGCTACCGAAAATCCAAACTGCGCGCCTGCCTGGTTGGCTTCCAGAATAATGGCGGGCGTCGACGAAATTCCAGCGGCAGATCCGTGGAAAACAAACGCGACCCCTTCATTTGCTTCACTATTATCATAAGCGTAGGCCCCAGCCACGACATCGCTGTAACCATCACCGTTCACATCGCCTGCACTGGACACGGAACAGCCCAATCCCGCGGCGCTCTGGTCGCCCTGCACCGTTGCGGCAGCATTACCGGGATTTCCGTTGGCAATAATAGGATCGATTGTGACCGGGTAGTCTGCCTCTGCTGCATTCACATCCAGAACAATTTCCCCGTCCCGAAAACCAAGCGATGATTCCAGCACCTTTCCGTTAGCATCCCAGCAGTGAATATCATTATAAATCAATCGAAGACGTTTTTCACCGCCGCTGTTTGCATAAAGGCGCAGTTCATCGTTCCCGCGATCCTCTACTTCCAGACCTTCGGCACGAAGATGCGCCGCAAGATGCTTGGTTCCCTTCGGAGCCCTGTGGATCACAAAATTCTGCCTGATCCCTTCCTTCGTATTAATAAATTCCTCCGTAAAAGCGCCATGTGCGATTTTCAACTCATTGGATGAAGGCTCCTGCGCAGCATTTATCTCCGGCGTGTACAGCTTTTCGCCATCGGCATAAATTCCCTTATTAATTAATTGTAGGCTGAAATGATTTCCCGCGTCGGCCCGGCGATTTTCGATAGTCAATCTTCCCGGCTTATAGTATGCCCGGAGATTCTGCTCGCGGTTCGGGCTCTGGAGACGTCCCTGGGCATCCTTTGTAATATGATATTCGCGCTCGGAGATGATTTGCATGATCTTCGCGTTGTCGACATTGCTTCCTTCTAGCTCCTTTTTCGGCGTAAGGTGTGGCTGTGCTACCTCCTTACCTTTTGGAGGCGGGGGAGCCGTTTCCCTATTTATCTTCCCGGCAAAAAAAGTCACCAGAAACAACGCAAAGACAATTTTTAGTAAATCCTTTTTTTCCATCGCTTAGTTGTGTTTGTATGAATACTGACCAGCCCCGAGTGCGGGTTGGAGCAGGCAACTTGGCGTGTTCAGAAGAGATTTCATAAATCGATGAGCAGTGTTACTGGCTCAATGATCAAAAGGCAAATCCGCGGTTAGGGAGCAGGCATGCGGCGGGTACAAGCTGTTCTATGTCACAAATGGAGGGAAGTGGATGGGCAAATAGGATTTCAGAACCACGAAAAATACCGTTTACTCGTCCGTTCCAGGCCGATCGTTTATTATTTTCTTTGAACGAGAATCTCCCTCCCGATATTCCGTCATTGATTTCGCAGACCGGCCGGTTACGCATCTATCAACTGTCAATTGAGCACCAGATGAAACACCGATTTTTTATACTGTTCACGATGTTATCAGCTTCCCACGTATGGGCACAATCAATATCTCCCGGCGGGATATATGCCGCCAGCGCTTCCGGTTCCGCCAATGGGGTGAGCGTAACGTGGGTACTGGGGAATCTCAATACGTTTGCAGAACTGTCGGCACTGCCTGTCCGGCTGATCAGTTTCGAGGCCCGGCTTACCGCTTCCGGCCACGCCGAGCTGCAATGGAAAACAGCAGAAGAATTAAATAACCTGGGGTTCGAAATACAAAAATCAACCGATGCAAAAAAATGGGAATTGCTGGCTTGGGTAGACGGCGCGAAGAATAGCAACACGGCACAGAGTTACCGGTTTGTGGACGAGACATTTAACACAACCAGCTACTATCGCCTGCGCCAGGTAGACTTCGATGACTCCTACACATACAGCAAGATCATTTCCCTTATCCACGAAAAAGAAAGCCTCGACAGGTTCGTCGTTTACCCGAATCCTTCCAGGCAGAACAAAATAAGCCTTGTGCTACCAGAAAAAACTCAACGTGTATTCCTCTACGATCAGCTTGGGAACAAGCTGGTCCATATAGAATCGCCAGCGAGTGAGACTTCCATCTTGCTACCGAATCCGGGCTCTTTCATTATTCAGATAGAGACTCCCGTCGGCAGAAAAGGTGTAAGACACACTTTTCAGTGAGGGGTTAAGCTGCGGTTCACACAGAGGCCGCCAGTTCGGCGGTCTCTGTTTTTCAAACATCGAATAGGCAAACATTCAAGTCACACATTTATTCAAGCTGGTTTATGAGAAATGGATCATTAATGCTTTTCCGTGGCAGGATATATTTGATAGTTAAGCGAAGATGGTTTTATACCTCGCTGGGGAAGATGTTGTTTGCGGTTGTCTTTTTGCTGGGAGTTGCTACGACTGTTGCGTTCTCCCAAGTGCATAGGTCATTCAACTTTCAGGGTGTTGCAAGAAATGCCGACGGCAAAGTCATAGCTAACGGTTCTATTCAATTGCGATTTACTATTCATAGAGACGATCCGGCGGGTGAAGTTGTGTTCTCGGAAGAAAAAGAAGCGATCACAAATTCTTTCGGTTCTTTCGATACGTACATTGGGACTGGTGGATCACTGGCCGGAATAGACTGGGAACACGGGAATCTATTTTTACAAACAGAAATTAGTACGGGTCCAAATAACCCACCAGCTTTCGTTGATCTTGGCGTCACACGACTACGAAGTGTTCCCTACGCGCTCTACTCAATAGAAACAAAAAAATTGTCTAACTACAACCCTATGGTTCTACTAGGCGATCCATTAAAGGGTGATATATTTCCCACCGTGGGCACTGGTTCAAGGTTGATCTGGCATCCAAAAAAAGCGGCATTTAGAGTAGGATATGTTTCCAATGACTTTTGGGAAAACCCTCAAATTGGTGAAAATTCTTTTGCAGCAGGCAAAGATACATGGGCGGGAGGAAATGCCGCGATTGCACTTGGTCTTGGTACCATCGCAAAGGTCGCGAATTCGATCTCTGTGGGATCTTACAACGACAATTCAGACCCCATTCACAACACCAGCGAGGACAGACTTTTCGAAATTGGCAACGGTATTAATAACGCTAATCGCAGCAATGCCCTTACGGTTCTAAAAAACGGCAAAGTCGGGATTGGCCCAAATTCTAAGTCTCCGATGTACATTCTTGACATTGATAGCCCCCTTAGAATTAAACATAGCAACACAACGGCTCGGGTCTACTTTAACAACTCATCCGGTGTCGCAGAAAGCTTTGTAGGAATGGCAAATGATAATGAAATAGGTCTCTACTCCGGCGGGAAATGGTTGCTAGTCGCCAACAAAAACGGTACGGTCTACATGGATAACTACTACCTGACATCCGACAAAAGGCTTAAAACTGATTTCAAAAACCTGTCTGCCAGCTTAGCGAAAATATCGCAGTTACAGGGATATTCTTACCGATGGCTGGATACCACAAGAACTCAAACCTTGCAAACTGGCCTTATCGCCCAAGAGGTGGAAAAGTTGTTTCCTGAATTGGTCAATACAGACGACAATGGCTATAAGTCCATGAACTACAACGGACTTATTCCTCACCTGATCGAAGCAGTGAAGGAGTTGAAAGGCCAGACCGCACAGATTGCGGAGTTACGAAACGAATTGAACGAATTGAAAATGCTGACCGGACAAAAGAGCCCCAACGGCACAACGGCGGGAAGCGGCAAGAGCAAATAAATGTTTGAGGTACGGTTGTATTTAGACGGGGCTGCCGTGTGAGCAGTTCCCGTTTTTTTAAGTAAGGATAATATTTTATGAGGGTTAAGTGATTTGAACAGAGGCCGCCGCTTGGCGGTCTCTGTTTTTTTACCCGTCGAAATTTTCGCGACCCACCATCATGAATGCAAAACCTCCGGCATGTCCTTCCGGAAATCCTCGCCGTAAATACGATTGTACTCGCGGGCGAAGTTTTCGAACGTCGTTTTCGCCAGGGAATGTTTGCCCAAGTACGCCAATGCCTTACATTTTAATATCATCGCCTCTTCGTTCACCGGATCAAAGTGGAAAACGTTGTTGGCAAGGTTAACGAGGAATTCCGCGTCGTCCGAGACCTTGACGGAGGCGGCGTAGCGCAGGTAAGCATCCACAATTTCGTTGGATATCTCGGATTTGAAACTGTCGAGCCATTCGTATTCGACATTCGCGAGGAAGTTTCCGCGCCTGGTAATACTCGCAAGCTCTGTGATAGTTTCCTTGGTGAGTAGTTTCTTGTTGCCGATGAGCGAAAGGTAATGTATATAGTCAACGTCGATCTTATCGTAATCGATGTTGATCTTCCAATAGCCGGTTTCTTTCGATACCTGACAATGCCTCATTTTGTCGAGGATCGCTTTCAGCTTGGCGATGTTCACCGAACGGTTGTTTCGGGCACTTTCCGAAGGTTTATCGAACCAGAGAAGCTCTTTCAATTTTTCGGAGCTGATACCATCCCCACGGATCGAATACAGCAATATTACCAGGAATAGCTCCTTTACCAACGGGCTGAATTGTTTCGTAATTTCATTTCCATGCTCGTCATAGAGCTGCAAATTCCCGAAAAGAAGGATACAGCTCTTGTATGGCACCGCCTTTTCGGCCACCTCCTCCTCATGTGCCAGCGCGCCTGAATCAGCTGCCAAGGACGCCTCTTCCACCTGCACCGGCCCGACTACCGGCGCTTTGGTTGCCTTTTGTTTGCCCAGTTGCCCCGGCATGTAGCGATACAACCAGTACACAAGCGCTAACCCGCCAATCACCGCCCCAATAATCCAAAGGCCGCCGCCAGCTGCGTTTGCAGTCGATGCCGCTCCTGGGTCGATTGTTTCCAATGGCGGGGCGTGGAGCGAGTAAATAGCGGCCTTCGTTTGCAAATTAGCATCCCTGTAAAGCGTCACAGCCACAAACCGCTCGTTGGCCTTGTCGTAATACAGATCAACAAATGACTCAATGTCAACAAATTGATAAGGAATTTTGGAACCGACTCTTGTATACTCCGGCCGAGTAAGCGAGCCACGAATCAGTTGCAGTTCTGAGCTATACCGGTGCTTTGGAAAGATCAGTGCGTAATATGAGCTGTCTTTTTCATTGATAATCATCGAATTACCGAACACAAAGTCCTCCTTGGGCACTTCCAGCTCATACATTTTGGTAAATTTTCGTTCGGCACGGTCGAAGTACAGCAGATCATACCAATTCCGGGGATTGAGCATTTGCTGGCCGGTGGAACTGCCATAACCTCCGATGACGTATGCACCTGTACGTGTGGCGCCCAACGCGGCCAGGTAGCGTGGGGCGAACAGCGAATCTTGCAGAGGCACTTGTTGCCAGGTGCCGGAGGGTAAATGATAACGCTGCACTTCCTTCTTGTATGCAAGGTGTCCGTAGCCCCCCAGCAGGTAAATGGACGAATCCGCTGGGGAAAGGAACTTGTTCGCATGCAGATAATAGGTCTTGGCCTGTGGTGCGATATTACTTTTGTCCCAGCTCCGGCTCGCGGTATCGAATGCGGAAACCTGCTTTTCATTCAAAAACACATTGTACAAGCGGTTTCTGCGACTATCGAACAAGACCTGATTATCGACGTAAACTGGTTGCTTGCCGCTCCGATAGGGCATTGGTGTCAACCGGTTACCAGCCAAACTGAACCGCACGAGCGAATCCTCTGCGACCAGAAACACGTTGCTGCCTTTTTCATCAAACCCTACCCTCACATAACCTTTCAAGGTGACGGTTTCTAGCAATTTCCACTCGTAATGCAGCTTTCTGATCCAGACAGGATTAGCCGCCAGCGCAGACCTCCGACGGATTCGTTCAGAAGCCTTGACACCCTCCGTTTCATTCAGCGGCCAATTGTACGCCAGTCGTCCATTCTCCCGAAGCTCGACATGCCTGATTTTCATCGGTGGCACATCGGTCGTTCGGAATTCCTTGTATTGATTTGCCCCGAAAAGAATTTTATAACAACCTTTCGCTGCATATTTGACCGGTTGAGAAAAACTCCGATTGCCGTAGATGACAGTAATCTGCCGCTGCTTTTTCTGAAAACGCAAAGTAATACGGTTCCACTTAGAGAAAAGGTTGTCGCCGCGGAAATCGAACGCGACGGGCGAAAACTGTTCGCCGATGATGAGCTTGAAATGGTCCTGGTTGACGGAACTGTTGTCGTAGATCAGGTCGATATTCTGTCGGTCGTCGCCGATGACGCGGACAATGTATCCAAAATAGGTCTTTTTGTTTCTGAGAAATGACAGTTCAAAGGACAGCTCAAAGTCGCCGTCGAAGCAAACGGGGCCTTCCGGGCTTAGGTCGAGGCCGGTCCTTTTATCCTGCACTACTTCGAAGCTTTCAAAACCGATTCCGTAGGATTGGGTTTGTGCGGCGCAGTCCATGCCCGATAAAATAAGCAACGAGATTAAAAAGAGAATAGAGCTGAATTTCATAAGAGGTTGCAGGAAAACGGCAAAAATTTTCCTCTCACAATGCATTTAAGGGTTCCGTTAATGGTTTGTTAAGCATTTCTTAAGTGACACCCTTTTATTTCGCGTTCGTTTTCCGGCTGCCACCAGGACGATATCCAGTTAAAATTAAACAATAACCGGGTTTTTCAATAACCCTTCAAACACAACAACCATTTTCAGGAAAGCCCGGAACCAAAGGCTATCCCTGATTTTCGAGCCAATAACTTCCCTGATATTAAAACCGAAACGCTAACTAAAAAGAAGTCAAGCCTAAACCCTGCCAAAAAAATAGCCCTCCGGCCAATACGGTCGGGGGCTATTTGTGATACTCAACGTTAATTATAATACAAAAATACTGTATACCATTAAGTGCCGGTATAGCGCAAAAACGTTGCAGGTGTAGACTAATCGCTACACGCCATATACAAGTACTTTCCAATCTTTTGCTTTGCAACTAACTATTGAGCCGCGCCATTCATTTACCTCCTTTGCACCACCCGGAAATTATCAAATGCCATATCGCAGTCCAGATCGCCGCCGCCGTGAAAAAGCAAGCGTGTGTAGTAGCCTTTCTCACTCACAACAAGCTTGGACCCGGCGCTTTCGTAGCTTGCCGCGATTTCCTGGAATGGGATTGTCACCGTCTGCCATTGCCCTTTGGTGTCGTACGGCGGTAGCCAGGTGTATTGGCTGTCGTTGAATCCGGCGGCCAGCCCGGCCGTGATCTTTAATACGTTATTGTTGTAAGGCTTAACCGTATTCACTTCGAATTTGAGGACATAATCAGCAGGTTTCAGGATTGCCGAATCGGGGATGTTCTTGCTGATGGCGCCCATTGCATCCGGCGGGCCACCGGCAACCTCAGTCCATTGCCAGCCACCGATTGGCTTTTTCACGTGGATATAGTTGCCATTAATGGCGGACGGATCGCCTGGGCCGGGCTTGGACACCACAAACGATGCATTCCACCAGCCGGTAAACGGATCGCTGCTGATAAATATGTTGCGGTTATCGCGAAACCAGAGATCGGATTTCGTCTCACCAAACTTCGTTTTTACTGTGATTGGACCTGGCTGGGCGCCTTCGGGTACGGTGACCTGGATTTCCTGGTCTTTTACCGCCACCACCGCTCCCGGCTTTCCACCCGCAAATGATACCGTGAGTGGCTCATAGAAAAAATCGCCGTGAATGGTTGCTATGCTGCCAGCCGGCACATATTCGCACACCATGGAGGTAACGAGCGGCTCGCTGATTTTCACCTCAAAATCGTGTTCGACTATTTTGCCATTGCCGAAGACGATCCGCAATTTATTACTAATCTCGCCAGGAATGTGGCCCGGAACCGTCACCAGAATAGTTGTGGCTGTGATGTAGCTTGGCGTGAGGCTGGCACGCTGGTCGTTGAACCAGATTTCCCGGGCATCATGCAAATTCTCTCCAACAATGGCGATCAGCTTGTCCTGTCCCGCGCTTGTGAGCAGCGAATCCGCAGATTCCGGATCGGTAACGCGAATGAATTTGATCACCGGCTCGCCGCCATTCGGCAAGTCGTCTTTCTGGCAGGAAACCGCCAGCACACCGATCAGCACGCAGATCGCACGATATATTATCCCGAAAATAAATGTCTTACTCATAAAATATTGGATGCTAATGCTGATAATCAATGGCCGGTTTTTGAAGATTAGGTGCCTGACTGAGCTCAGCCGACGGGATGGGCAGCAGGAAGTTGCCGCTGTTTGCATCTATTTTTCGCTCGGCGGTCGCCCAGGCTGTTTTGGTAAATGTCCACGATGTCGGATCGGGGAAACGATCGGGTTTGGTAAAGAAAAACCCGCGGTCTTGGGCATTCAAAATGGAGTAGGCCTTCGTAGGATTATAGTAATGCAAACTTACAAGATCATACCACGCCATTCCTTCCATCGCAAATTCAATGATCCGCTCCTTGAAAATCTGGTCGAATGTGAGCGCTCCCGTCGCGGGCGGCAGGCCCGCTCTTGTATGCACGCGATTGAAATATTCCAATGCGGTAGCATCCGTCGTCGAGGCGTTGTTGCCTACAACCGCCTCGGAGTAGGTCAGGTACATTTCGGCCAGGCGAAGCATATAGGTGTCGTGCCCGTAGTTCTGTTGCGCTGCCTGTCCTTTCACGTCAACTGCCTTTCCGGTAATGTATTTCTTAATGGCGATGAAGTTATTGTCTGTTCCCGCAAAAGGGAAAACCAGTTTCTGGCTCCCGCCGGGGATCGTCTGGGTGATCTCGGGATAGCTTGCGCCGGGCAGCATGAATGTCGCTTTCAGCCGCTGGTCTACCGTCCGGCCCTGAAGTACGTTTTCAGAAACCGTTTTGATGCCTTCGTACTGCTGGATCATCCACCAGGTGGCGCCTTTGTCGCCGCCCCAGCCATCGCCATTGGCAATATCCGGGCCGTATGCGAGATATGCCGGTGTGGAGTTTTGTGTGCCCCAGGCGCCCGGTGAGTACACCCATTGCAGCGAAAACAGCGATTCGGCATTGTTGTCGTAGGGAAAAAGAAATAGGTCGGAATATTTGCTGAGCAGCGACGCCCCGCTGAGCTTGATGACCCTTTCGGCATAGTACTTTGCGCTGTCCAGAAAAACCTGGTTGCGCTGCCCTGATGCCCCCGCTTCCACCCCTGCCCGCGTGAGGTAGAACCTGGCCATCATCCCCTCGGCCGACCATCTCGTGAGCCGACCCGTGCGAAGCGGCTTCTCTGGCAGGTCTTCGGCGATCTGCCGCATTTCGCCGGTGATGAATTTCCAGACGCTCTTGGGCGTGTTCCTTTGTACGGTTGTATCCGAAAGCAGCGTGAGGTTGTTTTCAATGATGGGCACCGCTCCCCAGTTCATGACCAGGAAACGGTAGGCAAGCGCGCGCATAAAACGTGCTTCGGCAATCGCATGCTTTTTGATGGCTGGCGAAACGGCGGGGCTTGCATATTTCTGGATGTTCTGGATGGTCAGGTTCGACTGCCCGACTACAATGAAAAACGAACGCCAGGCATAACCGTTCTCCGGCGTGTTCCCGGTAGTGTTGAAAAGCACATTGCCCCTGTCATTCCATGCCGAAAACGCTGTCCCGGCGCGAAAATCGCCCAGATTATAGGATGCCTTGTCATTGTAATCGAACCAAACTTTACTGTACAGCAATGCCGTACTCGCCAGCACCTGGTCGTCGGTCTGGTAAAAGCCTGCATCTACGATCGCATCTTTGGGCGGGCGTTCCAGAAAATCCCCGGAGCAGGCGACAAGCAGCACAAGCGGGAACAGCGCGATCAGTTTGGCGGTGATGTTTTTAAAGTCATTCATTAGCAGCCGTTTTTAGAAATCCAAACCTAAACTGAATGTGTACACGGCCGTCAGCGGATACCGTCCGTAATCCAGGCCGATCGCCTGATTAGCAGGGCTGGCGTCCCGAGAAACATAGGCGCCTACTTCGGGATCGAACCCGGAATAGCGGGTCAGCGTTGCGACGTTCTGAGCGCCCACCGTTAGCCGCGCTCCTCTGATCACCTTCTGCCGCGACACAAGCGAAACCGGCAGGTTGTAGGTTAGCGATATGTTTTTAACGCGAACAAACGAGCCGTCTTCCACCCATTTATCGGTATGCCGGCCAAAGTTGCCGTTTGGCCCATTGGAAATGCGCGCGACGTCCGTTCCCGGGTTCGACAGCCCGACCGTCCCGTCCGTGTTGGTGACGGGCCGGGCGTAATCCATCGCATGTATAAGCAAGTTCCGGCTCAGGTTGATATGACTGGCATTGGTATTGAGCTTGCCCAGGAAATTGTAGACGTCGTTTCCGTAGGTACTCGTTAGCAAAATGCTCAAATCGAAACCTTTGTAAGAAAATGTATTGGTGAATCCCGCGAACATTTTCGGCCACGGGTTGCCGATTACCGTCTGGTCTTTCTCATTGATGATGCCGTCCCCGTTTACATCCTTGAATTTCACATCGCCTACCCAGATATTACTTTCATTGACAGGCAATTTCACACCGTTGTTATCGACTGGCAATGGACTGTTTTCTATCTCTTCAACCGTTTGAAATAAGCCCTCTTCAATGTAGCCGCGGAATAGCCAGGGCGCCTTACCCACTTCGCAACGCTGCGTCCAGTCGGCGAGCCACCAGGAAGTGCGATCTACAAACGCCGCATCGGAATAGAACGATTTGATTTTAGTCTTGAAACTGGAAATGTTCAGGCTCGACTCCCATTTGAAACCGCCCCGGTTTACATTGACGGTGTTCACCGTGATCCCCCACCCTTTGTTCTGCAACGCGCCGATGTTCACCGTCGGCGAACCCACGGCACCGGTCCCATTCGTGCCCATGTACCACGGCAGCGGCTTTTCCATGAGCAGGTTGTCGGTGTTTTTGATGTAATAGTCAACTTCGAGCTGAATGCGGTTCTGGAACAGGGCCAGGTTCAGGCCGAAGTTGTTTGTTTTTGTCTCTTCCCATTTCAGCCCTGCATTGGCATATTTGGTGGGAAGAAACCCCGTAGTGGTGGGCGTGGCGCCGGTACCCATGGGCGAATAAATGCCCCCGCTGCCCTGGTTACCGGTCACACCGGTTTCAAAACGCAGTTTCAGTTCGTTTACCGCTGCAATATTGAAAAACGGCTCCTGCGACACGCGCCACGCAGCCGACACCGACGGGAAAAAGCCCCATTTATTATCCGCACCGAAATTGGCAGACCCATCCCTCCGAACGGTTCCCGTCACGATGTACCGGTCGCCGAAGTTGTAATTAAGCCTTCCCAGATACGATTCCATTGCCCATTCGCCCGATCCGCCCGAATTACCGGCAGTGAGCGCATCTCCGGCTGCCAGGTCGAGGATGTCGTTCGTCAGAAAGCCCGTCCTCGATCCGGCCAGGTTTTTCCACGACGATTCCTGCGATTCGTGGCTGAGCATGAGGTTGATACTGTGCTTGCCCCACTGTTTGTTGTACTCCACCAACTGGTTCCAGTTCCAGTAGGTATTCAGGCCGGAGCCGTTCGTATATGAGGCAGTTACGTTTTGGGCCCAGCCTATTTTGTAAGTCGGGATGTAGTAGGATGAGTTGGAAAAACCCAGGTTCGTATTGAACGACGTTCTGAAATGCAGCCCTTCCATGAGCCTGACACCGACGTTAAGCCCGCCGAGCAACTGTCTTCTGGTCAGTTTGTTGGTCGTCAGATTGGCAATGGCGATCGGGTTCACGGGGGCGAAAATGTTGGCGCCGTTATTTTCATCGCCGCCGCCCCAGCTACCGTCCAGGTTCCGGACCGGCACTTGCGGCGTCAGCTGCAATGCATTTGAAATGATGTTTTCCTGGCTGGATGTGAGGTTATCGTTTGTTTGGTTAAAACTGAGATTGGCCCCGATGCTCGCCCATTCACGTGGTTTATTGTCGAGATTGACGCGGAATGCGTACCGGTTAAATCCGGAACCGAGGGCCACACCGTCCTGCTTGAGGTATTCGCCCGACAAATAGTAAGTAGTGCGCTCGTTGCCGCCGCTGAGGCTAAGCTGGTGTTTGTGCATGGCCGCGTTTTTGAACAATTCCTTCTGCCAGTCGGTACCTTTGCCGAGCAGTGAAGGGTCCAGAAATTCTTCGGGCGTTTCACCGCCAGCAAGTTGGTGGTATTCTCCCACCATTTGCGCGTATTGTTGCAAATCCATTACTTTCAATGGCTTAGGCGGAGTTTGAAGGCTGAATTGATATCCATAGGAGACCTTCGAATCGCCGGATTTGCCTCTTTTGGTGGTGATCAGGAGTACGCCGTTCGTGGCCCGGGAGCCGTAAATTGCGGTAGCAGACGGCCCTTGCAGCACTTCCACCGATTCGATATCGGCCGGGTTTAAACCCGCCAATGGATTGGAAGAGCTCTGCGCCCCGAACGACACCGACTGTCCCTGGATTTGTACACCATCCACCACATACAATGGCTCATTACTGCCGCTGATGGAATTGACACCCCTGATATTCACCGAAATACCGCCGCCCGGTTGCCCCGAGTTCTGCGTCACATACACGCCAGCCGCCCGACCCTGAATGGCCTGTTCCAAAGTAGTATTGGTCGTGCGGGCAATGTCCCTGGCCGACACCGAAGTTTGCGCAGTCGTCAGATCGGCCCTTTTCATTTCACCATAGCCCACCACAACTACCTCGTTCAATGCTTTGGCATCGACTTTCATTGTCACGTTCACCTCCGAACGTGCCCCAATCGGTATTTCCTGCGACAGGTAGCCTACAAAAGAGAAGATCAGCGCATCCTCTCCGGACGCGGTTTCCAGCTCATACCTCCCTGCCGCATTGGTAGTCGTTCCGCGCGAAGTGCCTTTAATTACCACGCTTACCCCGGCCAGCGGGTCGCCTTTTTCATCACTCACATGCCCCCTTATCATTGCATTCACACCCTGTTCGTTCCCCACCAGCGGCACCGCCACGGCAACGCGATGCGCAAGCGTGAGTAAGGAAAACACCGCGACTGCAAGCATCCGGAAAAAGAGCTTTTTCGTGACACCCAATACAAGTTTTCTGAGAGGTAGATTTCCGGGCATAGTATCGATCACATTGGTTCCGATTGTCAGAAAAGACAGGTTATAAGCCTGCCCAGCCGTGCCGCAAGACGCTGCGTTACAGACCATTCATTGAGACAAATTACCCTCATTAGGATACACCAAGCAACCGTGAATCCGCCCGTTGCATCGCCAATCCAGCGAACGACGGTGATGATTGACAAGTAGCAAATGTGAATGATCAGGCGGGAGCGCCCGCCGGGAGAGAAGTTGGTATTTTGAGCGCAAAGAGATTTGCGTGCGCCCCTACTCGGGCATGAAGTCGCCGAAGAAACGGCGCAGTTTTTCGGAGCCGATAATGCGGCGGCAGGTCTCGATCGTGAGGGGTTTTTGCTGGTAGTCGATCACCTGGGCGAACATCAGCGCGCGGGCTTTCTCGCTTTCCTCCGTGGCGGAGCTTACCATCACGATCAGCAGTTGTTCAAGATAGGGCTTGTCGCGGACGGCGCTCAGGAATTCCCAGCCGTTCATGACCGGCATATTGATATCGAGCAGCACTAAAAAGGTCGTTTCCACAGTCTGGTGGGCATCCAGGTAGTCCAGCGCTTCTTGTCCGTTGTAACAAAGCACGGCATCGCGCGACACGCCGCTCCTTTTGAGAAACGTCTCATGGAGAAACAACATCACCTTGTCGTCGTCCACCAAAAGGATTTTAAGCCCGTCATTCGTCATCGTTCTGAACTTTATCTGCTTTGTGTACAATCTCCCGGATCACTTCGTCCAGTTCACCAGCCGACGACCTGATCAGCGATAGCACCGTTTCAAGGGGCATTCCCCCGCAGTCACCCGAATGGAGCAAATCGGCGAGGCCCATCAGGCGTGTCAATGGCGCCCGCACCACGTGTGATTGCGTCCAGGCAATCTCCCTCAGCCTTTCATTCTGCTGGCGATAGCGTTCGTTGCTGACGAGCAGCGCCCGTGCTTTCTCCACCGCATCGGTGATGTCCCTCGAATTGGCCACGACGCCGCCCACAGCCGGATCGTCGCTCATATTGGTAGCCGTTGTTGTGATCCACCTGTAAGTGCCCGCCCCGTCCATAAACCGGTAGGGTTCCGTTTTGATCTGCCGATGCTCGCTGATGGTTAAAAATAGTGCCAGAACTGCCTCGCGATCATCGGGATGTATCCAGTCGAATGCATTTTTACCTATAAACTCCTCGGGCCGAATTCCGAGAATCGGGTGGCTGCTTTCGCTGACGAACATGTAGTTACCCCGCTTGTCGACGATCGCAATGAGGTCTGCCCCTTCCTGGACCAATGCCTTAAAGCGCCGCTCGCTCTCCATGAGTTCGCGTTTCTTTTCCAGGCGCTCGGTCACGTCGGTGATTACGCACATGTGCATGCCGGGAAGAATGTTGGGTTTTGCATTGAAACTTCCGGTGATATGAGAGCCGTTTTTGCGCGCTATTTTCATCAAACCGTTGAGAATTTCACCATTGAGGAAGTTCTTCCATACCACATGAAAGGGTATTCCCTGCGGCAGCTGGAGAAAATCGTCGATGTGCATGCCTTGCAGCTCTGCCGACTGATAGCCGAGGAGACGGAGTGTGGCTTCGTTCATGTCCACGCAGCAGCCATGGTCGTCGCAGAGTACGATGGCGTCGGTGGTGTTGTCGAAAATCGCTTTGAATTTGTTCTCGGAAGCCCTGCGCTCGCGTTCGGACGCAACCCACGTGGTGACGTCGGTGGATAGGACCAATTCCGCTTTCCGGCCTTGCATGTACACGATATTGCTCTGGATCAGCACGTCGATAACCTCGCCGTTCTTCCTGCTGTGCCTGTAAAATCCGGACGTATACAGCCTGGTGTGCTGCCGCACCAGTTCTACGCTTTGCAGCACTGCCGGTACGTCTTCCTGTGGCCTGAGCGCCAGGATCGTCATAGTCAGGAACTCCTCGCGGGTGTAACCGTAGTTGCGCACGGCCGCCTCATTCACATCCAATATGCGATAGGTTTCCACGTCATATACCCACATCGGCTGTGGGTTGAGGTCAAAAAGTTCGTGGTACATTACCTCTGAAGCCAATGGCTTCTCATTCTCAAATCCTTCCTGCTTCTCTGTACTCATTCAATTTCACCCCTGGCGGGAATAGGTGCTTTGCCTTTCGATAAATATACAAGCGTTCGCGAGAGAACCGTGAACCGACTCCCGCAATCTAGTTTATTTTTTTGATTTTGTAGAATTAATAGTACTAATCTCCGGAGCACGTTGGCACAATAATTATTCCTCAATGGCAAAAACAAACTAAAACTATATGCGCGGTTACATACTCCTGCTACTTACAGCCATTTTTTTTGCAAGCGCTGCCTGCGAAGACGACAAGACGGCCGATTCCGGTTCGCTCACTGATATCGACAGACAATTTCTCCTCGCTGCGGCCGACGATGCCCTGTACCAGGTCAATGCGGGAAAAGTAGCCGCCGCGGGAGCTACCGAAGATAAAATCGGAGAATATGGTGATGAAATGACCAAAAACCACACGCAGGCCGGACAGGAGTTACAGAGGCTCGCCGCCGCCCGCGACCTGAACCTCCCTACCACGCTCTCGGACGACCGGCAACTTCAACTCGACAGCCTCTCGGGGAATTCGGGTGTAACATTGGATACATTATATGTAAAGCAGATGATCTCGGCGCAGGAAAGAGCCGTGCATATGATGGAAATCCAGTCCACCAGCGGGCATGACGCCGAACTGAAACAATGGGCAACCGGCAGGTTGCCCGTGGTGCAGCAATTTGCAGAACGCGCCAAAGCAATGCGGGATTCGGTAAATTGAACAGGCAATAACCCCAATTGACATGCAAAGGACACTCATTGGAATATTTGAAAGCGCCGCCGAAGCCCGGCAGGCGCTGGAAGCATTGCTCACCGCCGGCTTCCGCCACCACATCATGGAGGTCAGCGATCATGTGGATACCGCCGACGACCGCCTGACCGACGGGCAAATGACCGATACCACCGACCCCCCGGCCGCAGACGACGGTACACTAGCCCCGGAGAAAACCGGCGCCATCCTGACCATCCGGCTCGACGACGCCGATGAAATCCTGCGGGCAACGGAAATTATGGACGATTTTGGCGCAATGGACATCAACGAATTCACAAAACCGTAACGCCGCCTGGCATCAAAACCAGAACCCGAGCTGCACGGCAATCCGCGGTTTTTCTTCGCTTTTTTCTTTGGGAATAAATGCGCCTGCGGCAATGGTGAGCGCGTCCACAGGCGAAAGCCAGATGCCGCCGCCGTAATTGTAATGCCATTTGTCCGACGATTCGCCTTCCTGCCACACGCGGCCGTAATCGAAACCGGCGAAAATACCGTACGTGAGCGGCAATGCGGGGTTATAGCTGCTGCCAAGGCGGAGGCGCAGGTCGGTATCGTGCCACAGTGCGCTATGTCCGTAAAAGCGCTCGGTCCGGTAACCTCTCAGACCGAGTTTCCCGCCGATGTTGGGCATTTGAAAAAACTGGAACCCGCTGCCGAAATTGACGCCCGTTCCCACCTGCGTGGCCAGAATGAGGTTTTCCTTCTGGTCCAGGGCGGTATACCAGGCAAACTGAGCGCGAAGCCCCGTGAAATTCCGGTCTGTTTTGAGGTCGCTCGTCCAATTCAGTGCCGCATTGAAACGAATGCCGGTATGAGGCGAGAAAATGTTGTCAACGCTGCTGAAACTGAAGGTAAATTTGGCACCGCTGTAATATTTTGTTTTGAAAATATCCTCAGGCAAGCCGTTTTCACTGTTCACGATATATCTCCCCCCTGTTGCCTGAATGTCGTTTACCTCGAACACCGGCCCCAGTGTAATGAAGCCATTATGCCCTCCAAAGCGCTTTTTCAATGCAGGATAAATGTAGAACGCACTCTGGCGCACGCGGTAAAAGTCGGCGTCGTCCACTACCCGCACGCTTTCATTGCCCAGGCCGGCGTAGTTGAATGCATAGCGCGGGCCGCGGTAATGGCTGTCGATATAAAAATCAAATTTTTTGAATGCATTGATAAAATCACCCGTGTAGTTGACCTTGAAGCCCTGCGTTTTGGCGGCAAAGCTCGCGCCGATGGACTGTACCGAAGCATAAGGCTCTTTTTTGAAACCATATTTAGTCACATTCACGGCACCGCCGATGAAAAAGCCGTCGTCGGGGTTGGCTCCCAGTACGGGCAGCGGCAGGGTGATGTCATAGTTGCTATCCGCGCTCCGGCGGTCGTATACATTGAAACGGTACAGGCTTGTGCGCTTGTCTTTTGTGTCCGGCCCGGCGATAATGGTATTATTTTTCAGATCGTCGTAAAAGAGCGTTTTCTTCCCTCCTCCGCGCACGCGTGCACTGTCCGCAAAAACGTCCTTGCCCAGCCCGCCGATCAGCCGCAGTTTAATGCCCTTGCGAACATCGCCTTTTACGATAAATTCGTCGTCGTCGCCATTTCCATAAATATTGATAGCCTGGGTCACGGCATTTTCGAATATGCGCTGGTAATTCTGGTGCTTAATGCGGCCTTCCTTCCCTGTTTCGTACACCGTCACACGCGTACGGACATCGTCCATTCGTTCGATCACGAAGCGTTCCTTTTCCTCGGTGCCGATCACATTCACCTCCCTGCTCACGAATTCGTAATGCGTCCGCGCTATTTCCATCAAATGCGCCCGGCGCGCCTTCAAGCCTTCGATCATTCTGGGCGCGGCCATTTCACGCGCTTTCGCCGGCCAGTCTTTGAATGAGGCCTCTATCACCTCGTCGGTCATATTTTGCTGGATGAATTTCACTTGCTCTTCCCATTGCTCCCAGGGAAGTTCGTTCAGGAATGTGCGGTCGAACAGGCGCGCGCTCCATGTGGTCCATTTCATGCTCTGAATTTCGGGGCCGTAGGTTTGCAGCTGCCGCAGGAATGGCAGTGTTTGCCTGGCGATATTGGTCAAAAAGCCGTCGTAGCGCGAAAATGCCTGGTCGCGGTCACGCGGGATCGGGCGGTAGCGCGTCGTGCCATCCGGTTGTTTGGTCGATGACCAGGCCCATTGGTCGTCGTGGCGGTCCCAGTCGCCGATGAGAAAATCGAGCAGGCGCGTGCGGATCGCCCACGGTTCGTCGACCTTGTTTTTACTTTTTTCAAGCAATGCTTCCACCAGTTCGGGCGTGCTTACGATCTTATCGGGGTTTCCGAAGAAATCGGCATGCTTCCATCTCTTGCCATCGGCGCGTTCTTCGACGAGGTTCATCGTGCCGCCAAAAAGACCATTGAAAGTCCCCAGCCCGGGCTGCGCAGGCACGTAGTACATGCGGGGATTGGTATGATATACATTGATCGCCTCC
Source organism: Dyadobacter fermentans DSM 18053 (assembly GCF_000023125.1). Lineage (NCBI taxonomy): Bacteria > Pseudomonadati > Bacteroidota > Cytophagia > Cytophagales > Spirosomataceae > Dyadobacter > Dyadobacter fermentans. Next base: position 3,133,800 of record NC_013037.1, read on the forward strand.
GCCAGCGCAGGCATATTCAAGGGGGCAAAGGGGTTAGTCGACAAAAAGTTGTCCTCCACCAGATACTGCGCGGCGATCATCTGGTTGAACGGGAACGGCAAAAACCGGCTCACGTCCTTGGTAAGCCCGCGCATGGCATACTCCCTGCCGTCTTTGTCGCGGAGCCGCAGTGAGTTCGTCTGGTTTCCCCCACCCTGTTTTACAGGCACTACCCCGCCTCGATAAGTGGCCAAATCGAGCACCGGGAAGCGGTATTGTTGCAGGTAAAGCGGCCGGTAATGCTCGCCGAGCATGGCCTTATGTATTTTTCCAATGGGTTTGACCTGCCCGCTCGTGATAAATTTCGTTGTCGAATCGGCGTGCTGGTTGTATTCGGTGAATGCGACGGTGGAATCGGGCACCTCAACCTGCTGCTTGTCCTTCACTTTGTGCTGAAAAACGAGCTTCGCGTCCTTGCCATCGGGCGTCACTTCCCAGAATTTCGCCCAGGTTTCGCCTCCGGCATAGAAGCTCAGCGTCGAAAATCCGAGTTTTGAGGCAGAAAACAGCGAGCCCTTTCCCAGGCTTACCGGACTGCTTTTAGATCCGCTCCCACTTACGATGAACTCCTGTCCATCGTTTTCGATAAACTGCAATGCATGTTCGTGGCCGCTGGCGAAGATGAACTTGCCATTCTTTTTCGCACCCGCAAGCACCGCCGTGCGCAGTTCCTTATAATGTTTGTTGGCCACATCCTGTCGCGAGCCGATCGTGGCGCGGAACAATGCGCTCAGGCTTCCGATCACCGGAAGCGGGATGTAGAGCTTCGGGTTCAGTTCGGTGAGCGGGAAAATGTGTTGTTTTATGGTAAAACGACCACCGTGAGGCCCATAAGTGTAGGGCGGATGGTGCATGGCAATCACCACGTTTTTGTTCCGGTACTTCCGTACTACATTCTCCCATACGAATCGGAACTGCTCCCGGTTCTTGATCTCGCAGCCGTCGTTGATCTTCTGGTCCCGGTCCCAGTCGGTGAGCCACCATTGCGAGTCGGCGACGATGATCACGACATTATCATTCAGTTCCACCACTTCCGGGCCGGAACAGCCGTTCAATGGCAGGAAATAGTCTTCGTATTCTTCCTTATCCTTCTTCCCGCGTGCCTCATTAATGTGCTTTTGAATGTACTTTTCCTGCCTTTTCAAACCTTTCACGCCCCAGCCGCGCCAGTCGTGGTTGCCGGGCACGAATATGGGGTGGCCTTTGAAATTTTCCAGCATTTTGAGCTGGGAGTCAATGCGGAATTCAGCCACTTTTCGCGCGGCGGAATCTTCCGAAGGCGGCATGCCCGATTCATAAATATTATCCCCCAGGAACAGGATAGAGCTGTTTTTCGACTCGGTACCGAGTTTCGTTTTGAGGTATTCCAAAACCGGCGCGCGGTCGTCTGGCGAGTCGTTGCCCGCGTCGCCTACCAGGTACATCGTATGTTTCAGTTCCAATGCCGCATCAGGCGAGGCCGATTGCCATTGTGCACCTTCCTTCGAAAACCGGGTTTTGTAGGTGGCGCAGGAGGAAACGCCTGCCAGAATGGTCCCGAATGCAAGTAACCGGAGTAAATATCTATTCATAGGATGTCGGCAAGGCCCTAGCGGCCTGTTTTTCTGAATTTGAGCACATTTCCGCTGAACAGATCGTCGCCTTCGTTGGAAATATAAAGATTACCCGCATTGTCGAACGCAATGCCCTCCGGCTGGATAAACATGTTGCCGTTCAGGTGGTGTGCGTCGCGGACCTTCCATTGCCGGTCGGCCACCACGAGCAGCTGGTTCACCGCCGAAATGATGTACCACTCCGTCGTCACCGGGTTGCGTGCAATGCCCGACGGCCTGAATCCCCGCGACACCTTACCGGTGATCGCCTTGATTTCGTCTACATTGATCGAAAATGTCCTCGACTGTGCAATCGCCGAATCCGGCCCGGTTTTGAGGATATAGCCCGAAACACTGTTCTTGGAATCGTCGCCGGCGCAATTTTTACAAATAATGAATAGCTCGCCCGTCCCTTCGTCGCCATACATGCCTTCGTACTCGCCTTTGGGCAACATTCCTTTCACTTCCACCACGCCCTCCGGCTCCTGAAACACGGCCTCGGCCATTGGGAATGTGTAAATGGTGCCGTTGCTTTTGAGGATATAGGCGCGGTCGTTGATGATCGAAACATCCTCGTAGTCGCCTTTTTTACCGAATTTGGAATGCCGTTGCTTAGGCACGTCCCAGGCCAGGCGGAACAGCTTGCCTTCTTCGTCCTGGATCGCATAGATCGTATCGCTCCGGCCTTTGTCGAATGCAATGCCCGATACCTCGAAAAGGCTTTCGGGCAGGTTGAATTTTTCGGGTTTGCTGAGGTCGTACTCGCGGAATTGCTCCGCTTCTTTTTGCGTTGAGTTGCAGCCGGCCGCCAGCAGTGCAACCACCACCAGCATGTGTCCGTATCGTTTTTTCATGGCAATGTGTTTTTAAAATTCCTAACCGGGCCCGTCAGGTAATGGTAAATGGCTTCCTGCGAGCGCACCCCGCCAGGAAGGGTGGTGACGGCTACATTTTGCAGGTTTTCGTCGATCCATACCGCCTGCACGGTGTCGGCCCATTGCAGGGCGAGCATATCGGTGAGCTGCTTTTTCAGATCTTCGTGATAGATCGGGAAAGAGACCTCGATGCGCCGGTAAATGTTGCGGTTCATCCAGTCGGCGGAGCCCATGAATACCTCGGGCTGACCATTATTATGAAAAATAAAAACGCGGCCGTGTTCGAGGTAGCGGTCCACGATCCGCTTGATGCGGATGTTTTCGCTCTGCCCGGGCACACCCGGCACAAGCCTGCAAATGCTGCGTACGATCAGCTTAATGGTGATGCCGGCATTCGAGGCTTCGTAGAGTTTATTGATCAGAACTTCCTCTTCAAGGTTGTTCAATTTAATGGTAATACCCGCGGGAAGGCCGTTTCGGGCATTCGTTATCTCGCGGTCGATGAGCGCTAAGAACCGGTTTTGCAGGTTAAATTGCGCCACGAGCAAAAGCTCGAAATGCATGACGTCGATTTTCTCCGGCTTTTTCTTTTTACTCAAAAAACCGAAAAGCTGCTCCGTTTCTTTGAGCATGGTCGGATGCGCCGTGAGCAGGATGTGGTCGGTGTAGAAGCGCGCGGTGCCTTCGTTGAGGTTACCTGTCGCCAGCAGCCCGAGGTAGGGATGCGTTTCGTGCCTGCGTTTCACCAATGCGAGTTTCGCATGCACTTTCAGCGCATTTACGCTGTGGATGATCTTCACCCCTGCCGATTTCATTTTTTTGGCCCAGCGGATGTTGTTCGCCTCGTCGAAACGCGCTTTCAGTTCCACGAGCACGGTTACTTTCTTGCCGTTTTTCGCGGCGCTGATGAGCGCGTGGGCAATTTTGGAATCGTGGGCGACACGGTACATGGTGGTGTAGATCTCCTGCACCGAACGATCAATGGCCGCTTCGTTGAAAAAGCGGAGAATCGTGTCGTAAGTCTGGTAAGGTGCGTGCACCATCAGATCACGGCGGGTCAATGCTTCGAACAATGTTTCCGATTCTTCAAAACCTTCCAGATGCTGCGCGGCGGGCCAGGCCGGGTAGGAAATGGCCGGAGAGGCTACGGGGAGCGACGACAGGTCTTTGAGGTTATGATACCGCCCGCCTTCTACGAGCGAAGCCTTTTTGAGGTCAAACACATTCACAATGTATTGCAAATGCCGCAACGAAAGGCCCGGCTCATACAGAAACCGGGTAGCGAGGCCGAAATCACGTTTGCTAAGCTGCTTCTCGACCTGCTCGGCCGTATCGTCACCGTCTTCGTCGAGCAGGTCGAGCTCAGCGTCGCGCGTTACCTTGATATTGAATGCTTTGATATCCAGCGCGTCGGTAAACAGCACATTCAGGTTACAGCGGATCAGGTCTTCCAGGAAAATGATGTATTCGCCATCCGACTGCCTGATTTTCACAAAGCGGTCGAGCTGCGGCACGGGGATATTGACGAGCGCGATCTTTTCCTTATCGCCCGGCAATTGCAGCACCACCACCATGTAAATCTGGTTGTTTTCCGGGAAAAAGGAGGTTTTGTCGTTCAGGTATACAGGCTGCAAGAAGCCCGCTATCTGCGTATAGAAATAGCGGCGTGCGAAAGCGGCAATCTGTTCGGAAATGGGTTCTTTGTACAAAAAATGAAACCCCTGCCTTGCCAAAGCCGGTATGATTGACTTCCCGAGAATGCGGCCGAATTCCTCCTGCTGCCTATTTATGATTGCACCAGCTTCCAGATAGGCATTGTTTGCGGCGTTCTGCAAGGCATTTTTTTGCAGGTAAGGCATCCGCACGCGGTAAAATTCATCGAGGTTGGACGAATAGATCGACAGAAACCTGATCCGTTCCATGAGCGGGACGGCCTCATTGCCCGCTTCCATCAAGACCCTCTCATTGAAGGAAAGCCAGCTGATATCCCGGTTAAAATAGCGGAACGCTTCCATAAAAACGGCAGGTCAGTGTTCGAAGAACGTGGAGGCTATCACAAAAGCAACAACGGAAATGACGATCCCAAACATGAATACATTGTAGGCCACACGCAGCAAGCGGTACTTCCGGCCCAGCACAACACCCTGGGAATAAACATCTTTGGTAAGGCTGCCATACAAAAACTCGCGGTCGTTCATCATCGTCTGCATGCCGCTCGAATAGTCATCGAACGACATCCGGTAGAAATTCCCGAAAAACAGCAGGTTCACACGCTTCGCGTCGATATCCTCCTGGGTGAATGTGCCGCGGGGAATGGTCGGGCGGGTGGAAAGGATCGAAAACACCATCGTGACCATGCACACCGTGAGTAGCATCATGGTCGGGATAATCAGGTAGGCATTGTCTTCCAGCTTCCGCACGAGCACGCTCAAGAGCACCGAAATGATGATTGACGTCGTTGTGATCATAATATGTGCCTTATTATCAGCCATATCGCTCAGGCGCTGGTGGTTATTGGAGCTGATCCGGAACATGGTTTCAATGCCCTTGTCCGGCCGGTCGTCCTTTTTCTTTTTACCTTCGGCTATTTCCGGGATGAATGGCTGCTCTTCCTTTTGCTTAGGTGCATTGGGTGCAGTGACAGTTACCGGCTTATCGCTGATTTCCAGTGGCTGCCGCTCGCTTTCGGCTGCGGCTTCGAGCGTGTCTTCGAGCAGTTTCTGCTTTAATTTTTCGAGGTTTTTTCTCTTTTGTTTATCCAAAAGCTCGCGGCAGTAGTCTGTCTGGAATTCGTGGCCTTCGAGCAGCTTAATGGTGCTTTTGCGCCATTCCATCTTGTCGATCTTCCGGCCCAGGCGTTGCTCGGCCTCTTTGCGCACGAGCTTGTTCCAATCGCCGAACCCGGGCGTGCCGAAATGGTAGAGGTCGGCGTCGCAAACGATTTGTTGCAGCAAATTGGCCGGACTTTGCGGCCATACCGTCGCCAGGATGCAGCCCTCCACTTCGGCGATCGTTCCGTCATCCACCTCTTCCGACCGCAGGAATTCCGCCGCCATTGCAGCGCCGCGCTGCTCGTGCCCTACGGCCTCTCCGGTGCTGTACCCCGTGTCGTGAAACCAGGCGGCCGTGACGACGATGAAGGTTTCCCTGTCCTCCAAGCGGTAATGGTTGGCGATCTTCACCGCATTAGCTACCACGGCCTCCGTATGAACGAGGTTGTGATAGCTGAGCTGCGACAGCGCTTTCGTGCCAAAAAAATGGTGGACGTGATGCTTAACCTTGTCGAGCCGGTGGTTATAGTTCATAGAACGTTCAGTTATATTTTCAGCGCTTCGCTAGTTCCAGTCCGATTGCAGGTTCACGCCTACGCGTAACGCTTTCAGCCCGGTAACTCCCTGCAAGTCTTCAAGATCGAAGAATTCCAGGTCATCCAATAAAGTATTTTTTTCCTGTAAATACCGGACATAGCCCACATATTCTTCGGCGGATTTATTGTTGAAATACACCAGCGCAATCTTGCCCGGCTGCGTAAGCCTTTCGCCGGTGCCTTTCACATGCACTTTGTCGATCCGCTTCTTGATTACCTGGTAGCGGATGTTGTAGGCGCCTTCAACATCGAACCGCCGTTCGTCGTCGCGGAAACTGATGTCGATACTGCCCGAATTGATGAATATCAGCTGCGTCGTTTCCAGCGGTTTTTCCAGTTGGGGTATCAGCGAATGCGTGATCCGGGCAATGGCGGCCATGGTCGTCAGCTGCCACAGACGGATGTTTTTCAGGTAAAGTTCATTAAACCGCTTTTGCGGTTCAATGGACTGACCAATGTAAATGTCGTACTCAATCCCGTCCGTCCTGAATTTTTCGAAGTAGCAAGGGTATGATTCCTGTATTTCGGTGCGGAAAAGGTCGAGGTAGAGGTTCACCGACGAATTGATGGCCTGCATAGACGCTTCCAGCTCACGACGATTGGCGAATGCGGCACCGTGGTCCTCGTCGATCATGTCGAAATATTGATCAATGCGGTTGCGCAGTACCAGCTCGCCGGGGTCCATCGCTCCCGAACCGAACAGTTTCAGGCTCTCTTCCTTGAAATGCTGCAAGAATGGGTGCGCTTCGTTTTCGAGGAAGTCGCGGATCTTCATCTCGTCGTTGTCGGTGCTTTCGTCGGATATTTCCGTGATCCATTTCCGGCATTTGAAAATCATCTCGTCGGCCAGCCCGAAACCGAGTTTTTGTTTCAGTACGGTAAAGGTTTCTATCAATACATTGAATTGAAGGCGCAGGTCTTCGCGCAATGCTGCATTTCTTTCGATCGTGGAGTTGCGGATGTCGATTGCGCCGTAGAGCGGGTACACGTTCCGGAACTGAATGCTTTCGATTTCGGCATTCTGCGGGTTGAGCGCTTTGTCGCGGATATAATGCCAGGCAGTTTCGCGGAAACGCCATTGCACGGCGGGCTGCAACGACGTAAACTTGTCACGGATCACCGTGTCGATCTGCGAATTGAATTCATCGATATAGTTGGTCATCATCTGCGCGATCCACGGCAACGCGATATCCAGCTTCGCCAGCAAGCGCTCGTCGATCGACTTCTGCTCTTTGGAATACACTTCCAGCACACCCACGACCTTGTTATCATGATAAACGGGCAGCAATGCGTAGGATTCCACGCCGTCGTTTTGCAGAATGCGGATAAAATCCTGCTTTTTCACATCTTCCGCACCCAGGTTGCGCAGCAGCAGTGTTTTCGGCGATTCGAAATACTGGGTCGCCATATCGAGGTACGTTTGCTCCGCCATATCGTTTTCGGTGGCGGCGCTCATGAGCTTGCTGAAAAGGATGGAGCTGCGGTCGAAAACGAGTTTGTTGTTGACGCGCAGCACGGCCATGAGCCCGAAGTCGACGCGCGGGTTTTCCACGAGCATTTTCAATGCGCCGGCCACGTAGTTGAAATACGTTTTGGGGTCGTAAGAAGCGCGGTCGAGGATGGTGTTTTTAATGTTTTCAACAGCATGCTCGGCGGTAACGTCGTTCAGTGTGATCACTGAAAAGCCTTCGAAATGAAACAGGCTGTGCGGCAGCAGGCTGGAAAACGCATTGACATCGAAATTCTCATGCAAATCCGAGCGCAGGATATCAAGGTCAAGCTCGGGCAGGCTGCCTTTGGCATACACCTCGCAAAAGCGGTTATCGATGTGCACCCGGTAATACTTTTGAAGGCCCGATTCCTCGTCCTTCAACGTGATGATCATATCGGGATGGTGCAGCGGGGGAAAATGGTAGAGCTTTTCCAGGATGAAGGAATAGAGCATCTGCATTTTCTGCTTGTAATTCACGCCGCGGTCCTCGATAAGGTCGCAGCGAAGGTCGCCGCTTTTTTCAAAAAGCAGGCTATAAAAACCCGAAGTGCCGTAGAAAACAACCGGGCTTACGGGGGCACTCAACGCCCAGAAAACTTCCTTTTCGTTGGCGATAGGTGGCATAAGCATGCCATAGATCAAACTCAGTTCTTCCTTGTAGTTGGTGACTTCCGAGAGCGGAATATCCTGGCTGAAACCCGGTTTGGACCTCAGCTTGTCAAGAACCAGCGAGAAAAATGTCTTTTTGACCGTTTCTTCCTGATCGATTTTGCTTTCCAGGAAGCTGATGAAGCCCCGGAAAGAGATGGATGAGTCAAGTTTCTGGAGACCGTATGGTGTGTTTTGAGTTACATCAATCGTGATCGGTTCCATTATTCGGTTTTTTGCACACTGAATGAACGCCCGGAGGGCTTTCGGTTACTAAAATTCAGTGTTTTTTGTCAAACTGCCAACGATAAACGTTGAAATACGGTTCCATCAAACCGATTCGACCTTTTCCTGCGCTACCGAGGGCTTGATGATCATGCGCAAGGGCTGATCTTTGGTGAAATAGGCAACCATCCAGTTGTACAGCGTTTTCATGCGGTTACGATGGTTGATCAATGAAATGAGGTGTATGAAAAGCCACGCCAGCCACGCGATAACTCCTTTGAAATGCACCTTTGGCGAAGGCAGGTCCACCACGGCTTTCGCCCGGCCGATGATAGCCATCGAGCCTTTGTCGTGGTATTTGAATCCATGCAATGGCTGGTGCTCCGCGATGAGCCCGAAGTTGCGTGCGAGGTTTTTACCCTGCTGGATCGCCACCTGCGCTACCTGCGGGTGGCCGTTCGGGAAATGCTCGTCGGTGGTTTGCAGGCAGCAGTCGCCGATCGCGTAGATATTATATGTGCTATTGACCTTATTATAAGCATCCACAAGCAGCCTGCGCCCGCGGCCGTAGGCTTCCGCCGGAATGCCTTCGAATACCCGGCCCGTTACGCCGGCGGCCCAGATGAGCGTTTTGGCTTCAATGGGCTCACCCTCGGAAAAGTACACCTTGTCGTCGACGAAGTCGGACACGTGCGTGTTCAGGCGGATTTTCACGCCGAGCTTGCGCAATGCCTCGTAGGTATCTTCTTGTGACGCCTTGCTCATGGGCGAGAGCAATGCTTCGCTGCCGTCCACGAGGTAGATTTCGCTGCCTTTTCCGGCCAGCTCGGGATATTCCTTGCGAAGAATGCCGTTGCGCATTTCGGCGAACATGCCGGAGATTTCCACGCCCGTAGGCCCGCCGCCGGCGATTACCACGGTTAGCAGCTTTTTAATCTCCGCCGGATCGGTGCTGAGCGTGGCCTGCTCCATTTGCATGAGCAGCTTGTTGCGCATGCTGATCGCATCTTCAAGCGTTTTCATGGGTGTAGCATTCCGCTGAACGTTCTCCATTCCGAAGAAATTCGTTTCGGCGCCCGTGGCGAATACAAGGAAATCGTACGTCAGTTCGCCATTATGCAGGATGATTTTGTTTTCTCCCGGCACCACTCTTTGCAGCTCCCCCAACCGGAAGTGAAGGTTTTCCTTACCTAAAAAAAGCTTGCGGAAAGGGTAACTGATGCTCGACGGCTCCAAAAACGCCGTGGCGACCTGGTAGATCAGCGGCGGAAAGAAGTTGTAATTGTTCTTGTCGACCAGTGTTACGTCAAATTTCTTGCTTTTTGCAAGGTCCAGCGCCAGGTTGACGCCGGCAAATCCTCCTCCTACGATTACGATATTCATGGTGCTTAAATTATTAGGGGGTTATGAAAATGTGTGATTCATCGTGTCGGTTCAGGAGGGGCAACCAATAGTGTGCCAGGGCGGTGTATTTCGGATGGCGTTTTTCTGAAAAAGCGCCATCCGTGTTTCGTTCACGCCATGCTGTCGGTCATTTTGCCCGACTTCTTCAAGTGCCGCACATAGGCGTATAAAACGCCGAGTATCAGCACGATCACCGCGAAAACGATGATCCGGTTACCGGCCTCGGGCACCACCTGCGGATACCTGAAAATCAGGATCGCCGCGATACCTATCAGCCACACCAGCAGGGTGTTATATTCTTTCAAAAGCCAGCGCTTGTAATTAAAGCGCATGCCGCTCAGGGTTTCGGAAATACCGCTGAAATTAATCAGCCAGCGATTCACCCGGCTGCAATACGCATCGAACTGCGCGCCGAATTTGTTCCTCAGAAAATTCTCCTCAGCGAGAACGATCGCCTGATATATGAACAAAAACAATGGCATTACGATTCCGACGTAGATCAGTGAATTGGCCAGAATGCCCACACCGAGCAGCATCAGGATATTACCCACATACAGCGGGTTGCGGCAATGCCGGAAAATGCCTTCGGTGACCAGTTCTTCGGCATACACCTTCTTATCGCGCCCTCCGCGGATAATGTAGGCCAGCCCAATGGTCACTCCCCGGATGATCTCGCCCGAAAACGTTACCAGCAGGCCCAGTATGATCGGGTACAGGTAGTAATCGGGGCCGAACTGGCCGGGTGCAAAAAGCTGCGGCGACGGCAAAAACAGCAGCAGGTACAGGAGGATAAACAAGTTATTTCTGTACTTGAAAAAGAAGTTACCGATCGCAATCATGATTTTTTGTGAGCTATCATTCCTGAAAAATTGTACCACTTGAAGAAAATTTCGCAGTCGGCGAAACCGGCCTCTTTCAGCAGAAGCATGTTTTCAGACAACTTGTACGGGATCAGCACGTTTTCGAGCGCTTCGCGTTTCTGCGAAATTTCGAGCTCGCTGTAATGGTTCCGTCGCTTGTAGTTGTAATAGTATTTGATAAAATCACGATTGAATATGCTGCTCTCCGCCAGCACTTTCTCCACCAGCAGCAGCACGCCGCCGGGGTTCAGGCCGTCGTATATGTTTTTCAGGAGCCGCTCGCGGTACAATGGCCGTACGAATTGCAGCGTAAGGCAGAGTATCACGACGGAGCCGTTGGAAATCGGAAGCTGCTGGTGCAAATCGCCCGCAACGAGGTCGTAAGGCCTTACGAAACCCGCCTCTTTGAGCTTCACATCGCATTTATCGAGCATTTCCTGAGACTCGTCGATCCCGATAAACCGGATGTCCGAGGGAATGAGCTGGTCCAGACCTATCAGCGTGGTGCCGGTTGAACAGCCCAGATCGTACACAAATGTTCCTTCCTTCACATGGTCGGCAGCGATCTCGGCGAGCATCCGCTGCATCTCGTTGTAATAAGGTACTGACCTGCTGACCATGTCGTCAAAGACATTGACCACCGTGGTACCGAACTTAAAATCGGATACTTTGGTGATTTCATCTTTGAAGACCTGGTCCAAATGCTCATTTCCAAGGTTCTTCATAAGTTAAAGTTACAGTTAGATTAGTTAGATCTCGGGGCGCGGCCTTCGTTTGAATCGAAAACCCTGTCCCAAATATCTGAACTTACACCGTAACCTTTACTAGCATCCGAATAATGATGTTGCATGTGATGCCTTTTTAATTTCTTCCAGAACCCGGATTTGAAATTGGCATGATGCAACGCATAGTGGCTCATATCATAGAAAAGATAACCTGCCATAAACCCCGAAAAAAACGCCGCCACATAGTATTCACTCAAAAAAACAGTGAACAGAAAATAGAATGCCGTTGCCAGCGGAATGCTCACCGATGGCGGCATTACCAGCCTTTTGGCGTCGTTGGGGTAATCATGATGCACGCCGTGGAAAATGAAATGGATGCGCTCCATCACCTTGCCGCGGGGTGTAAAATGAAACACGAACCGGTGCATAAAGTATTCGGTGAACGTCCAGAAGAACAGCCCCGCGAATACTACGCCAACAAAAGTATACCAGGCCATTTCCCCCGGACCAAGTGCTTTCCAGGAGAAATAAACGATCACTGGTATGAAAATGAAAAGGGGCACCGAATAATGTACCTTGGAAAACGCTTCGAGGAAGTCGCTTTTAAACATCCTTGAAGATTCCGTGGAATTGGAGACATAGTTTTTACGCATGTCAGGATGGCTTTATTCGCTGAATTATCGTTTTACCGGTGGCGATTTCGGTGCCCTTCAGCTCGATGTAGAGCACATTGGGCGACCAGAACGTACCGCCGTCGATGCGGATGAACACCCTTTTGAGGATGCATTCACGCTTATCGATGCTGGTATACACGTGATACTCGTTGCGGTTGTCCCTGCGGAGATAGAGCGGTAATTTAGAGTACGCTACCGACCGCAGTTCATAGCTTGCATTACCGATCGCTTTGGAATTGATACCGTATGCAAATTTACGCTGCAAATAATTGAGATCTTTCTTCACCCCGCCTTCCGGGTACCTGATCCAGAATGTGTTGACGGGGTTTTTCTCGCTAAGTTTTCCTTGTTTGTCGACGTTAAGCTGATAACAAATTGTATTCGTATTCGGATCGCGCTGGATGTAAAAAAGCAACCCGGGCACCTCGTTGGGCACCGGAAAATCGTCCGGGTCCGTGGCGTTGGTGCGGTCTTTCTTGTCTGCTGATCCTCCTGCATACGAAACAAGCGTCAGGCTGAGCGCCATCAGAATGCTGAGTATGGATTTCATGACTTGGGTGGATATTATAATAAAATGGCTTGCGCGATCACTTCACGGTCGCATTCGCCGTACTGCAATACTTCGTGCACATCACCGGCATTACCCGAGAACGGCCCCGACGACTGGATTTTCAGCGTGGCCATCGCCGCCCCGAACTCCCCTGCTTCCTGCACGCCCGCACCTTGTACGCGCTGACTGAGGTAGCCCGCCATATAGGTGTCGCCGCAGCCGGTGGCGTCCACTACATCGGTCGGTTTGTAGGCTGGTATCTGGTAAAAATGGTTGTCTTTGTAAATCAAAGAGCCTTTGCTGCCGAGGGTGATGATTACTTCTTTCACACCCAGATCGGCGAGGTATTTCGCACCTTCGATCACGTCGCTGGTCCCAGCAACTACCTCCATCTCGAACTCGTTGGCTTTGAGGATGTCGATGTAAGGCAATGCTTCTTTTTTATCTTCCCAATCCTTGTAAAGCACCTTCTGGTCTTTCACATAGCGCAGGTAACCCTGAATGTCGAGCGAAACCTTGCCTTTTGCGGCCAGCATTTTAATAAGGTCCACGGTAATGTCGTCCGAAAGCAAAGGTCCCAGATGGAAGTATTTCGCTTCAATGGCCGGCATTTGCGACACGGTGAATGGTGCAGCCTTGTGCAGCACATTCTGCTCGCGGTGGTCCTGGTTGGCGCTGTAAATGTTTTCGAAATAAACGGTGTAAGGACTGTTCTGGGAAAAAACTTCGATGTTCTCCTCCCGCAGGCCGGCCACAACATGGGCTTCCTTTTCGGCCAATGCCGTTACGAGCATATAGCGGACGTCGAACTGCCGGAGCGCCTTCGAGAAATAGAACGAAGTGCCCCCGGGCATATACTTGACAGACTGGGCAGTAACCACTTTATCCAAAGTGATATGCCCGATGGTACAAATGTCGTACATGGTACTTTTCATTTTATTTTTCTGCCAGGCATTAAGATGCCTGGGAAAAGTGAATTATTAACCCAGGTTTTTAATGGTGTCAGCCACCTGGGCGAAATCTGTAATTTCGGCATCGGCCACCGATACCTGCGCTTCGGCATCGTCTTCGAACCCCGCCACATTCAGCCAGATCGCCTTCGCGCCCGTTGCCTTCGCAGGCAGAATGTCTTTGGAATACGAATCGCCTACGGCCACGCATTCATGCGGAAGAAAGCCCTGCGCCTCCACGCCCAGCTGCCATATGGCGGGGTCGGGCTTCCGGACGCCGACCACTGCCGATTCCACGACAGACTGGAAATAATGCGCAATGCCAAATTCCTTCAAAACGCTGTTCAGGTTTCCGTAAAAGTTGGAAACCATCACGAGGGGGTATCCGGCAGCCAGTTTTGCCAGTTCCGGCGCTGCCTTTTCAACACTAGTGCGTGCGACGCGGTCGCATTCGCGGGCGATGGCCTCGATGGCCTGGCTGTCCAGCTCGTATCCGTTTTCTTTCAGGTAGCCAAACTGCTGCTCTACTTTCAGAAACAGCACATCATAAAACACATGATGCGGCTGGATAATCGGATGGATAGCCAATGCCCTCTCGCCAAACTTGTATGCACTCGCAAATGCTTCTTTGTCAACCTTTACCTGATTATGCACGTAAGCGTCCCATAACACATTGGCCCAATGCAAGCCATTCGTATCGATCGTTCCGCCGTAATCAAATAATATTCCTTTTATCATTTTTCTATATCATTTTCCAGGGATTGAAATCCCTGGCTGTTTGACATGCGACGTGCCTCCGGCACTTCTTAATCATTCAGTGCCGGAGGCACGTCCATCCCATCGCCCCGGATTTTGTTCCGGGGAAGGAAGGATCAATCAAATCAGTTAGAGCTAATAGGAACTGGTTCCAGTTTTTGATCTGGGTTGTCTATTTGATTGTTTTTTGTTTTCCTATTAATGAGAGCTAAGCCGATAATGATCCAGACGATCTCTCTGATTCTCAAAACCACTCCTATAAAAATCCCTTGCGCCGCGGGCAATCCCACGCTTCTCAATGCCAATGCGAGGCCGCCTTCGCGGGTACCGAGCTGCATCGGGAAGAAGAAGATCAGGTTGGCGAACAGCGACGAGCCGGAGCTCACGATGAGCGATTGCGCCAATGTCATATCCATCCCGATGGCGTGGGCTGTGAAATAGATTTCCAGACAGCCGATCACCCTTGCTACAAATTCATAGAACAGCGAAGCGTAGAATGCATCCCGGCGATCCGAATACAGCACACGGATTTGGTCGTCGACTTCATACAGCGTCTCCGCATTTTTAGTGGCGAACTCACGTGCTTTGTTTTTAATAAAAGGCACCTTTTCCAGCAAGCGGAATGTGCTCACTGTGAAGCCTTTTTTGTATACATTAATAAACCAATACCCTAAAATCAACCCTACCACCAGCAGAATGGCGCAGCCCGCCAGCATGACGTCGCTCAATGGAACTACCGCCACAATGAGCACAATGGAGGCCAGCCAGAACAGCACGTGCGAAAACATGTGCATCAAACTGTACAGCAGCACCGAGGAAGTGGCCTTCTGAATGCCGAGCGTCGGTTTTAGCTCCATAATGCGGTACGGCTCGCCGCCCAGCGCCACGAATGGCGTAATGTAGTTGATCGCATAGCCCGAGATCGTCAGCCGAAGCACGGACCAGAACGACATGTTCGTTTCCGGCAAGTGCGGCTCGCGGATGATCGCCCGGAATGCAAGGGCGTTCAGGATGTAGATCACCAGCCAGCTCCCGATCACCGGCAAAAACCAGATGCCCGTGCGGTTGATGTTTTCCCAAATCACGAGCAACCCGGTGCCATAAATCATATAGCCCAGCGAGAATATGCCGATTGCCATGAAAAGGGCTTTATACAACTTGCTACCCATTGTACTTGCCGGAGGTTATCTCCTTGTAAAAATGTGAACTCACCTTTTCCTGGCGTACGATCATGTATATCAGGATCGGGTTGAGAATGAAAATGTCGAAAAAGAAATAGATCCACGACTGGTCCAGGAACAGCCAGAGGAACAGGAATATCACCCGCGTATTGAACTGGACGATATTGGTATATTTCATTAAGGGCTTGTTCTGCGCACGGAAATCGGTGACCACGTTCGCAGGCAGGCCGTTCTGGTACTTTTCCTTCACCACCGCCAGCAGCTTTTGCAGCTTCGGCGAGAAGAATTCCTGTTGTTTGGTATAATTCAGGTACGTCCGGGCTACGAGTTTCATCCCGAAATCGCGCGACCAGCTCAATTGGTCATATTCCTTTTGCAGATCGCGGCTATTGTCTAGCTCGCTGCCGCTGGTGCCTTTGATGAAGAACAAATGCACATTGCGGTAGTAATCCGCCATCGCCGATTGCACCACGTGCGAGGCACCCGCTACCACGCCCGGCACCCATATCCACGCGCTCCACCCCTCTTCCATGCTCCGCAAGCAGATCGCAATGTGAATGGCGATGAACCAGAAATCGCCCGCAGCACCGTCGAGAATGCGGCCCAGGCGGCTCTTGTCGTTCGTCATGCGCGCGAGCTGGCCGTCGGCGCTGTCGAGCGAGTTGGCAAACATCAGCGACAGCATCCCGATCACATTGATCCACAGTTCCTGCGGGTAGAACATGATCCCCGCCGCCACGCCGAAGAAAATGCTGATGATCGTCACCGGGTTCGGGCGCAGGCCTACTTTCGCACAAAACAGCGCGATTTGGTAGCCGATCGGCCGGTAAAACCAGATATCGATCTTCTCCTCGGTATCATTCGATTTCAACGAGTTTTCGAATGCCGAGGTCTTTTCGGGTTCTTCTGCGAGTGGTCGTGGTGTGGTGGTTGTCTCCATTAATTGTTGTTCAAAAATCTTTCATAAAGCCGTCCGGCAATGTGTCCGGCAGCCTGGTCGCGGCACGGTGCGAAACTCGGCCAGTCGTTCAGGTCGATGATGCGGTAATCGCCGTCCTTCCCGATGATGGCATCGCCCCCATAGATATCTATTCCTACTACGCCCGCCGCTTCGTTGGCGGTGTTCTGCAAACCTTCCGCGCTGAACGGGTAATACACCGAATCGCCATTGATCTGCTGGTATTCCGCGTACTTGTGGTGGTTGGCATCGTACGGGTAGAACCAGAAAAAGAAATCCGTGCCCCTAACCCCGTAAAATTTGACCAAATCACCCACCAAATGCTGGGAGATCACCGCATCGGGAATCTCGCGCAATGCGTATTCCCGCAAAATCTCTTTGGCTTCCTCGCGCGATGCGGCAAACGACACATCTTCCTTGTGGATAGCGTGGAAATCGCCGCGCTTGATCCAGTAGCCTTTTCCTTTAATTTTGTCAAAAACCTCGTCACCCTGGTAGTCGGTCGGTACAATGTAGCTATCGGC
Organism: Dyadobacter fermentans DSM 18053; assembly: GCF_000023125.1. NCBI lineage: Bacteria > Pseudomonadati > Bacteroidota > Cytophagia > Cytophagales > Spirosomataceae > Dyadobacter > Dyadobacter fermentans. The sequence continues at coordinate 3,150,620 of NC_013037.1, forward strand.
TACCGGAATGTGGGCGTTGTTCAATGCATTGGTCAGGTTGGTGCGGAAGCAGTTTTCGATCCCGAATGCGGAATTCAATATCTGCGTGCCGTTTTTTTCCAGTTCCTGCAACTTCGCCACGACCTGCTTTTGGCGCGCCATGGTGAAAATCTTACTGTAATTCACTGTTTCCATCGCCAGGAACTCATCTTCACAACAGATAGTAATGCGGCATCCCAGTTTTTCGAGCTCTTTGGCCGTTTGGGTGAAAATCGCATCGTCGTTCCCGATATGGTTGGGCGAGAACTTTTTGTTTCGGTGCACGCCCAGAATTTCTAATTCGTTCATCTAATGGTGTTGACCGGCAAAACGCCCCGGTCTGTTCGTAAAAAATTGGTGTCAGTTCGTGTGTGCTAATGCTGTTGCTAGTAAACCGCCTCGCCGCTCAGAAACAGCTCGGCCGTCTGGATGTCGCTCACGTGGTCCACATCCACGATTTTAGTAAATGGATATGCTTTCAAATGCAGGCCATCCGCCACAAGCTGCCGCTGGAAGTTCCGCATCCGGCTCACGCCATTTTCCACAGCCGCATTCACGGTTTCAATCGCTTTCCTCCTGAGACAATAAATCCCGCCTGAAACAAACGGGGTATCGGTACTATTATCATCAGTGAATGCAGTAATGCGATCGTCGTCGTCAACTGCCACGTACAGAGGGCTTTCGTCGTCGATAAATGCAGTTACGGCCATCTGGCCTTCCAGTGTTGTGTTTTCTTCAAATTCAGAAATGAATGCGCTGAATTCTTCTTCTCTGAAAACAGTATCTGTTGTAGTCAGGCACACTTCGCTCAGCTCCGGATCGCCTTTGAACAGCTCGTACACACTGTGCAGCGAGCTCGGCGTCGATTTCCTCACGATTTGGATAGGCAGGTTTTCGGCCAATCCCATCAAATGCATTTCCAGCAGCGGCGATTCTTCGTTTACGATGACCATGATTTTCGTTGCATTGTTCCGCATGAAAATCCCGATCAGCCGGTCGATCAGCATTTCGCCGTGCAGGCTCACCATTGGTTTGGGAAGTGTGAATCCTTCCTTCGCCAGCCGCGATCCTTCCCCTGCTGCTATAATTGCGTAATTCATAATTGGTGTCTCTTTTAAAATCAATGCCTTAAAAATCAAGCCTGAACCGCGCCCGGATACCCCATTCCGACACATTCGGATTGTCGAGGTACGTAAAACGTTTTACCAGATCCACACGCAACAGCTTGAAAATGTTGGCAATACCCACGCTGCCTTCGATATAAGGCTCGCGCGACAATGTATAAGTGATCGGCCGGCCGTCGGCATCGCTCGCGAAGCGGTACAAGCCCGGATTGAACGCCGGATTGTTTTCATCCCGCAAGCCGCCTACCAGCCCTTTGAAGCTCACTACCTCACGCAGTTTCAGCTTTTTCAGCAATGGTATTTTATTAAACAAAAAGCCATTGAGATAATATTGCACATCCAGGCTCGCGTAATGGTCGCTCGCGAATTCCAGGAAGTTCATCAGGTTGTATGAATTCAGCTGGTAAGCGTAAGTCTGGTTGGCGCGGTGGATGGTGAGCAGCGGAAACTGGATTTGATTACCAAAAATATAACCGCCCTCCGCCGTAATGTCCGCGAAGCCGAATTGCGACAGGTAGAACCGCTTCTGAATGTTCAATGCCACATTATGGTAGTTGTTTTCACCTTCAAAAACGCCTTTCAAACCTGCATTGTAGCGCAATGTGAAAATCGGGTACTTGTTGATGATCGGCGTGCGGTACAGCTTGCCCTGGTAATATTGCTCTTTCGGCGCGTAGCGCAGCTCGATGTTCGCCTCCGTATTATTCAGTGATTCGGCGCGTTGTAGTTCGCCGCCTTCGCCCATCCGCTCGTAGCGCAGCACGCCGGCGGGAGTTTGTCTCCATTGGGTGAAACCGATTTTGTAGGAAAAGCGGCTCTCGAACTCGCGCACGTATTCCAGTTTGTAAATATCGTTGTACAACCACCGGTTATTATCCCCGCGCTTGAACGACAACAGAAAGTTATCCTCCTGCACAAACTGCAACTCCTGACCGGGAATTTTGGTGTCGCGCTGGAAGCTCGCCCGGATGTAATGCAGCGGGAAGTGGTAAACCGATTTATTATTAAATGAATAGGTTCCGCTCAGAAAGTACTTCCATTTCCGGTCCTTGAAACCATAAGCCGCGTAAGTTTCGAAATACACGCGCTTGCTCAGATCCGTGGTGGTACGGCCACCGAAACGGAGGCGGAAACCTTCCACAGGGTTGAAACTGTAAAACGTGTTCACCGGCCCCACTTCTACCGCGCCGAATGACTTGTAGCCGGAAAGGAAGAGGGTAGCAATATCCATCGTGCGCTTGAATGACGGGATGGTTTGCAGCGTGTCGATATTCTTGTAAATGTCCTGCTCGGTGCGTTCCAGTGGGATGTGGCGCTTGCTCGCCCAGAAATCCTCATTGGTCTTCACCTCCGGATTGTACACGATTTCCTCGCCCGGCCCACGGTAAATGCTGTCGGGCTGCGGCTGGTTGATGATGTAATCCTTGAAATTCACCGTGCGCTGACCGTACAAGCCGCCGTTTTTCTCGCCCAATGCAAATTCCATTGCGAGGGTCGACTTGGTCATGAAATACCGGCCGTCGTCGCCTTTCTCAAATTCCAGACGCGCTTCGAGGTCGCGCATGAAGTTGAGGTTAATGTCTTTGTTGACCGTCAGATAGGCATTCTGCACGCCGTACTTACCATCTAGGGTAATGAATAGTTTACCTTCAAAAAGCATATCCGTTTTGTTGCGTGGCACAAAACCCAGCTCAATCAGCCACGGCGTGCTCGTTTTCACGGTGTCGCGGATGAAGAACTTATAGAATGTCGGTGCGGAGTTCGCGATCGGGCTCAGCAGCAGGTTGGTGGCAATGGAGATGTCGTTGTCGTAAATGTTGACATCTTCGTACAAACGGTTGAAATAAGCGCTCAAACCATCGTTATCCACAAACTTGGCATCGAATTCCGCCCGGCGGTTGGCCAGCACGTATTGTTTCTTGTTATAAGGACTTTTCCGGAAATAGACCTTAGAGAGTTTCTCCTGAATGTAGGCCGGAAGCATATTTTTGCCGCCCATCGCCGAGGAATCCTGGCTTTTGAACAAAAACTGGTAATTCCTGAAAATGCGTTTCTCCTTGAACTGGTCGGAAAGGTTGCTCAATGCGAGCGAAATCTTCTCGTATTGTTCGTATTCCAAAAAGTTGTTGCTCGATGGCCTGTTCTCATCCTTGTGCGCGATCACCTCGCGTATAAGCTGCACCGCCGGATTATCCTTGTTGCGGTAGCGGGCTTTGGTTTTAACGGTCACTTCTTTGAGCATGGAGGCATCCACGGCCATTTTCACGTCGATCGTCTGGCTTACGCCCGGCTTGATCGGCTTTTCGATGGCTACATAACCTACATAAGTGAATTTGATCGTGGCGTGGTCTTCGCGCAGGGTCAATGCGTAACGGCCATCGGCATCGGAGGCGGTCCCCATGGTAGTTCCCGGGATAAGGATCGACACGAACGGCAGGGTTTCCCCGGTTTTCGCATCTGTAACGGTACCTTTTATAGTAGTCGTCGATTGTGCATTGGCCAGTCCCGCGCCGATCTGCAAGATGCTGATCACCATGAGTATATACTGCCACATCGACTTGTTGATTGCTTTCATGTTGGAACGTTCGTCACATGTTTGGACTGCCCTGCCTGTTTTGGATCAATTACGCTTCAATCGTCCCGGCAGATTGCCGGTCGCAGTGCATGATCAGGCGGGTACGCTAGGTTAGAGCCACTTATTCTCCTTATACCAGGTCAATGTCTCTGCGAGGCCTCGGTGCAGATTGTATTGCGGTTGGTAATGCAGGCGACTTCGGGCCGCATCTATGCTACATATCCAGTTAGGGGCTGTGAGTTCTTTTAGTTTTTCTTGGTTTAAAACCGGTGTTGTTGATGATTTTGCATAAACAAGATCCAGGAACCTGGCTACCATTTCGACGAGCAGCAGCGGCAGGTGCGTGCGGAAAATGGTCTTCCCGCTGATGGCCCTGAACTGGTCTGCCAATGCGTAACGGTCATATGCCTGTCCGTCCGAGATATTGTAAACAGTCATTCCCTTGTCCGTTTCCCTCAATGCCGCCATGGTAGCCGTCACGAGGTCTGTCACATATACGAAACTCAACCGTTGCGGGCCTTTGCCGATGTAGGCATCCAGCCCTTTGCTGAGTGTTTTAAAAAGGACGAACAGGTCCTTTTCGCCGGGGCCATACACTGCTGTCGGGCGGATAATGCTCAGCGGCAGGCCATTCACTGTTTTCAGGTATTGCTCAGCCAACAGCTTGCTTCTTCCGTAATCCGTCACCGGAACAGGCAAGGTTTCTTCCGTAATCGGCTGGGCTGCATTGTAAGCCGCCGGGCCTAATGCCGCGAGGCTGCTCAAAAACACAAACCGCTTCAACGGAACGTCCACGGACACGGCCGCCTGCGCGAGGTTCAGCGAGTAATCTGCATTCACCTGGTTGTAGGCAGCAGCGGTTTTGGCTTTGGTCACTCCCGCCGCGTGGATGATGTAGGCATAACCGCCATCTTCCAGCAGCTTTTTCAATTTATCTTTCGAAGTAAAATCAGCATTCACATACACGAGGTCCTTCGGATCTGCATTCAGCTTTTTAAGGAAACTCAGGTCGCTGCTGGGCCTCACCGCCGCATGGACTTCCATGCCTGCTTCGAGTGCCGCTGCTACCAGGTGGTAACCTATAAATCCGCTGGCCCCTGTGATGAATAGCTTTTCCTTCATATCGGTTTTTCAAACAATCTGTACCGTTTGTACAGCTTCCCGTTGATCTGCTCGATGGCGTGGTTCATCATGTAATTGTCTTCCAGCATCCACGAGCATTCCCCGCCCGTCACTTTGGTGCCGTAGGTGTTCTTGATCACGCGGCCGTACAAGCAGGCTTCGATGCCCATTTTGCGGTAGCCGTCAATCACCCCGAGCGTGAGCACGCGGATGCGTGTGATGTTCTTTTTGCCAAACAGCAATTTGAAAATCCCGGTAGGCAACAAACGTCCGCGCTTGATTTTGATCAGAATCTGGTTGATATCCGGAATACCGAGTATAAATCCGACCAGTTCGTTATCCTTTTCAGCCACCAGACAATACCTCGGATCAAGGATCATTTTCAGGTCCTTGGCCAGGTATTCAAATTCCGCCTCGGTAGTTGGTACAAAACCCAGGTTTTTGTCCCATGCCTTGTTATACACCTCGCGGATCTTCACGACTTCGTTTTTGAAGTCTTTCAGATTCACCTGCCGGATCGTGATCCCGCTTCGTTGGAGCCTGCCTTCCAATGCATCGATCATCCGCACAGACTTGTCATTCGAATCCGCCACATTGATTTCGTAGGCCAGCAAGTCGGTTTTCTTCATCAAACCGGCCTTTTCGAGCAATGGCAGATAATAAGGTGCATTGTAGGGCATCATCGCCATCGGCGGCCGGTCGTAACCTTCGATCAGCAGTCCGCAGGTTTCGTTGGTGGATAAATTCACCGGCCCTACGAGCGTGTCAGCCCCTTTTTGCTTTACCCAGGCGGTGGCTTCCTTCAAAAGCGCATCCACCACCTGCTGGTCGTTCACCGTGTCGAAAAAACCGAAAAAGCCGTCTTTCCGGTTGGTAAACTCATTGTGGTTTGTATTATAAATCGCCGCTATCCTTCCGTTCACTTTGTCTCCGTCGTAGGAGAGAAATAATTTTACCTCCGAATGCTCATGAAACGGGTGCTTACCCGGCGTGAGCATGTCTTTTTGTGCAATGAACAATTCCGGTACATAATTCGGATCGTGCTGATACAGATCATGCGGGAAATCAATGAACTTGCCTAATTCCTTCGGAGAGTTTACGGGGGCTATGCGGGTCATAGTCTTTGTCTTTCGATAATAGCGTCGGGACAAACCTCACGGTAAATGCGGGACATTTTATCCACTGCCTCCTCAATCTGGCTGAATGTATGCGTAGCCATGAGCGAGAAACGGATCAGCGACTGTTCCGGGCGTACCCCTGGCGAAACCACCGGGTTCACGAAAACCCCCTCGTCCTGCAATCTGCGTGTCATGATGAAAGTCTTCTCGTTGTCGCGGATGTACAGCGGCAGGATCGGGCTTTCGGTTGCGCCCAGGTCGAAACCATTCACGAGCAGCAACTCTTTGGCGTATCTGGTATTGGCCCAAAGGCGTTCCATGTGGTGCGGTTCCGTCTCGATAATATCCAAAGCGGCCAATGTGCTTCCCACGGACGCGGGCGTCATGCTCGCGCTGAACATGAGCGAGCGCGCGCGGTGTTTCAGGTAGTCGATAGTGGCGGCGTCACCGGCAATGAAACCTCCCAGCGAAGCCAGCGACTTGCTGAATGTTCCCATAATGAGGTCCGTTGTTTCGGTTAATCCAAAATAAGAAGCAGTTCCCGCGCCCTTTTCACCGATTACACCCAGGCTGTGTGCGTCGTCCACGAGCACTGTTGCATCGTATTCCTGTGCGATCGCATTCAGTTCAGGGAGTTTGACGATGTCCCCTTCCATACTGAAAATACCGTCGGTCGCGATCAGTTTCACAGCTTCCTCGGGCAGGAGCGCCAGCTTTTTGCGCAGGTCGTCCATGTCGTTGTGCTTGTATTTGATCACTTTCGAGAACGACAGGCGGCTTCCGTCGATAATGGAAGCATGGTCGCTTTCGTCGAGGATGAGGTAGTCGTTACGGCCTGTGAGGCAGGATAATGCACCCAGGTTGGCCTGATAACCGGTGCTGAACAGCACTGCTCCTTCTTTGCCAGTGTATTTGGCGAGGCGGCGTTCCAGCTCCTCGTGGATATCGAGGGTTCCGTTGAGGAAGCGCGAGCCCGCGCAACCTGTTCCGTATTTCTGCGCGGCTTTTTGCGACGCTTCGATGATGTAGGGATGGGAAGTGAGTCCCAGGTAGGAATTGGATCCGAACATGAGGACCGGCTTCCCGTTGATGATAACCTCTGTGTCCTGTCCGGACTCGATCGGTCTGAAAAAAGGATATACACCTTTTGCTCTTGCGATCGCCGGGTCTTTGAATTCGGCGATGCGATTATTTAAGATTTTACCCATAAGTAATTTGTGTCAGAATCAACAGCTTGTTTTAGTGGGGTGCCTACCGGCATCAGGCTGCGGCCTGATAGAGACATCAGGCAAGTCAGTTGGTGTTGTAGCTTTTATTTCCCATGTTTTGTACTATTAGATCGTGAGTCTGTACATTGATTTTTACGCTTGTTGACCCATCATCTATTGCCTTTGAATAATTCGTTTCTGCCGTTGAGAAACTAGTATTTTGAATCGGCAATAATTCGGGTTAAGAGTTAAACCCAATACCGGGCGGACTAGTTCATTAAAATACCCGTTCATTTTGTATTTTTCGGGTAAAAAGAAAAAAAATGTTTTGCCCTGTTTCCGTGCCTACACCTATAACCACCAAGCTCTGACCGACTTTGCGTTTGGAGTGCGAATTTAAAGAAGCCGAACAAAACATTAATTTTTTCATGTTACCAGACTCAGTTTCCTTAAATTTCTTCCACTACAACGCTTTCCTGTACCCTGCCCGACTTGGCGCGCCACGCATTCCACTTTTCCCCGAGGCGATCTACCAGGTAGTACGCCATCGGCACGAGGTAAATCGTGAGGATCATCGAACTGGTGAGACCGCCGATGAGCACCCATGCCAGGGAATTCTTCCATTCGGCCCCGGCGCCCGTTGCAGTCGCGATCGGCACCATCCCGATCACCATCGCGATCGTGGTCATCAGGATCGGCCTCAGACGCTCCTCCCCGGCTGTCAGAATGGCCTTGCGGAACGGTACGCCCTCGGCCTTTTGCTGGTTGGCAAAGTCGACGATCAGGATCGCATTCTTCACCACCAATCCTATGAGCATCAGCATCCCAAGCATCGCGAATATCCCGATATTGGACGATGACAATGCCAGCGCGAGCAGCGCCCCGATCACCGCTACCGGGATCGAGAACAGTACCACAAACGGGTACACAAAACTGTCGTAAAGCAGCACCATGATGAAATATACCAGCATGAGCCCTGCCAACATTGCCAGCCCCAGTGAACCGAAGCCTTCGCTCTGGTTTTTGGCGTCGCCGCCCCAGGTAAGTATAATGTCGTCCGGGAGCGGATTTTCCTTTAAACCGGCCTGAATATTACTCACCAAAGTTCCCGATCCAATCCCTAATGTATTGGCGGTGACTGTGACGGATGAACGACGGTTTTTGCGCTCTACAATACTTGGGCCAGTGCTGAGCGTTACATCGGCAAACTGAGCCAGCTGCACGGATTGCTTAGCCACCGGGCTATAAAATGTGATCGCCTTCACATCTTCCGGATTTTTGCGGTCGAATGCGTCGAGCATAATGCGGATATCGTAGTCCTCTCCCCCATCGCGGAATTTGGAATCGTCGTTGCCGGCGAATGCATTCTGCATGGTTGCGCCTACTGTTTGAATGTCCAATCCCAGTTTCGCCATTTTTTCACGGTCGATGTCCACGCGTACTTCGGGGTTACCTGCTTCTACGGACACGTTCACGTCGTTTACGCCGGGCGTTTTGCGGAGGCGGTTGGCGAGGTCGTTGGCAGAGGCGAGAATTTTGTCCAGGTTATCGCCGCTCAGGAATATTTCAATGGGCGCCGTGCCGGAATTCACCATCCCGATGGCCGCGGAGTTGAATTCCACGCCAGCGAATTTTTGTTCCAATTCCTTTCGCACGGCCAGCATATAATCTTCCGTCGGTTGTGCATTCTGGCGCTCCGACACGGGGGTAAGCTCAACGGTCAATTCGGTGCGGTTGGTTTCGCCGCGGCCGGAGCTGCTTAGGCCGGTACTCGCGCCGCCCACGTTCGCGAAAATCGTTTTCACCTCCGGTTTCTGACGCAGGTAGTCTTCAATGCTTCGCGCGGTGAGGTTGTTTTGTTGCAATGAGGCGCTTTTGTCGAGCTTCATCGTGAGCAGGAATTTCCCCTGGTCACCCTCCGCCACAAACTCCGACCCGATAATGCCCAGGCTCATCACCCAGCCGGTCATCACCACAATCGCCACCAGAATGCCCGAGAATGCCAGCTTATGGCCCAGCACCCATTGCAGGGAGCCGTGGTACCATTTGGTCAACGCCGTCAAACCTTTTTCAAACCAGATCAGGAAAGCCTGCGCGGGATTTTTGGGGTTCAAATGTTCGACTTTCGCCATGTTGGACGTCATCCATGGCGTTAATGTAAAACTAACGAGCAAGCTGACCATCGTCGCAAATGCCACCGTGAGCGAAAACTGGCGCAGCAAGTCCGCGATCACCGAGTTTACCATCGTGATCGGCACGAACACGACCACGATCACGAGCGTAATGGCCAACGCCGCAAAGCCAATCTCCGTAACTCCTTCCACCGTGGCATCCCAGCGGTTTTTACCCATTTCCAAATGCCGCTGGATGTTTTCCAGGATCACAATGGAGTCATCCACAAGGATACCAATCACGAGCGAAAGTGCAAGCAGCGTCATCAGGTTAAGCGAGTAGCCCATCACATACATAAACAAGAATGCGGCAATGAGCGAGGCCGGTACCGACACCATTACGATGAATGCGTTCCGGAAGCTGTGCAGGAACAACAGCATTACCACCGCCACAAGAATTACCGCGATCACCAGGTCGTGCGTCACCGCTTCCACAGATTCCAGTGTGAATATCGAACTGTCGTAAGCGATGGCGAATTTGACCTTATCTTTGGCATTCACCTTCTCAATGGACGCCAGTTTCTCCTGCACGGTTTTACTGATTTCCACGGCATTGGCATCGGATTGTTTTTTGATAAACAACCCAATCCCGTTCACGCCATTGTACCGGCTGATGCTCTCGGCGTCGGTAAGGCCGTCGGTAATGTTGGCCACATCCCCCACGCGGATCGGGCTGCCACTCACGGGAGAGGTGATCACGAGGTTGCGAATGTCATCGAGCGAGGCAAACTTACCTGCAAGTCGGAGCGTCATATTTTCCGACGTGCTTTTTACTTTTCCGGTCGGAAAGTCGAGGTTGGCCTGGTTAATGGCCTGTGTCACCTGCAACAGCGACAAGCCGTAAAAACGCAGTTTATCATTATTGACATTAATACGGATCTCGCGCTGGTCGCCGCCGGTCATGGTGATCTCCGCCACGCCTTCGATCTGCTGCAACATCGGCAGGTATTTGTCTTCTACCTGCTGGTAAAAAACTTCGTTGGGCAGGCTGGACGTCGCCAGAAGCTGCATAATGGGCTGGTCGCTCGGCGAGATTTTGGACAATGAGGGCGTTTCCGCATCGTCGGGCAGGTCGCTGAGCATGTTGTTCACATCGCGCTGGGCATCTTCCAATGCCTTGTCAATGTCGGTACCCGCCTTAAACTGCACGATCACGAGCGAGGCGCTTTCCATGGATTTGGAAGTCACGTCTTCAATATTATCCAGGCCGGACACCGCATCCTCGATCTTCTTGCTGACCTCGGCCTCTACCTCCGTGGGCGCCGCGCCTGGATATAATGTGGTAATGGTAATCGTCGGAACGGAAAATTCCGGCAGCAGCACATAGCTGAGCTGATTGTAAGAAGCCAACCCGCCGATGAACAGAATCGCGAACAACACGATGATCATCGAAGGGCGCTTCAGAATGGTTTCAATGAATTTCATGAGTTTGTTGATGAAGTGTTATTGCGCAATAACCGATGTGCCGTTTTGCAGGTTGATCTGCCCGCTCGTCACCACGCGGTCGCCGGCTTTGAGACCTTTGGTGATTTCGTAGTATTCGTTCGTCGTCGCGCCCACACTCACGTCGCGCAATGCGGCCTTGCCGTTTTCGACTACATATAGTTGCGGCTGCTTCGCCGAGCCCATAATGGCCTGCCGCGGCACGGCCAATGCCTCGCCCTTCACCTTCGAATCGCTCGCAATCGAGCCGTACATACCGGCCTTCAATGGATTGGCACCTGAATTCTGCACGGTGATTTCTACCGGATAATTGTGCGCCTCGTCGCCCTGTGCGGCTACCATCGTCACGCGGCCGTTGAAATTCGCATGCGGGTACACATCCGTACGCACGGGAATCCTTTTACCGGTTTTGAACTCATTTACCGATTTCTCCGGGATATTTACCACCAGTTTCAATGAAGAAATGTCGGTAATTTCCGCGATGGGCGTTCCCTGGCTTACTACCGAGCCTTTTTCCACCATTTTGGCCGTGATAATGCCGCCGAACGGGGCGATAATGCTGGTGTTTTTAATCTGTTTGTTCAATTGCTTGATCTGCGCCTGCGTGCTGCGGATGCTCAGCTGGGTGCGCTCGATGTTCACTGCCGGCACTGCATCGCCTTTCACCAATGCTTCATAGCGTTTCAAATCGTTCTGATAACCTTCCAAAGTCACCTGCAATGCTTCCACCTGGTAATGCAGCTGCTCGTCGTCGATTTTGGCAATCAGCTGACCTGCCGCCACATGCTGGCCTACTTCCACATTCAATTTCACGATCTCGCCGCTGGCCTGCGGACGGATTTCCGCCTTCCGGTTAGGATTAAACGACCCCAAAAAACCCGATTCCTGCGACAAATCACGCACCTCTGCCACGGCCACCTTCACCCCTACCTTGGGATCAGGATCGGGGATATACACTTTTTGCTCCGTTTTTTCCTTGTTGCTCAGCAACTTCGCCGCCGTAAGCCCCAGCACGGCAATAATTCCCAGGAAGATGAGTAGGCGTTTCATTTGTTAATGATTGAATGATTGAATGACCGAATGATTGAATGATTGAATGATTGAATGATTGAATGTGTGACCGGGTCGCCGGAGCGATGAGTGAATTTGGGATGCTCGAATGGTGATTTTTCTGACTGAATGAAAGAATGAACTGATCGACTATTCGGTCATTCAGTCATTCAATCATTCAATCATTAATTTTTAGTTGTTGATGAATACGGCAAGATTGATGAAGTATAATGTTATTTCTGAACGAGTTGCCCGGTGGCTTTTTTCCATTCGAGCTCGGCTTTCAGGAGTTGTACGAGTGATGTCAGGTAGTTGTTTTGCGCGTCGAGGAGGCTGTTTTCGGCCTGGATCACGTCCGTGAGCGACACCGTTCCTTCCTTGAATTGCAGCTGGATTTGCTTGTACACTTTTTCGGCAAGCGCTACCTGGTCTTTTTTGGCATTGATGTTCTTTTGCTCCACGCCGAACTTGTTGCGTGCATTGTTTTCTTCCATTTGAATGACCTCGCTAACCTGCCGGAGCTGCACGTCGAGCTTCTGCTTGTCGATCATATTCTGGCTGCGTTTCGCCCTTCGGGCCAGGCCATCGAACACATTCCAGTTGAGCTGCAAACCGGCCCAGTAGCCCGGTACATCCTGGAAGGTTGAGTTCTCGCCGCCTTGTGCGTAGAAGGCCATGTTTGCCACGCCGTAGGCATTTACGGTCGGGATCAGGCCAGAGCGTATATTCTTGTCCTGCAATTCGTTAAGGTCTTTTTGCTTTTGCAGCAATGCCACGTCAGTGCGTCTGGTTTTGTCCCAATCGGCATAGGTCGGCAACGCCACATCACGAACGCTTATCATTATACGCAAAGAATCGTTTTGAGGAATGCCTGCGTAGTATTTCAAAAGGTTAACAAGCTGGTTGTAATTGTCCCGAAGCGTTGCCTGCTGCGTTTGCGTGCTTGTTTTGTTGATCAAAATCCTGTCCACATCCACGCGCTGGCCTAACTTGTTCTGATATAGGAGGTCCGACACTTTATACAATCGATCGAGGGAAATGAGGTTGCTGTCCAGAAACGCCATTTGCTGCGACACGGTCACGAGGCTATAATAGGCGTCGGTTACGTTATAAGCCACATCTTCCTTCGTTTTCGTGGTGCTGAGCGAGGTCAGTTCGCGGTTTAGACTGGCGGCTTTCAATGCGTATTTAAGGGATGGATTATACAGAGCCTGAGTCACTTGCGCCGTGGTCGACAGGTTATACGGCAACCCGAATGCAAGCGTGGTAAACTGTCCCTCGGGCCCGCCGAACGCACTCGCCGGCACCACCTGGCCCGGGATTTTGAAGTATCGCTTGTAATCCCCCGACACATTGAGCGTAGGCAGCATGCCCGCTTTCACCTCGCTGATCTGCGCATTCACCTTTGCTTCATCCAACTGCGCCGTTTGCACGGTAAAGTCGTTTTTCATAGCCAGGTCGAGCAGTTGGTTCAGGTCGTATTCCTGCGCTTCCGTTCGTTGAAAAAGCATCAGGCATAGCATTCCTGTGACATGGAACAGGTGTTTCATGGCTTGAACAAATGTTTATTTTAAATGTTTGTTTAATGAAGCGGCAAAAAAAATCCTACTTCAACACGAGGTAGTTGCACACCATTGCCTTAATGTGCTCTTTCTGTTCCTGCGCATACTTTTCAAATTCCTGGTCGGTCATTTGAAACAGCTCCTTGTGAATTTCCCGGCCCATGAAAATGAATTCTACACCGCATTTGATCAGCGGAAGAATGTGTTCCAGGTCCATGGCCCGCAACGTGCCGTTAGCCACTCCCTCTTCGATCTGCTTTTTCAGGTAACTTTCCCGCACCTGCCGGAATATCGACATATCCGGAAACAGTCGCTGAGGCGCCTTGTGCATTTCGTTCATGATGAAAATTACCAGGTCGGGCTCCTTTTTCATCATTTCGAAGTCGTTGTCGATCAGCTCCGAAATCTTATTTTTTATATCAGTCTCCTTGTTCAGGATCGCGAGCATCCGCTGGAAATAGTCTTCTAGCACATCTTTGAATATTTCCAGAAACAGCTTTTCCTTGCTCCTGAAATAGTAGTTGGTCAATGCAATGTTCATATCGGCCTCCTTCGCAATGTCACGCGAGGTGGTGCCGTCAAAACCCTTTTTCAGAAAAACACGCTTCGCCGCTTCCCTTATCCTGTCTTCACTTTTTTCTGTAACGCACTTCACGATTCCGGTGTGTTAGGTTTCTTGTTAATGATTGCAGCTGCTCATTGAATCAACAGTTCAAAATTGGGCAATTGAAACAACAATGCCAAACGATTTAAATAATAAATTTAAACAAGCATTTAAAATATATATTTGAAACTAATATTTATCTGTTTTATCCTATTTGCTATTCTTCTTCACAAAGCTGATTTGTCCGTTGATTTCCATGTAGGCGCTTTCGATGGTTTCAAAGTCTTCGACATGCATACTACTTCGCAAACTCGCATAAAGATCTGATTCACTGACCAATGCACGCCGCATGTTCTCGTGTTCGAGCTTGCCGTCGCGGAACAGGACGATCTTCGTGCCTTTGATGAGTGCGCCAAAACGCAGGTCCAGCGTCCCGAACCAGGCCCCCAGCCGGTGCAGCACGGCGATAACCGTCGCCGCAGTAATAGTAGGCAAAAATTCGGACGCACCCACCACCGCGCGACTCAAAATGGCGCCGAGGAGGATCACGATGATGTTGTCAAACGGGGATTTCATGCCGAAAGAGCGCCTTCCGGCAATGCGCAGCAGCAGCAGCGTGATGACGAAAATCACCACCGCCCGGAGCGACATTTGGAGGACGGTCTGATTTTCACCTTCTCCGAAAAGTTGGGTAAGGGTTTCCATGGTTGTCGGTCTTTTTTTGCTTTGTCAGCAAAAAACAAACCAGGGCTGACGCCGAGCCCGACGCCTAGTCGAGCATATTCCATTCAGCCAGCCGGTCGCCCTGCTTCTCGACGAGCCAAACCTTGCTCCCTTTGAAACGTTTGAGATACCGTTTGCTCTTTTGAATACCCGCCACGCTAAATGCCGTCGCAAGCGCGTCGGCAATGGTGCCATCGGGCGAGATGACGGTTGTACGTACGTGAAACAGCAGTCCGATACCCGTTTTAGGGTCGACAATATGCGAATAGCGCACGCCTTTGTATTCCATATACCGATAAGTGGGGCCGGAAGTAGCCAGCGCCACATTCGAGAGCTGCATGGCTGCCAGCGAATCGCTGCCGTTGGAGACATTGATGTTCCAACCCTTCGAGCCCGGCGGCGGGTTGGTCAGCACGATTTTTCCGCCTGCGTCCATCATCGCCGAAGTGATTCCCAGCTTTTGTAATTCCTTAATCGCCTCTTCCGCGGCGTAGCCCTTCCCAAGACCGCCAATGTCGAGCCTCATGCCCTTCTGGGTAAGCATAATGCTCCGTGTCCGGGCATCCATTTTCATTTTGGTATAACCCGTGCGTGCCAATGCGTCGCGGATCTCGTCCTCCGGCGGGAAAATGCCTTTGCGCGTGGCACGCCGCCACATTTGCACTACCGGCCCAAGGGTAGCATCGAAAACGCCGCCGGTTTTGGCGCTGATGTCCTGCGAAATGGCCAGGATATCGAAAAGGTCCTTGCTCACCGGCACCCACTTGCCACTGCCCGAAGTCGCCGAAAGGCGATTGATCTCACTGCCGTCGCGGTAGTCGCTCATGATCTCGTTCAGCTCCTCCACCCTCCCAAACGCATTATTGGCTGCGATACGGGCTATGGAATCGTTGGCTGCGTAAAACACCAGCTTGAACGGCGAGCCCATCAGGCCTTTTTCAAAAGTGTAGCGCAACTCCTGCGCCCATGAAGATGATGCGGAAACGGTGACAAAAAGAAGGAATAATAATCTGGAAAACCTTGAAAATAAAGCCATTACAACGAACTCGGATAAATCGACCCGAAAATTACGCCATTTTTAAGAATCGCAGGCAGCGTCCGCACGATAATCTGTGATAATACTTAAAACGACGGAAGGGGCACGGACGTCCTGTCCGCACCCCTTCCGCTTCCGGTTGTTATATATTAGTAATCGCTATACTCGTCTATCAGATCGCTTTCCTCAGCGTGATGATGTTGATGTGCATTAATTGCATCCTTGATCATTCCTGCACCTATGAACGGCAGGGAAACAACAGTCGAAATAATCATTGCGAAAAACATAATAGTTGCAAAAAATAACTTCCCGGAATATCCAACTAGGTTCGATAAGAAGTTCATACTAATGCAATTATTTATTGGATAATCTTTCTTACCAAAGATAAAAAAATAACTGTGCCACTACAAGAAAATATGCTTATTTTGGGATATAATTTAATGATTTATAGAATTTCCACGACGACCCAAACTTAAAATAGTAGCACCGCTTCTACAAGCCCTAGAATCTATTTTCCCCACTTTGTAACCGCGGTGAAATTAATTTTACAACAAACACTCCTCCTCTTTTTGCATGAATAATTTTTTTACCGCCTTCCTGCGTATCGTGTTTGCCGGCATCCTCGGCATTGCTACGGTACTTACGACGCTTATCATGTCTCCATTACTCCTGCTCATGTGGATCTGGAAGAAGCTGAACGGCACGCCGCCCCGCCGGTAAGAAGAGTGCGTTTAGGGCCTGCTGCCCATTGTTGCGCCGCGTCCGCCAAGTGCCGAGCCGTCGGCGTCTAACGGTCGGGCGAGGTAGAGCTCGTAAAATGATCCTTCCTGACCGACAAACTGATTGGCTTCCTGTTGTGAGTAAATAGCCTTGCCGAGCTGGTAGAAATCCTCGTACTGGTCGTACGGATAAGGGGTAAATTTCACTTTATCAGGGAAAAGCGTGTGGGTAACCACATTTTCGGTCAATGCGCGTTTGAGGTGCGATATAGGAACCACCAGGCCGAGTACCAGGAAAATGACGATCGGATACGCAACACGCATTTTGTACCAGCCGGGGTGTTCCTTGACCCATTCGGCAAACCGGTGCAGGATAAAAAGCGACAGCAATGTGAGCACGGGCGTGCTGCCGCGCAGGAACCAGTCGTTCCATTTGCCCATCCGGAAAAGTGAAATGGCGATCAGCAGGAGGAACAAACTGTGGATGACATTCGCGTACTGGCTTTTGTGCAGCCTGAGAATGAGGACGATCCCATACAGCACCGCGAGGTCGATCACCACCCCAAAAAAGTAGTGGAATGCGATTTCGTTCAGCGGGTTGAACTGCCAGATGAAACCGGACACGACCGAACTCCGGCCCTGTAAAAAGAAAAAGAATGTGGGTATAAACAGCAGCCCCGGCACGAAAAGGTCGAGCATGGGCCTGGGTTTGAGGAAATACTCCGGCTCTTTATAATACCGCAGGATAATCAGCATCCCAAAAATGATCACGAAAACGATCGATGGGAAAATCCCCCAGATGAAGATCGAAATGACGGCCAGAAAGCTTTTTTCGGGCTTTTTGACATACACATAATCGTTGAAAAGAATGCATGAAACGATAATGATCGGAATGAGCTGGTTGGGCGCCCATTGGGTTTGGTACAGCACCGGCCATATTTCCGTGAAAAACGGCGGCACGTGGTAATTAAGGCCGATCGCGCGCAGAAAGAGCACTTTACAGACATGGCCGACCCCTCCGAGCGAAAGGAAGAAAATCAGCGCGAGGTAGCTCCTTTGGGTAAAAATGAATATCCAGCAAATGCCGATGAAAAGGCCTATCGAAGCCCAGAGGTACAATGCAATGCCCGAGGGCTGCCCCAAACCCTTGGAAATAAGCGCAGGAACGAGGAAGAAACCGAAGTAATGGCATGCATAGCGGCCATTTTCCTTAAAAAGCACCGGCCACGACTGGTTGTAGAGCGTGTAATATTTTGAATTATGCGCCCAAAAGTCGAAAGCCTGGAAACATAAGCCGCCGATGCCCGAAAAAGCGATGATGGCGAGCGAAATAAAGGCGATCTCGACCATGTGCCGCGTGGCCAGGTCGGTTTTCAGTGTCTTTTCACGTTGGTAGCTGATCACGAACATAAACGCAAGCCCCACGGCCAGACACACAGAAATGGGCATTCTGAACCAGCTGATTGAAAAAATCAGGTTTGGCAGCAGCAGATATCCCAGACTCAAATTGCGAAGTACAGTTGTTTTCATTCAGTAACCGGCATTCAGTTGGTCATTCCAAAATATATTATTCAAAAAAATCCGACAAAAATAATCGAAATAGCTTGTCTTCTAATAGTGACAACTGCGTTGTTGTAACCGTTGCAACCCTAATGTCATTTTAATATTAAATATAACTAAAACCGCGCATTGCCCGATCATGTAATTCGTAAGCGGACCGACATTTATCGATATACATCCCAGTTAGTTTCAAGTAACACAGCACGTTTTGTTTCTTTTCCAGGCTAAATACCTAACCCAACCTTCATGGACAGAAGACAATTCGTGAAAAACAGTGCGCTTACCTTGTGTGCATTACCCGTAATCCCGGCGGCGGGCATTGTTCCGAGCCGGGCGGACCAGATGCCGGAATGGCTCCGGGCACTGGTGAAGCAGGCCGACAAAGCCATCGAATCCCTGCAAAACTTGCAGGTGAAAGATTCCAAAAGCCCCGACCTGGGCGGCGTGCGCGACGGTTTCGACCTGCTGAACCCGCACAGCACTTCGGCATTGATCCAATGGGGCGCAAGCGGCCTGTTTTCCCCTTCTTCCAAATTCCACCAATCGAGGGAACTGCTCGCCGACATGGACCTGGCGGCTTCTTACCTTATAAAAACGCAGCATCAGGACGGCACGATAGACCTGCTTTCGACCAATTTCCATTCTACGCCCGATACGGGATTTTTGGTCAAACGCCTTACCATGGCCTATGTCCTGATCGAAAAATCGGGAACGGAAGGCGCTCCGAAAATGCTTGCTAACCTGAAAACCTTCCTTCTGCGGGCAGGCGATGCGCTGAGCGTCGGCGGCATTCATACGCCCAACCACCGCTGGGTAGTGTCGGCCGCGCTTATGAAACTGAACGAGCTCTGGCCAAACCCCAAATACGTGGCGCGGGCGGAACAATGGCTCGCCGAGCATATCGACATCGACCGGGACGGGCAGTACAATGAGAAAAGTACGTTCATTTACTCCTCCCTCACCGACCGCCTGCTCATTACAATCGGCAAGAGGCTCAATAAGCCGGAACTCTTCGACGCAGTCCGCAAAAACCTCGATATGACCATGTATTACCTACATCCCAACGGCGAAATCGTGACCGACGCTTCGGGCAGGCAGGATAAGGCCATTGTGGGCACGTTGGAAAACTACTATTATCCTTACCGCTTTTTCGCGCTACGGGACGGAAACGGGCAATATGCAGCCATGTGCAGACTGATTGAGAAAACAGCGGGGCTCAAAACAGCAGGATTTCTGGATTACCTGCTCACGGACCCGTCGCTCTGGAAGGAGCTGCCGGCGGATAAACCGCTACCCGTGAATTATGTCAAAACCTTCCCGAACTCCGGCCTCGTCCGCATTCGCCGCGACAGCTGGGACAGCACCCTGATCGCCAACAACCCGGTTTGGTTTACGTTCATGAAAGGCAATGCGGTGCTGCAAGGCGTGCGGTTTGCGTCGTCATTTTTTGGAAAAGGACAGTTTCAATCGGAGAAGATTGCTGAAAATGGCAAGGAATGGGTGCTCACACAAAAGCTCGACGGGCCGTATTTTCAACCCTACCCCAAAGAATCCATTGCTCCTGACGGCGACTGGGAGAAGATGCCTCGGAATTTCAGGCCGCAGAGCGAGGTGCAGATTCTGGAAACCAAAGTCATGATCCGTGAAACCTCCGGCGGGATGGAAATAGAGGTGGTAACGAATGGTACCGAGCGGGTGCCGGCTGCATTGGAACTGATTTTCAGGCCGGGCGGAACGCTCAAAGGTGTTTCCAAAATTGAAAACACCAAAGATGCATGGTTACTGAAAGAGGCAACCGGCTCTTATGAAATGGGCGGAGATACGATCACTTTCGGTCCGGGACTGGCATTGCACAAGAACATCGCATTGCGGGGAGCCCTGCCGGCGATGGAAGCGCCTACTGTTTTTCTCACCGGGTTTACGCCTTTCAAGCATGTAATCCGCTTTTCGTGACGTATATTCTGGAACCATTTTCCACCTCAACGGCGGCCGCTGCGCCGGGTGGAAGCGGTTTCAGTGTTTGCTGATCCAGTCGAGGATGTAATCGGCATCCTCTTTCCACGTGGGTTGGCCTAACACGTAGTGGTTGCGGCCGGGGAATTCTTTGTAATCTGTCACAGAGCCGTTTTGTTTGTAGGCTTTGAAGTTGCGGAGGTTCAGCGACGCGGGAATAATGTTGTCGAACTCGCCTGACGTGATCAGCAATGGCGCGTGCGCTTTTTTAAAATCCACCCGGGCTGCGGAAGTAATACCGCCGCGCGCTACCGTTTTGGATTCAGGGATCACGTTTTCTTCCCAGGTTTGCATTTGCTCTTCCAGCGTCATGCCGTTGGTGAAGGCATATTGCCAGTCGGCGAGCGACATCAGATATGTTTTTTTCAATGAGGTAAACAATCCGAACACTTTATAACCCGCTTTCAGGAACGAGAATTCGTAGGGGATCACACCTTGCGGCGGAACGGGGTGGATGGCGATACCGGCAACGCCCAGGTCGCGGTTGATCAGGATCTGGGTGATCAGCCCGCCGAGCGAGTGCCCGATGATAATCGGTTTTTCGGGTAATGCTTTGATGAAATTGGCATAATGGTCGACCAGCTCTTTAAATGTGAGACCGGCCAGCGCGGTATCATTCGGTTGTCTGTCTCTCAGCTCGGCAGCGGGGGCATCTTTGTGGGGCCAGGCAGGCGCATAGGTGGTGTATCCCTGGTTTTCAAAATAGGCTTTCCATTGGTCCCAGCCATTGTGGCTTACAAATGCACCTGTTACAAAAACGACGGTTTTGGTGTTATTGGCTTTCATGATTTCTATCGGTTAAAAGTTGATTTTTCGTCTCGTTCAATCTTTGAACATGACAAAATTCAGCACGTTAGCCGACTATATTCTTAACCGAAGTTAAGATCGTCATTTGCCCACCATTCTTTTCCTTATCCGGCTCAGCGAAGGAGCCTGAATGCCTAAGTATGAGGCGATATGGTACAAGGGAACATTGCTAAAAATATCGGGATGGTTACGGATCAGTTCGAGATAGCGCTGCTCGGGCGTGCGGAACATGAACTCCTCGGCGCGGTTCATGGCCAGGTTAAATGCGGTTTCCGCGACCAGCCGCCCGAACCGCTCCCAATGGTGCGACTTGGCATAAAGCTCGTTCAGGTGGTTGACGTGAATGTAAAGCACCGTCGCGCCCGTCATCGACTCGGTGTAATAGCTGCACGGCGTTTGCGTCACGAAGCTTTTATACGCCACCACGACCTGGTTTTTTGAAAAGAAAAATACATTCTTCTCCTCTGCCGATTCTTCATCGATGTAATAGGTGCGGAACACGCCGTCAAGAATGAAGCCCAGGTACTTGCAAACGTTTTTATACTCGTTGTAAAACTCCCCTTTGCCGTAGGTCTTCCGCTGCCAGTACGGCGCCGATAGTTCGAACGCCTCCGCGTCGATGCCTGCAAACTGATTGAGCGCGTAATTCAGGACTTGTGTTTCGGTCATGACTAAGTTGAATAAACGTATATTCCAAAAATAGCCAGCAAATGAATGATTTCCGAGCGGAAATGCCAGCCGGGCCTTGAAAAGCCTGCGGGCCATACAAAAACCTCATTTTCAGCTACCTAAAATGATGATTATTCGTTAAATTTGATACACCTCCCCTGACGATGCAGCTTCGGACTTCAAACATTTCTGGCTATGCTGAGAAAGATTCTACCGCTCGTGTTGGTTTTCCTGTCGCAAATCTGCCTCGCAAACCAGATCCTCATCCCGATGGATAATGCCCAAACGAACCATTTGAAAGCCTACGGACTGGCCTACATTCTGCTGAAAGGGGATGTGGAAGTGGAATGGCTGCTCAATTACCGCGGCGGCAGTTTTAAGGTGCAGTACTCCAAATCCATTGAAAATGAATGCAAACTGAGGGCGGTTGCCTACGAAGTTCTGTCCGAGGCCGCGAGCGCGCAGATCGTGAGCGAGATCAGCAATCCCAATGTAAACATGGATGTGGTAAAGCTGTTTAAAGCGGCAAAAATTGCGGTGTATTCTCCGATCAAGATCAGTCCGGCCGAGTTCGAGAATACCGACGCCGTACTGCTCGTGCTCAAATACGCCGAAATCCCTTTCGAAGTGATCTACGACGAGGAAATCCTGCGCGGCGACCTGCCCAAATACGACTGGCTGCATTTGCACCACGAAGATTTCACAGGGCAATTCGGCAAAAACCTTCGCCGCACGAGCGAGGCCGACATCAAAGCGCAGGAAGCCATCGCCAACCGGTACGGGTATTCCAAAGTTCCTAAAATGAAACTCGCCGTCGCGAAGGCCATTAAAGAGTTTTGCGCGGGCGGCGGATTTCTGTTCGCGATGTGCTCCGGAGCGGAAACGTTCGACATTGCGCTGGCAGCCGAAGGTATCGACATTGTGGACAACCTCGACGGCGACGGCATCGACCCCGACGCCCAGTCCAGGCTAGATTTCGACAAAACCTTCGCGTTTTACAACTTCAAACTGCAACTCGACGAATATGACGGGATGAACTTTTCGGACATCAACTCGGCAGCGGGCCGATACCGCGGCTGGGGCGAAAACGATGCATACTTCTCCCTTTTCGACTTTTCGGCCAAATGGGACGTCATTCCGGCCATGCTGGTGCAAAACCACGAGCATCTGATCCGCGAATTTTTCGGGCAAACCACCGCATTCTCAAAATACACCGTCAAACCGAGCTCGCTCGTGATGGGTACCAGCAGCACTTCCGACCGTTACATTTACGGCGAACTCGGCCGTGGTCAATGGACCTTCTACGGCGGCCACGATCCCGAAGGCCGCGGCGGAGGCGGCCGCCGCATGCCCACCGACCTCAACCTCTACCCCAATTCCCCCGGTTACCGGCTGATATTGAACAACGTGCTGTTTCCTTCGGCCAGGAAGAAGAAACGGAAGACTTGATAATTAACAGCTGCCGGTTGCTCATTGAGTATTGTACATCGGACATTTGCCGTTGACTTACAGGCGTACTGGACTAGATTTGCGACAAATAACGCCACGTATGCAAGCTCCCATAACACACATTAGCCAGCTGGATCTAAATGGAACCTACACATACGCGGATTAATACCAATGGGAATTTCATGAACGCGTGGAGCTAATCCATGGTAGGATTTACAAGATGGTATCTTCGCCTGGCACGCTACATCAGTGCATCTTAGGCAGATTCTGTTTGAGATTATTTGAATATTTCAAAAGTCGACAATTAATCCTTCTATCCGCTCCATTTGACGTACGCCTGCCGGGGAAAGATCAAAGCACGGCAGATGAAGACGTCCTCTCCGTCGTGCAACCAGACATCTGTGTTTGTGAAGAATCAAAACTTGACGAACGTGGATGCATAGGAGCGCCGGAATTGGTTATCGAAATTCTTCTCCCGGACTATTCGAAGACTGAACTACACAATAAGTTCGATTTATACCAGGAAAGTGGTGTCAGAGAATATTGGATTGTCCAACCCGCCTATCAAAACGTATTGCTATTCACGCTCAGCACTAACGGTAAATACATTGATTCCAAACCTGCAACTGAGGTCCTCCATTCCGTCACATTCCCCGACCTCACAATCGATTTAAAAGAAATTTTCAGTTAGCTTAACACCAGCTCCATTTTAATATCCGCCCGCTTAAAGTTATGCCCGATAAGAGGCACTTCTGCAAAACCGAGCTTTTTGTAAAGATTAATCCCTGCCGCCGAGCCTTTGCGGTTCGAGTACAGAATTACCTTGGCAGCACCCAGCTCCCGCGCTTTGTCGATCACCGCATTACCCAGCAGATCGCCGATCTTCTTGCCCCGCATGCTTTTTGAAACCGTCATTTTGCTCATTTCCACTACATCTCCATTGCGTTTTAATGCACAGGTACCGACGGGCTCGTCGCCGTACAATGCGATCAGGATGGCTCCGCCGTCTTTCAAATAGTAGGTTTCGGGATCTGAAAGCGTCTTTTCATCTTCCGGTTCCACTTCATAGGTTTCCGAAATCCAGGCGTAATTGAGGTCGTAAAATGCCTTTGCATACTCCGGTTGGTAATCCACAATGCGGATTGCGGCATTGGTTTCCTCATTTTCCATCCGTTTGTAGCGCTCAAAAAACCCTTCTTTTTTCAATTGGTACTCTGTTTCGTCCATGGCTTGTAACAGGTGATTGGCATTATCGATAATTTGTTCGGCTGTTTTGCGGATTTTCTCCCAAACGGGCTGCATTTGCGCCACGAGCTTGTTGGCCTTCTTTGTGAGCCGGACCATTCGCTTCCTCGTGTCGCGCGCGTCCCTGAACGATTCCACCAGCCCTTCCTTTTCCAGTTCCTTTAAAAGCGTAATCGTGGAAGGATGTGCATACCCGATTTCCTCTGAAAGCTCCATGATCCCCAGCGCCCCTTTCGCATGCAGTGCATAAACAATCGGAAACCATTTCGGCTCGAAACTGATACCGTTATGCTGATAAATGAGCACGCCGTCCTTGCGAAACTGGTCGCTCAGGCGTTGCAGTCGGGTAGAGATAGCCAGGGCTCCTACTTCATTGAAGATGTTCATTTCCTACGACGTTAAAATTCGAGTTCAAATATACGTAGGAGCCTACGTATTATCCAACGGTTAGGGCATTTTGGAGTGATTTTTCTTTTGGTTAAATTTGGTAAAAACTGAAAAACTTATGAGCTCAGCAATGATAATGGCAGCTTTTATGTCACTTCCGGAGGATTTGCAGGAAAAGGCATAAGAGTATATTATTTCGTTAAAAAACGAGGCACGTCAGCGACTTTTGGACCAACATGGAGGAAAGCTGCCGCCTCGACAGTTCGGGCTTCATAAGGGAAAGTATATCATGGCACCTGACTTCGACGAACCGCTGGAAGATTTTGAAGACTATATGTAAATGAGATACTTATTGGACACACACACTCTAATCTGTTTAATCGAGGCAACCCACTCCTCGAAGAGTCAGAAACGACTTTGGTAAGTTATCGGAGATATTTAACGATCAATCCCCCCGTCCGCTCGGAAGCTCCCGGGCCGCCAACCAGCTTCGCAAGCTGCTGGTAATCCTGCATTTGCTTCTCGTGCTGCTCACCGCCGGGAAGAATGCGCTGCAATTCCAAGACAAGGTTCCTCTCATTCAACTCATCCTGGATCAGCTCCCTAACCGCCTCTTTTTCCAAAATCAAATTCACCAGCGAAATGAACGGAATGCGGATCAGCCGCTTGGCCAATGCGTAGGAAATGGCGCTGGTGCGGTAGCAAACAACTTCCGGCACTTTGAGCAATGCAGTTTCCAAAGTGGCGGTACCCGAGGTTACAAGTGCCGCGTCTGCTACGGAAAGGAGGTCGTAAGTGCTTTCATAAACGATGGTCGCCTTGCCGCTGGATAAGTAGTGATCGTACAATTCCGAAGGCAGGTTTTTAACACCCGCGATTACATATTGATACCCCGGAAAATGCTTCTGCGTGGTAAGCATCGTGTTGAGCATGCCGGTGATTTCCTGCCTGCGGCTGCCGGGGAGCAGGGCGATAATGGGCCGGTCGTCGAGACCGTGCTTCGTCCGAAATGCGGGGTCGGGCGTGAATGCCGCGATGGCGTCCATGAGCGGGTTGCCCACGTAGTCGACGTCATAGTCGTATTCTTTGTAAAAATCTATTTCAAACGGGAAGATGACGAACATATGGTCCACGTTCGCCTTGATTTTCCAGGCGCGCTTCTGGTTCCACGCCCATACTTTGGGGGAAATGTAGTAAAACACTTTCAGTCCCCGCGACTTGGCGAATGAAGCAATGCGCAGGTTGAAGCCCGGATAATCAATCAGGATCAATGCATCGGGCTGATAATCGAGGATGTCCGCCTTGCATTTTTTGAGGAAGCCGGTGATCGTCCGGAGGTTCATCACCACTTCCAGGAACCCCATGAACGCCGTGTCTTTGTAATGCGTGACGAGCTGCATACCCTCGGCCACCATCATATCGCCGCCCCAACCCCTAAACTCGGCATCGGGATCGTTGGCCCTGATGCCCTTGATCAGGTTGGAGCCGTGAAGGTCGCCCGAGCGTTCGCCGGCGATCAGGTAATATTTCATAGGCAATCGGCTATGGGTCGGCGGCTGGCGCTGCGGCTACTCGCCGTAGTACTCCACGAAGTTCTTCGGTGTTTCTATGAGCTTGATATAGTGCAGTTTCGCATTAGGAGCGGCCTGTTCGATGGCCGGCGCCAGGATGTTCCATATTTCCATCACGAATATCTCGCAGGAGGCCATTTTGCCTTGCATGAAGTCCACATCGAGGTTCAGGTTCTTATGGTCCACCTTGTCCACGATCTGCCGTTTCATGATATCGCCCAGCACTTTCAGGTCGATCACGAAACCGGTTTCAGGGTCAGGCTTGCCTTTTACCGTAACAATCAACTCAAAATTATGCCCATGCCAGTTGTTGTTGGCACAGGGGCCGAACACTTCCTGGTTTTTCTCTTCACTCCACGCCGGGTTATAAAGCCTGTGCGCCGCATTGAAATGCTCTTTTCTTGTTACGTAAATCATAAAACTTCCTGCCACTTGATAATTCTGGTGCAAAATTACAGCTTGTATCCGTAGTTTTGTTTCTTAACAAGCGGATAACTAAAAAAAATCCTATTTCGCACTTAATATTTAAGAGTAGATCGGCGCGTTCCATTGCTCTTATCTGGCATTCTTTTTACAGTTAAACATATAATCTCGATGATTATCGTAACAGGAGCAGCCGGCTTTATTGGCAGCGGGCTTATCAGCCGCCTCAATCAGGACGGCTTTCAAAACATTATTGCAGTGGATGATTTTTCCAAAATCGAGAAGGCTGAAAACCTCGAAGGAAAGACCATCAAGGAAAAAGTAGAAAGGAATGCACTTTTCGAATGGCTGGATGCGAATAACCGCGACGTGGAATTCATTTTCCACATCGGTGCCCGCACCGACACCACGGAGTTCGACAAAGGAATTTTTGATGAACTGAATGTAAATTATTCCAAAGGCATCTGGGAAAAGTGTGTAGCTTACCAGATTCCCCTCGTGTACGCATCGTCTGCGGCCACTTATGGCCTCGGCGAGCACGGCTACGACGACAACGAGGCGACCCTCGGCCAGTTGAAGCCCCTCAATCCTTACGGAGATTCTAAAAACGAGTTTGACAAATGGGCACTGGCACAGGAGAAGAAGCCGTTTTTCTGGGCAGGCCTCAAATTCTTCAACGTTTACGGTCCGAACGAATACCATAAGGGACGCATGGCCTCGGTGATTTTCCATGCTTTTAACCAAATCAAAGCCACCGAAAAAATGAAGCTTTTCCGCTCGCACAACCCGGATTTCAAAGATGGCGAGCAAATGCGCGACTTCATTTACGTAAAGGACCTGATCGACGTTTGCATTTTCTTCATGCACCACCGCAAAAACTCCGGCATTTATAACCTCGGAAGCGGCAAGGCACGGACTTTCAAGGACCTGGTTACGAACACATTCCACGCCATGGGCAAAACGCCGGACATTTCGTTTATCGACACCCCGGCCGACATCCGTGACAAGTATCAGTACTTTACGCAGGCCAATATGAGCAAGTTGCGCTCGATCGGATATACCCGCCCGTTCAGCACGCTCGAAGAAGGCATTGATGATTATGTGAAGAATTACCTTTCGTCCAGCGCATATCTTTAAGCTGCCGCTACGACCAAAAAATGTGAAAAGACCTGCCGCCGCGGGTCTTTTCTGTTTTTAGCAGCCCGTAACCTATTTCCTCCGCCAGCTGCCGGAATCTCCACAATTTTGCGTATTTTTGACCCTCTGATTAAACTCAATCCCACTTCTCTGTGTTAGGATATTAGCAAACACAGTGTGACTTTATTACGACTATGAGCAAAGAAGAAGAATTGTTGGAGGAAATCACCAGTTCGGAATACAAGTATGGCTTTGTAACTGATATTGAGGCAGATGAGGCCCCTGCGGGCCTTAGCGACGATATTGTCAGGTTCATCTCGGCCAAAAAGAACGAGCCGGAGTGGATGCTGCAATGGCGTTTGAAAGCGTACCATTTGTGGCTCACTATGGACGAGCCGAAGTGGCCTAATGTGCACTATCCCCCCATCGAATTCCAGGCTATCAAATATTACTCGGCACCGAAGAAAAAGAAGGCTGTCGAGAGCATCGACGATATTGATCCGGAACTGCGCAATACATTCGAGCGCCTTGGGATTTCGTTGAACGAGCAAAAAAGGATCTCCGGCATCGCGGTCGACGCGGTAATGGACTCCGAGTCGGTTTTCACGACATTCAAGGATACGCTGAAAGAAAAAGGCATTATTTTTTGCTCAATCAGCGAGGCGATCCGTGAGCATCCGGAGCTGGTGAAGAAATACCTGGGCTCGGTTGTTCCGCCGAAGGATAATTACTACGCGGCGCTTAACTCGGCCGTGTTCTCCGACGGATCATTCGTTTACATTCCCAAAGGCGTTCGCTGCCCAATGGAGCTTTCGACCTACTTCCGTATCAATGCAGCGGGAACAGGCCAGTTCGAAAGAACGCTGATCATCGGCGACGAAGACAGCCACGTGAGCTACCTTGAAGGATGTACAGCGCCAATGCGTGACGAGAACCAATTGCATGCTGCGGTGGTGGAAATTTTCGCACACGACAATGCGAACGTCAAATATTCGACCGTACAAAACTGGTATCCAGGCGATAAGGACGGAAAAGGCGGTATTTATAACTTCGTAACGAAGCGCGGCCTTTGCGATGGTCCGAACTCTAAAATTTCCTGGACGCAAGTGGAAACAGGCTCGGCGATTACCTGGAAATATCCTTCGGTAATCCTGAAAGGCGACAACTCGATCGGTGAATTTTATTCGGTAGCTGTGACCAACAACATGCAGCAAGCCGATACCGGCACCAAAATGATCCACATTGGCAAAAACACCAAAAGCCGGATTGTTTCCAAAGGTATTTCAGCCGGAAAGAGCCAGAACTCCTACCGCGGATTGGTGCAGGTGTTCAAGAAGGCGGAAAAAGCGCGTAACTTCTCGCAATGCGACTCCCTGTTGCTCGGCGACAAATGTGGCGCGCACACGTTCCCTTACATTGAGGTGAACAACCCGTCGGCCACCGTAGAACACGAAGCGACCACTTCGAAAATCGGCGAGGACATTCTGTTCTATTGCAACCAGCGCGGTATTCCTACCGAGCAGGCGGTTGCGTTGATCGTGAATGGATATGCTAAAGAAGTATTAAACCAACTCCCGATGGAATTTGCCGTAGAAGCTCAAAAACTACTGGAAATCAGCCTCGAAGGAAGTGTAGGTTAAACCATCAGATAAGATAATACGCAAAAAGCCTTTGATTCGTCGAAGGCTTTTTGTATTTTATTGATCTTAAGTAAAGTTTTCCATCAACGATTTTCCCTTCATGACCCACGTTCCGCAACTAATCATTGACCTGTCGCTCATTTTGACGATGGCCGGTATCATTACCGTAATCTTCAAGAAATTGAAGCAGCCTATCGTGTTGGGTTACATTCTGGCCGGATTACTTGTTGGTCCTAACTTCCATTTGTTTCCCACCATTACCGACATCAAAACCATCGAGATCTGGGCCGAGATCGGCGTGATATTCCTGCTCTTCAACCTCGGTCTGGAATTCAGTTTCAAAAAACTGGTCAAAGTCGGGAATACGGCTGCTATTACAGGTTTGTTTGAAGTGTCCATGATGCTCGTCACGGGTTTTGTAACCGGGCAACTGCTCGGTTGGAGCAAAACCGACAGCCTTTTCCTAGGTGGCATTATCGCCATTTCCTCCACCACCATCATTTTCCGCGCATTCGATGAGCTGGGGCTGAAAACACAGAAATTCACCCGCGTCGTGATGGGCATACTGGTGATAGAGGATTTGACGGCGGTATTGCTTATGGTCTTGCTTTCGACGCTCTCGCTTAGCCAGCAGTTTGCCGGTTTTGAACTCATCCAATCCAGCCTCAAACTGTTCTTTTTTCTGACGATCTGGTTCCTGGGCGGCATTTTCGTGTTCCCTACCCTGCTTCGGCGCTACCGGCATCTGATGAACGACGAAAGCGTGCTGATCACTTCGGTGGCATTGTGCTTCGGAATGGTTTTTCTGGTTACCAAAGCGGGCTTTTCGGCTGCGTTAGGCGCATTCATCATGGGTTCTATCCTCGCCGAAACGACGCACGCCGAGAAGATAGAGCATTTGCTTAAACCCGTAAAAGACCTTTTCGGGGCCGTTTTCTTCATTTCCGTGGGGATGCTGATCAACCCCGGCCTTTTGCTGGAATACGCAGTTCCGACGGCAATTCTGGTGCTCGTAGTGATACTTGGCAAAACGATGTTCGTCACATTGGGTGCGGTTATCTCCGGTCAGCCATTGAAAAAATCGCTGCAATCCGGCATGAGTTTATCCCAAATCGGCGAGTTTTCTTTCATTATTGCCAATCTGGGCCTTTCCCTGAAAGTAACGAGCGGGTTCCTCTACCCGATCGCCGTCGGGGTTTCGGTGATCACTACGTTTGCTACGCCTTACATGATGAAGGCGTCCGAGCCCCTGTACGAATGGCTCGACCGGCGCCTGCCCGAAAAATGGCGGCATTATCTCAACCGGTACAGCACCAGCACCGAAACCATCACGCAAACTACTCAATGGAATGAAATCCTGAAATCCTACGCCCAGACAGTGATTTTGAACTCCGTCGTCGTGGTGGGCATTATCCTGGCGTCGTCGCGCCAGCTGGCCGAGCAGCTACACACGCGCGTGCCTGAGACGTTTATCACCAATTCGGTACTTTTTGGCATTACATTCCTGCTTATTTCGCCGTTTTTGTGGGCTTTGGTATTTAAAAGAGGCAACAGGAAAGCCTATTCGGCCATCTGGCTCAGCCGGAAATACAGCCGCGGGCCGCTGCTCCTGCTTGAACTTTCCCGGGTATTCATCGCCATTCTCCTGATGGCCTTCCTGCTCAACTCGTTTTTCTCGACCAAAACCGCCTTCATGGTGGCGGGCGGCATCATGATATTGGGCTTTGCCATTTTTTACCAGCGGCTACAACAGTTTTATCACAAAATCGAAGACCGGTTCCTGCAAAACCTCAATGCACGCCAACTCGAAGGAAGCGGCAAATCCAAGCGCATTCTCCTGCCCTGGGATGCTCATTTTGCTTTCCTGGAAGTGAGCGCCGACTCGAACCTGATCGGCAAGAGCTTGCAAGAGCTCAAAATCCGGGAGAATTTCGGGATTAATGTAGTGCTAATCGAGCGGGGCAGCAAAACGATCCATCTGCCGCGGCCCACGGAAGTACTTTACCCATGCGACCGCATCGAAGTCATCGGCACGGACGATCAGCTCGATATATTCCGGAGCCATATCGAGGTGAATACCAATGGCGACGTGTACATGGCGCACGAGGACAATGTGGTGCTGGAACGCGTGGAGGTGAAAACGCACCATAATATCCGCGGCAAAACCATCCGCGACAGCCAGATCCGCGAAATGACACACGGCATGATCGTCGGGCTGGAACGCAATGGCGAGCGCATTCTCAACCCCGATTCTTCGATGGTGATCGAAAACCAGGATGTGCTCTGGATCGCGGGCGACCGGGAGCTGATCAAGGAGTTTATGGCCAACAAGCCGGCCAACAGTGAGGAAGAAATGGTAGCCGTTACGCGCTGAGCGCTCCCTGTAACCCGCCGGTATGCACGGCCACGATGGTCGTGCCCCGCTGAAAACACCCGCTTTTGATCAGATCAAACAGGCCATAGAACATTTTGGCCGTGTAAACCTGCTCCAACCGGACGTCGAATTCGGCTGCGAAGTCGTGCATGAAATCGAGCAGTTCCTCATTCCATTTGGCATAACCGCCGAAATGGTAGTCGGTCAGCAACGAAAGCGTTCCTGATTGCGTGTAACCATCCAGCTGCTGACGAATGTCGTCAGCCAGAAAATCGCCGCCTTTTAATGCAGAAAAAGCGAGAACATCGGCTCCGGCGGAGAGGATACCCGCCGCGGTGCCGCCCGTTCCGGCAGCGGTGGCTATGAAATCCGGCATTGCACCGAGCTGCTCTTTGATTTCGGATACCATTTCGGCTACGCCCTGCAAGGCAAGGCGCGTCGTGCCGCCCTCGGGAACAATGTAGGGCGCGCCGAATCTTTCCGAAAGCTGTGCGAGGTAATCAACCGAATCCTTTTGCCGGTACTCGGCCCTGGATACGAAATGCAGCTCCATGCCCTGCTCCCGGCAAAACCGGAGCGTGGGGTTTTCCTTGGCTTCTAGTTCCAGCCCTCTTACAATGCCAATGGTGGCCAGGCCGAGCGCGCGGCCTGCCGCTGCGGTTGCGTACAAATGGTTGGAATACGCACCGCCGAAAGTCAGCACCGCCCGCTCGCCGCGTGCTTGTGCGTCGAGCAGATTGTATTTCAGTTTCCGCCATTTGTTGCCCGAAACCGCCGGATGAATGAGGTCATCTCGCTTTACATAAAGCTGTACGCTAGCATTTTCAGTGTCGGCATTCGATAGCCGCTGCAAGGGAGTGGGTGCTGCCGGACTTAGTAAATCCACTTATTTTAATAATTTTGTTGATAGCAAATCAAAACAGAATGTCCGAAGATCCAGTTGAAATTACCTCCGACGAGGACGATTTATTTGAACATTACCGCATTGTCGCCGACAAAGGCCAGAGCCTGATGCGGCTCGATAAATACCTGAATCTTCATGTAGCCAACGCTTCCAGGACAAAAATACAAAACGGCATCGAAGCAGAAGCGGTGCGTGTGAATGGCCAGCCGACCAAAGCCAGCTACAAGGTGAAGCCGTTCGATGTAGTTACGCTCTCATTGCCCCAGCCGCCGCGCGATACCGAGATCATCCCCGAGAACCTTCCGTTGGACATCATTTATGAGGACGATGTACTGCTGATCGTCAACAAAGCCGCTGGAATGGTTGTACACCCGGCTTTTGGCAACTGGACGGGCACGCTGATCAATGGCCTCGTTTACCATTTCCAGCAACTGCCTACCGGGCGCAATGGCGAAGGCCGCCCCGGTCTCGTGCACCGGATCGACAAAGATACTTCCGGCCTGCTCGTGATCGCGAAAACAGAATTTGCGATGACATTCCTCGCCAGCCAGTTTGCCGATCACTCAATAGAACGCACCTACCACGCATTGATCTGGGGCGAACCCAAAGCCGAAAAAGGCACCATTACCGGCCATGTCGGACGCAGCGCGCGCGACAGGCGTGTGATGGATGTGTATGTCGACGGAAGCCAGGGAAAGCACGCTGTAACGCATTATGAGGTGATCAAACCGCTTCGGTACGTATCGCTGATCAAATGTAACCTGGAAACCGGGCGCACGCACCAGATACGCGCGCACATGAAGCACATCGGCCACCCGATCTTCAACGACCCAATGTATGGCGGTGACAAGATCCTGCGCGGCGGTTCAAGCGGCAGTTTCAAAGCGATGGTCGAAAATGCATTCGGCCTTATCTCCGGCCAGGCGCTTCATGCCAAATCATTGGGATTTATACATCCTACTACACGAAAATGGATACAGTTCGACACCGAACTACCCGAAGGATTTCGAGCTATCCTCGAAAAGTGGGAAAACTACGTAAACTCTCAGTAGGAAGTAGTATATTCTCGTTTCTTAACCTTTCTAATCAATAAACCGCTTACCATGAATATTTCGACCAGGCAAGGGACAGCAGAGGATATACCCGCAATTTTTGAATTGGTGAAGGAGCTTGCGATCTACGAAAGAGCATTGAACCAGGTCACCAATAATGTTGATAAATTAACCCGCGACTACAACGAAAAACTGTTCGATTTTTTCGTTGCCGAAGTGGACTCAAAGATCATCGGGCTCTGCTTGTATTATTATCGATACTCCACCTGGAAAGGCAAGCGGCTTTATATGGAGGATATTATCGTCACCGAATCAATGCGTGGCAACGGAATAGGAAAGATTCTGTTCGATGCGACGGTGGTAGCCGCTAAAAATGTAGGCTGCACCGGGATGATGTGGCAGGTACTCGACTGGAACACGTCGGCGGTCAACTTCTACCGCAAGTACGGCACAAGCTTCGATAATGAATGGATCAATTGTAACCTGGACTTTTAAGGTCACAGGCTAGTGAAGTGATATAAAAAGGCCGGACCCGGTTGCTATTGCAACAGGTCCGGCCTTCTCTCTTTCGTTCTTTTGAGCGATTGCTCATAACGCCACTCCTCGATCTTCGCTTCATGCCCCGACATCAGTATTTCGGGCACTTTATGGCCTTCGAAATCAGCCGGGCGGGAATATACAGGCGGAGCCAGGAGGTTATCCTGGAATGAGTCCGTCAATGCGGAAGTTTCGTCATTCAGCACCCCCGGAATGAGTCGGATAATGGAGTCGGCCAGCACCGCGGCAGCCAGTTCGCCTCCTGAAAGCACGTAGTCTCCAATGCTGATTTCCTTTGTTACAAACAGATCGCGCACGCGCTGGTCGACGCCCTTGTAATGCCCGCAGAGCATCATCAGGTTGCCTTTCAGCGAAAGCTGGTTCACCATGCGCTGCTGCATTTGCTCGCCGTCCGGTGTGAGGTAAATGATCTCGTCGTACGTACGCTCCGCCTGCAATGCACGGATGCAGCGCGCGATCGGCTCGATTTGCAACACCATGCCCGCACCGCCGCCGAATGCATAGTCGTCGATCGTGCGGTGCTTGTTGGTGGAATAATCGCGGATGTCGTGGATAACGACTTCCACATGATTCGCCTGCTGTGCCCTTTTCAGGATAGAATGCGCAAAAAAGCTGTCGAGCAAGCTCGGTACGCAGCTCAATATATCAATCCGCATCATCGGGAATGCTATCAGATGAGTTATCGAGATACACTTCCAGGAGACCTTCCGGCAGGTTTACAAGCAGCGATTTGGCATCCTTATCCGCTTTGATCACAATGTCATTTGCAGTAGGGATCAGCACTTCCGAGCCCTGGAAGTCCATCGCGATCAGGTCCTGGCCATTCAGCGAATAGACTTCCCGAACGATGCCGAGATCGCCTTTCGTTTGATCTACTACTTTAAAACCTTTGATTTCGTGATAGTAGAATTCGTCTTCGCCCAGCTCGGCCAAGTCTTCCAGCGGCATGTAAAGTGAGCTTCCTACCAGCTTTTGCGCCTTTTCAATGGTGTCGATATCCTCAAAAGTGACGATCGCATTGCTTTGCTTCTGCAAATTGATCTCATCCACAAAGTAAGGGACCAGTTCGCCTTTAATCTCGACGTAAACCGTTTCCAGGTCTCCGTAATCTTCCGGATAATCCACATCCAGATAAATCACCACATTGCCGGCAGTCCCGTGGGTCCGCACGATATAGCCCAATAAATAACAGTTATCCTGTGTCATTTGCGGGAATTCTTAGTTTGGTTCTGTATAAAACAATATGAGTCTGTGCGGAAAACCGACAGACCCATAGCGCAATGTATGTACATTAAATTATTCTGCTGACTCTTCCGCAGTAGCATCGGCTTGTGGAGCTTCGGCTGCGTCGGTAGTTTCTGCTGCGTCGGTAGTTTCTGCTGCGTCGGCAGCTTCGTCAGCCACTTCCTCAGTTGCAACTTCTTCCGCAGGAGGAGTGTTTTTCTTAGCGATAGCCTCAGCACGAGCCTCGTTAACTTTACGTTCAGCGTCCAGTTTCGCTTTTTTGTCAGCGTCTTTCTTCTGTGCCAAGGTATCGGCAGCAGTAGTTTTACGATCTGTTTTCGAACCTTTCCACTCTTCAAAACGTGAATCGGCAACGTCCTGCGAGATTGCACCTTTCAATACACCTACTTGCAAGTGTTTGCGGAGCAATACGCCTTCGTGTTGCAAAATCGAACGCGCGGTGTCAGTCGGCTGAGCACCTTTCAAAAGCCAGTCAACCGCCTTGTCTGATTGCAGAACTACGGTAGCAGGCTGTGTTCCCGGGTTGTAAATACCCAATTTTTCGATGAAGCGACCATCACGTGGTGCTCTGGCATCTGCGACTACGATATCATAGATCGCTTTCTTTTTGCGTCCCCGACGCGCTAATCTGATTTTAACTGCCATTTGTGAATTTGTTATGGTTGGGAGCTCGTCCCGTAATTAAACAGGGTGCAAAGGTACGCAAAACTTTCCTGCTTTTGAACATTGGACAATAAAAAAGGGAGACAATTTCTTGTCTCCCTTCAAAGTGTTTCCCATAACTACTAGCGGCGGAAACCAGCCGGGTAAGTAGAGCGGATTGTATTGTTAGGCAGGATCTTGATCTCAACGCGACGGTTAGATTGAAGACCTTCCACAGTTGTGTTTTCTGCGATCGGGCGATATTCACCGTAGTACTCAGCGATGATACGGCTAGGATCTGTAAGTCCGGCGCGAACCAGGAAGCGTTTCGCTGCATCCACACGGCGACGTGACAGGCTTACGTTATAAGCGTCGGAAGCACGGGCATCGGTGTGACCTACGAGTACGATGCGGCAGTTGGTACGCATGTTCAACAGTTCAACCACTTTGCTGAGTGTTTCTTTCGAAGCATTGCGGATGATCGCTTTGTCAGTATCAAATTCGATGTTGCTGAACAACGCTTCGCATTCGTCTTTCGGCAGGTTGTTTTTGATCGCGTCGCGGATGATTTTGTCGATATCCAATGCAACACCACCACCTGATACGATGCTACCTGCTGGCGTGTTCGCTTCTTTGTCGAACAGGTCGGCTACGCCGTCACCATCGGAGTCAGTGTAAAGACGTGGGTCAACCGGCTTAGGCATGTTTGCTTTTGCGATTGAATCCGCATCGTTCATGGTCGGGTTGTAAGGAACCGGGATCAGCTGTTGCGGGTTAGCCCAACGCAGGTGGTAACGACCAGCAGCTGCATCGTATTTGCCGTCTTTTGCTCTCACTGCATTTTTACCCAGTTTGTAGGTCAATGCGAGTGAAACCATTCCGTAAGCATCGTTTCTTGAATCACCTTTGTTGAAGGTCCAGATTCCTTGCTGCGTAACGTAGTCGCTAAGGTCGCCTACTGTTGCATCCAGTTTTTCGGTGTTTACGAAGTTATGCGTGTAGTCGATACCGATGTCAAACCGCGAAGAAAGTTCGTAATGCAATGCAAAACCTGCTGGAACTACCCATTCACGTGTGTAAGTAGAACCGTCGCGTTCCCATTTACCGGCTGTTTTCGAGCTGGCGTCGGTGTTGGTGGAGAAGCTTCCGTCGATACCTTTCGTAACGTTGGTATAGTCGATGTCGGTGTGGTAGTAAATGATACCCCCTCCCAAATGCGCATCCAGTTTCCAGCGGCGGAACTTGTTATACCCGAACAGCAAACGGTTGACATTCAACGTTCCATCCAATGTCAACTGAACAAACGAAGGGCTGTTGAAGGTAGCGCTGTAAGTGTCACCGGTAAGTGAGCTGTAATGATTGTCTTTGGCACCTTGCAAGCGGCCGTTAAAGCCGGTCAGCTGGATACCAAAAAGCGGCGTAAGTTGCTTGTTTACTGAAAGCCCCCACGCGCCTGTTAATTCTTCCCGGTCTCCACGCTTGAAGCCATTGTACTGGGTCAAATCTCCGAAGAATTTTGTAATACCTCCGTAACCTGTAATTGACCACGTATTCATTTTGTTTGGTCCTTCATACGTACGGTTTTGAGCGTGCGTATTGTAACTCAGGAGGGTAGAACAAAGTAAAGCAACGTAAAGATTCTTTTTCTTCATGGGAAACACGCGTTATGTGATTCAATTCAAATATAGCATTGTAAATAAATTCAAAAATCAGAAAAAAAGCCAAGCCTGTAAGCCGGGTTCTGTCACGTAAACCAGGGAAATCCCCGATCTCCGCTCCTGCCATTTATCCAGGATTCCGGTCGCCCGGAACCTCTAACGATCTACCCGTGCCAGCGCCCCGAAGAGCAGGGACGAGCAGCCCCATAAACCGGCACCTATTTGATCTTTCAGCCCGTAAGGTTTACCATGCATTCCCTGTCGCCAGGAAACCGGTGGGCTCTTACTCCACCTTTTCACCCTTACCGTGGCGTACAAAAAATATGCCAGGGCGGTATTTTTTCTGTTGCACTTGCTGTCAACGAACCGTCGCCAATCCGTTGCCTTCCCGTTAGGAAGTACGGCGCTCTGTGCTGCCCGGACTTTCCTCCCCGGTTAAAAAACCGCAGCGGCAGGACAGCTTAGACCTTTCCTCTGACCACAAAGCTAAGAAATACTTTCTTTCGATCAGCAGTCAATATACCATAAAAAGTAAAAAAAAATGGCACTTACACTGATTATTGTACAAATTTCTAATCAGATTCCTTTCAATCCGTCGACTTTCAAATTCACTTTTCCAGTCGCAAATACAACAGAATAAAGATGTTTCGGAGTGAGGTAAACCTTATCGGGTACAATATCGGAAAGTATTCCTTTTACAACTACACCTTCGGTGACTTTATAATTAGCCAGCGTTTTCTGGATCGTGCTCTTGGCATCGGCGATCTGGCCGCCCACAGGGAATATCATTTTCTTCTCCATCATCCGGCTGAACTGCCCCTGCAATAGCCAACCCGCCGTTCGCACGATCGTATTTCTTGTGTCCAGGTCATAATCAAGCCCTTTCAGCGACAATTGCTGCGTCGCGGGATCATAATAAGGGATTCCCTTTAAGTAAATATCCCCGCTGATGCTCCCTTTCAGTCCGGCCTTGATCACCAGCCGGTCGTTCTGCCCGTACATGTCGATCGACGTCACTTCTACATGATACTGTCCGCCCAGAAAAGAGAATTTTTCCCCGGCAAACTGCCTTGTGGCCAGCCGTGCGGCATCTTCGTACGAGACCAGGCTGATGAGCCCGATTTTGAAATCGTCCTGAACTTTCTCAACAATCCGCAGATCCGGCAGCTTTTGAGCAGGCGCGACCGCCGGTTTCATGGCCGAAGTCACTGTTTGAGTATAACCTTTAATCCCGATCACCGACCGCAAAATGTTATTTTTCGCCAATAACGGGGTCATTTCCACGCCCGTAGGCACAATCACGAGCCAGGTGTCGTACTCCTGCGCCAGCATTACCGGCTGCCGCGCCAGGTTCCAGGCCACTTCGGCATTCTTTTTCAATTCAAGGTTCGATGACACCTGCTGGTCGATGGCGTCGGTGATTTTGTCAAAATTCTTACTCAGCATCCGGCTTACCATCCCTTTAATGGGGATATTGATGCCCGCCACGCGGATACTCGGCTCGCTGATCCAGTCGTAACTGTCCACATACGTGTCCGATTTGATCTGCCACGACGGCGTAATGCCTATTTTGGAAATCAGCCGGATGCGGATGGAAAACTCTGTATCCTTGTATCCCGACATCGTCATGCCCAGCGGACTGACCTTGTAACCCGCACTGACCCAGATTTTCAGGGGTACTTCAAAAAGAAAAGAGGAATCGATCGCCACGACTTTGATCGGGCTGATTTTCCAGACTTTCGCTTTCAGGTTGTCGTTATTATCGTCTTCGTAACTGTTGTCGTCGTAGATCAACCCTTTGATCTGGTTGTTGATCTGCTTCTCGATCTCAGCAACCGGGACCTCGACGGGCACATTCAGTACCGATAAATGCTTCTCGTTTTGGATCTCCTTATCCGAATATTTGTATTCTTCCATAGGGGCCTTAGGGGAGGTTTTCTTAGAACCGCAGCTCCAAAAAACAGCGGTTGTCAGAACGATTATCCAAAAATAACCGCGCCTGACGCCTGCATTACTTGATTTTGACGAGCGTTGCACCGTATCCGAATTTCTCTTTTAATGCATCTTTGAAAAACTGCACATGCTGATTTTTGCCCAGCCTGCGGTGCAGCTCGTTCTTCAACGCGCCGCTGCCTGCGCCATGTATAAACGTGATCTCGTCCATTCCATTGGCAATGGCCGATTCGAGGCTGCTTTCGAATACATCGAGCTGCTTTTTCAGGATCGTGTCGTTCGACAGCCTTTTGGCATTGTTCACCAGTTTTTCGATGTGCAGGTCAACCACCTGCTCGGGTTTGGGAATGCTCTTCTGCTCGGGAGCGGGCTGGCCGAGCATGCTTGCCTTGATTTCCCCTGCCACGTCGTCGGAAATGCCCGGCGTTTCGCGTTTCAGGTTTTCTTCATCCAGCTGATACACAAAGCCGTCCTTCGCCAACACAGGCACTTTGCCCTTATTTTTGTAGAACGACTGAGCCCGGCAGCGAATGCGCTTGTTCAACGCGACGGGCAACTGGTGGTTTCCCTCCCTGAAATACAGGACTTTCATGTCAAACACCGGCCAGGTTTCGAAATCTTTCATCAAAACCTCCGTCAGTTTTTGGCATGTGCGCGGTTGCAGCACGCCCGCAGCCAGTCCGGTCGTCACCGATTCGGAAGCCGCCGTGGCTGTAAATGGCAATATCCAGTCGGTGTTGTTGATCACGTGCACGGTCAAAGCGCGATCGTTGATGGAAATAAATGCCAGGTAAATGCCTTTTTCGGCAAATGGCGCATTGCGCGGCACGATCACATCGGCACGGGCTGCTGCGGGCTTTGGCTCTTCCGGCTTCACCATCCGCTGCGATTCCACAGGTGAAATCGTAACGACTTCGTTCTTCATGACAGGAATGCGAAATCCGTCTTCAATCTCTATTTCAACCACATTACCAGGAAGAAACGCATAAACGACGCCTTCTTCCCTCCCGTGGACCAATCGTACTCTATCTCCGATATTCATAGTCAATATTGCTTTCCAACCGCCCGAACATATTGTTCAAGAGGTGTTTAAAAATAAAATGGTTTAAAATCGACGCCGTTTTTGGTGATCTGCAACGCCGGTGCGGGGATCTT
The DNA here is from genome assembly GCF_000023125.1 of Dyadobacter fermentans DSM 18053. NCBI lineage: Bacteria > Pseudomonadati > Bacteroidota > Cytophagia > Cytophagales > Spirosomataceae > Dyadobacter > Dyadobacter fermentans. The sequence goes on from NC_013037.1 coordinate 3,191,535, forward strand.
GACCGAATTCAAGAGGAAACCCAGCGTTTTAACAAACTTGCTCCTCGTTTTGATCTTCGTCAGATCGATATCCATGGATAAATAATACTGCCGGTAAGGCCGGTAACCCATTTCAATGCTTTTGTCCGGTTCAGCCGACACCATATCCTGAATCCCGTAACCTACTGAAAAACATAGCCAGGCAGGCCATCGCGAACCTTTAAAAAATGATTTCGGACTCGCCGAAAACCAGTAAGTCTGCCCATTGTAATCTTTCAGCCACCGCTCCGACCACGTGCTTCCGAGCAACTCCGGCCGTACCCGCGCCAGGGAAGTATAATGGAATGAGAACTTGGGTTGTATACGAACCTCGTCCCACAGCGCCACCTGCCCCAGGTAGAGCGCCGAACCGCTGATGTTCGCGATCATATCGCCCGGCGAAAAGCCGTAGTCGGGCGAGAAGCCATCGAGTATCTCGATCGGCGTTTGGAAGATTACACCTGAAATGGCGCCGTAAACAAGCATTTGCCGTTTCGAAATCCCTGTTTTTTTGTACAGCGCGGCGGTGTGGCGGGCAATTTGGTACGATGTGTAAAGGTGCCCCATTTTGTCCATTTGTAACCACTCGTGGGAGTCGTCCTCAATGGTGAAGCGAGTCAGCTTGTTCTTATACCACGATTTGCTTAGGCCGTACAGTGTGCCCAGGTAAACCGCCGACTGCGCCGCGAAAATCCCGCGCAGCATTTTGTAATTAGGCCTTACGGCGGCGGTAGAGTCGCTGGCGAGGGTATCGCCCGGCATAATGGCCCCCTGCGCATTTGCATGCGAAAGGCTGCCGGTGAGTACAGAAATCAGTAAACAATGAAGAATAAAACGCATTCGATTATCGCGGGACCAGAGCTTAATAACCGCCATGGTACTTTCTGAGGCCCCATTCCGCACCCAGCAACACAACGAGCAGGAAGAACAGCCATTTCAAATGGATCAGTTCCACCATGTCTTCGGTACTGTCGAGCCTGTCGGCCGGGCGGTCATTTTTTAGTTTTTGAATAAATTCTTGCAGCGATGCAGGCGTGATGAAAGCACCTCCCGACCGCCTCGCCAGATCTCGGAGCATTCCGAAATCTGCCGTGGTATTATTAAGTTCAAGATCGGCATTACGGATCACAAACTGCCCTGAAACACTTTCCTGCTTTCCCTTCAACGTCGTGGATGCGGCGTAGCGGTACACGCCGTCGGCCAGCCCGCTCACGTTGAACCGGGGCGTTTCTTTGGAATGGGTGTAAGAAAACTGTTTCCTTTTACCTTTTTCGTCCACCACTTCCAGCTTCACTTCCTGACCGAAAACCGGCTCGTAAATATCATTATACACCTCCGTCTGAAACGAAACCTGCTCGCCGGCTTCGAATTCGTTGCTGATCGGATACACGCGGAATTTCCGGCGGTCTTCTTTCACTGAAAGTACCTGGATCAGCTTCTGGAAAAGGTTATCCACCACTTCCTGCTTGTTGGTTTGCGCAAATTCCTCCTGCCGCCATTGCCACAGTCCTTCTCCGGCGAGAACAGCCGTCTTATGGTCGCCGTTGGTGTTCAATACCAGCAGCGGCTTGTTGGTATTCAGTGTTCCTACCTTTTGATAAAGGATCGTTTCCGTTCCCGAAGCAAGGTTGTACTCGCCGAAAGGCACGGAAAGCGGCGGAAGGCGTTCCAGCAATTTAAGGCTCTCCGCATCGAGGTTTAGCTGTGAAAACGAAGGGTTAAAACGCGCCGTCACTCTGTCGACCTGGTTATTCGCCGATGCATTGATAAACAGCGACCGGTTCAGCGAGCTCGCCAGCGGTACCGCCGACTGGTTACCCAAAATGAAGAACAGCGGCGTTTTCGCATCGAGGAACTTCCTCACCTGCGCATTGCCCAGTCCGAGCACATTCGGGATCTGATGCAGGATGACGAGGTCATAAGGCTTGGCGCTTGCAGGCGGGTTATTCGCGATGGACAGAATGTTGATGTCCAGCTCGTAATTATCATTCGCTTCGATCAAACTGCGAATGCCCTTGATATCCGGGTGCGGTGCGAGGGCCATAAGCAGGATCTTTTGCCGACCGTCGATAATGTCGATATAAACCTCTTTCCGGTTGTTTCTGCCCGAAGTTTCGCCCGAAACCGCCCCCAGCTCGATGGTATAATGCTGGACGCCTTTTTGTGCGGAAGAGGTTTTGAAATCAAATGCCTTGAAATAATCCGCGCGGTCGATCACCACCGGCTGGCTCTGGATCACGCGCCCGTTTTGCTTCAAAGTCACGGTCGTGCTTTTTCCCTGCAAGCCGTTTGCCGCAATTTCGGCCCGGATCGGAAACTCATTTCCCAGGTAGGCAATGCGGTTGCTCACCACATCTTTGACCCGGATATCTAGCTTCGGAACCGAGTCGCCCACTGCCAATGCATTCACCCGGAACGGATAACGGTTGTAGGCCGGCGATACGCCCTGGTTTACAATCCCGTCCGAAAGCAGCACCACGTCGGTCAGATTTCTGCCTTCGAAATTGCCCCGCACATTTTGCAGCAGCGCGGCCAGGTTGGTTTTGTTTTGGTTAAATCGAAGGGAATCGGTATTCTTTTCGGTGCCTTCGAGCGTTTCTACACTCACCTCAAAACCCGCATCGTTCAGATCGCGGGTGGCAGCCCTCACCTGCTCCATTGCGGCCTGGCCGTATTTCCCTACCGATTCGGAATTATCGATCGCGAAAACGATCTTGGCCTTATCGACCGAACTTTGCGTGCGCCGCACAAGCGGGCTCAGCAGGAGAAAGCAAATCAATGCCACCACAATTCCCCGCACAGCTGCCAGTCCGTAGTTCAGTTTCTTCCCCCAGGCCGGTTGCGGCTGATACAGCAGCCAGGCATAAGCCAGGCCCGCAAGCACGCAGAATATGATGAACCAGTAAGGGGTTTGGAATATGAGTTCTGACCGCATGTGTTGGGATTCAATAGCTGGCGACGTTACAATATAACGAAACCGCCAGCTATTTACTAACGTAGAAAGACGCTATGTTAACATACCACCGTCAACCTGGATTACCTGGCCGGTGATATAGCGCGACATATCCGATGCGAGGAACACGCAGGCGTCCGCCACTTCTTCGGGCTGGCCTCCGCGTTTCATCGGGATAGATTGTTTCCAGTCGTCCACCGCTTTGGCATCTACCGCGTCGGTCATTTCAGTTTCGATAAAACCCGGCGCAACGGCATTCGAGCGGATATTTCTGGAACCCAATTCCAATGCAATCGACTTGGTGAAGCCGATGATACCGGCCTTGGAAGCAGCGTAGTTAGACTGCCCGGCGTTGCCGCGTATACCAACCACCGATGTGATATTGATAATCGAACCGCTTTTGGCGCGGATCATAGATTTCGTAGCGGCCTTGGTAAGGTTAAAAACCGATTTCAGGTTGATGTTGATCACGGTGTCCCATTGCTCTTCGCTCATGCGCATCAGGAGCCCGTCGCGGGTAACACCTGCATTGTTGATGAGCACGTCCAGTTTCCCGAAATCGGCGATCACGTCGGTAATGAGCTGGTCAGCCGCCTGGAAATCCGATGCATCGGAGCGGTAGCCTTTCGCCTTCACGCCGAATGCTTCCAGTTCGCGGGCAAGGGCCTCGCCTTTCTCGACGCTGGACAGATATGTAAATGCGACATCAGCACCTTCCTGAGCCAGGCGCAGCGCGATCGAACGTCCGATACCCCGCGAAGCCCCTGTTACCAATGCAACTTTATTTGCTACTAACTTCATAAATACGATTAGAATCTGTCAAAATGTATACTGCCGGCAAAAATAGGATATTGGGCAGAGACCGGCAAATAAACGGAGTATGGTACTTTATTACAAAATGATGTAATATTCAGGCAAAAAACCTTCTCCAACAATTTAACTTACACGGTCATGAACACTACAAATGCCCAGAAAACCTCGGGAGCCTTCATTGCCGCGTCCTGGATCGCATTGGGCGTAGGGATGGCAGGCTTCATCATCGGCCTGTGGCGGTCGGAAATGCTGCTGAGTGAAAAGGGTTATTATTTTACGGTATTAATGTATGGACTATTCGCAGCGGTATCCGTGCAGAAAAGCGTCCGCGACCGCCTGGAAGGTATCCCGGTAACGGCCATTTACTACGGAATCAGCTGGTTTTCGACCATCCTCGCCATCGTGCTCCTCGTAGTAGGGCTCTGGAATGCCACCTTGTTTCCGAGCGAGAAGGGTTTTTATGCATTTGCCTATCTGCTAGGTATTTTCGGGGCTATTGCGGTGCAGAAAAACACCCGCGATATGCAGATTTTCGAAACCGGCAGCTCATTTTCCAAACCTTCTGATCAATGATACTGTTAAGCCGTTACGTGTAAATTTTTGAAATAAAAACTCAGGTAATGGCAGAAACAATCAAAACAGCCCTGATCACAGGAGGCTCCAAAGGCATAGGTTACGGCATCGCCGAAGTGTTGATCCGCGACGGTATCCGCGTAGCGATCACCAGCCGCTCGAAAGCGAATGCAGAAGAAGCGGCCAAGGCCCTGAACAAAATCCGCGACGGCTACGCGCTGGGCATCGAGTCGGACGTGCGCGACCTTTCTTCGCAGGAAAATGCGGTGCAAACCGTGCTATCGCAATGGGGACGCCTCGATTACTTCATCGCCAACGCAGGCGTGGGCCATTTCGCCCCCATCCAGGAACTAAGCGCCGAGCATTGGCAGGAAACGATCGACATTAACCTGACCGGCGTTTTTTACAGTGCAAAAGCATCCTTGCCGGCATTAACCGAGTCGAAAGGCTATTTTATCAACATCGCGAGCCTGGCCGGTACCAACTTCTTTGCGAACGGAACTGCCTATAATGCCAGCAAATTCGGCCTAGTAGGCTTCTCGCAGGCGATGATGCTCGACGTGCGCAATGCGGGCATAAAAGTAACGACTATCATGCCGGGCTCCGTGGCAACGGAGTTCAACAACCACCAGCCATCGGACAAAGACGCCTGGAAAATTCAGCCGGAAGACATCGGACAAATCGTATCAGACCTGATCAAAATGCCGGCACGGACGCTGCCTAGCAAAATTGAGGTCCGCCCGACAACACCGAAATAATGACTTTGTAAAGCCGGACACGTTCCGGCTTTATACTTTACACCACTTTGGAAATGCGTAAAGAGAGAACAGCATCCCGCACGCCGCGAGCAGGAGCAGCGGTATTTTGTATAATATGATTAGGGTAAGCCCCACAAATCCGAACAGAATGACCTGCAAGGCATTCTCCGGCAACCCTGCCTTTTTATATAAATAAAGGTGCAAAACGATCAGGATCGACAGACCTAGCAGGTACAATTGGGCCACTTCCGCAAACCCCAGAGCGCCATTTCGGAGCATTACCACCGTTTCGGGAACGATCAGCACGATATGGGCGGCCACTACCCTGCCCCAACGCTTCCAAACCGGCACCGGCAGCGCCCTTCCCCACAGCCATATTTCCGCCTCCCATTGATATAATTCCAGCGAAAGTCCCAGGTTGAGCAGGTAGGCCAGCGACATGCCCACGGCGGGCATCCGGATGTCGTACTCGCCGGTGCTGTAATACAGCATTGTACCCGCCGCCACCAGCATTGCACCCAGTTTTCCAACCAATAATGTAATCCCACGCTCTCTCACCAGCCATTCCACCGACCAGTACAGCCACGATTTCGGGCGTGGAAACGGCCATCGGATGATGCTCTTGCGCCTGGTAGCCACGTATAAGACCGGCCTTCGGATACGCCATTCCGCAGCAAGCGCTAGCAGCAGCATTAATACAATGTAAAAAGGAATGACCGGCCAAAGTTGTCCCAGCAGCTTGTCTTGAATGGCAATGATGAGCAAATACACGCCGTAATACAGGATCGGTTGAAGAAAACCTGCCGCCTGCACTGCAAACCGCCGGGCGCGCACCGGCGTGGGCCACGTGCGTGCATGAAAAATGAATGTGTATTCGGGCAATTTCCAGGTGTTGATCAGGAATTGGGCGCAAAGCAGGGTGTAAAGCAGCCAGATCGCGAAAAGGGCGAGCATTCCATAAGAGCCGGTCAGGAAAAACAGGGCGAAGGCATGGTGCTCATTCGCGCTCAAAAATCCGAACAGCACGCCCAGCAGCACGAGGAACGTACCGGCTCGCTGCCTGAAAAACGCCGAAACAGTGGAAAGCAGTAACATTTTCATAGCAGGTCGGTCGCTATGAGTGTTTTGTCCTTTAATCGGAAACTTTGTGAAACGTGCAACCCTTCCTGCTCGAAAAGCTGGTGCGACGAAAGCAAAAACGTGACGCCGTTGCGATGGTGTTCTTTGATAAGCCCGAAAAGCACTTCTCGCGCCTCGCGGTCGATGGTAATGAGCGGCTCGTCGAGGATAATGATCGAAGGGTTTCCCAGGAATGCCAACAGCAGCGACACTTTCTTGACCATCCCGCTCGAACAACTGCCGAAAGGATTTTGCAGGTAATTGATCCCGAATGCTTCTATGAGGGTATCGCATTGCTCGCGCGTAGCCCTTTGCGCTTCGGCCACAAACCCGATCAGGTCCGCCGGCGTCAGGAACGACGGGTAAAGCGGCTCAGCCTCGCCCAGGTTCAGGCGGAGGCGGTATTCGACGGGGTCCTTTTTCAGATCATACTGATTGTCAATCCGAACTGATCCTTCAAACGGCAGCATTCCTGCCAGCGTCCGGAAAAGCGTCGATTTACCCGCTCCATTTTCCCCCTGTACCCAGTAGATGCCTTTTTCGATTGCGAAAGACGGAATGGAAAGGATCTCCCGCTCGCCATACCGCTGTGTCAGCTCGTTGATTTCCAATACCATATCTCGGAGTGGCAGAGGTTACATCAGGGAATGATATTGAACTCGTCTTTCAGCACCTGCAAGGCCACCGATTCTTCATATTTGTACAGATCCTTATTGAACATGGCATTGTGGCCGGCATTCTGCAAGCTGATCCAGCTGTGCGTCGCATAAGGATCGTAATCGAAATGCTTAAAACTGTGGCCCATATTGTTCATATCCGCGAACCATTTCACGCCCACATCGAGGCGGTCGTATGCACCGAATGCGGCGCCTTTGCCGAGCGGCATGGTGTCTTTACGGGTCTTTTCAAGGTCGATCATCGCCACATATTCATTCAGCCGGCACTCTGGCAAAGGCCACGGTGCCGCACGGTCCACCACGCGGGCATATTCACCTGTCCGCGCCTGCGGATGCGCTGCCGCGAGCTGCATTACTTCTTCGTAGGCGGGCTTGTATTCCGTGTATTTCTCGGGGCCGCAAAGGCCGGCCTCCATTGCAGGGCACACCCAGCATTGCCCGATCCGCCCGATACCCGACGCGCCGCCGATGCCATTGATATACTCTCCCACAAGGTCGCCTTTGAAATACACATCGTTATGGATCACAAGCAGGTATTTCTGGTCCGATTTCTCCCACGCATACTGGTACCGCACTGCGTGCCGGTATCGCTTGAAATTCAGCAGGAAATCAAACTTTACATTATTGGTCCAAAGCCATACATTCGGCTTGTAGTAGGCGATCTTGTCGCCGAAATGATCGAAAATGAATTGGAAATTCGGCGGCTCCGGCTGTTTCGCTTCTTCCACAAAGTAGATCTTGTTAATCCATTGCTGCGAATGCTTCATCAGTGTGAGCAGCGTGATCGCCGTCTGGTACGGCTTGCCATAGGCATTGATCGCCACATCTACACATGCCTTTGGAGAGTTCGTCATCGTGTATGTCGTTCGTTTTTCTGAAACTGGTAGCCCAAAGGTTGCCATTTAATCAGAAATCACCCGTTGTTAGGTTGAAAAAATTAGTAAGTGACCGCATGCCGCAATGCGCCCCGGCCGGGCATTATTTCCGTACAAACATTTCAAAATAAGAATCTTGCCCCAACGGATCATATGAAATTTCATATTTTCATTGATCACAAATTTCGCACGATGTATATTTGAAAAAATTTTAATTAAGTAGCGGAAATATTTTCAAAATTTTACAAAACCGCTTCTATCCATTCGCGAACCCATATTCCGGACACCATGAACACCAATCGTCGCTCCTTTCTCCGCTTGTCGGCCATCGCTTTGCCGTTCACGCGCGTGAACCAGTTATTTGCCAAAGCACCTGTGGCCAGCGGCCCGGTGGTGATCTCCACCTGGGACAGCGGACAAATTTCAAATGCGGCGGCCTGGCCCGTGCTGGAAAAAGGAGGCCGCGCCCTCGACGCCGTGGAGCAGGCGGCCATCGCGATCGAAAACGATATCAACTGCTGCGTAGGCCTCGGCGGTAACCCCGACCGCGACGGCCACGTGACGCTCGACGCCTGCATCATGGACGAAAAGTCGAACTGCGGCGCGGTAGCATTCCTCGAAAGGATCAAACACCCGGTGTCCGTAGCGCGCAAGCTGATGGAAACCACGCCCCACGTGTTCCTAGTAGGCGCTGGCGCGCAGCAATTTGCATTGGCAAACGGTTTCAAGCTGGAATCGGGTAAACTTTCGCCCGATGCGGATAAAGAGTATAAAAAATGGCTAAAAAAGGCTGAATACAAGCCTGTTATCAATATCGAACACCGGCAGTCGAAAGGCCACGGACCATTTGCACCAGCCCGCCTGGACGACGGCTCGTTCAACCACGACACCATGGGCACACTCGCGCTGGACGCGAAGGGCGACCTCTCGGGCATGTGTACCACAAGCGGAATGGGCTTTAAAATGCGCGGCCGCGTAGGCGACTCCCCGATCATCGGAGCAGGCTTGTTCGTCGATAATGAAGTGGGCGCCGCTACCTCGTCCGGCCAGGGCGAAGAAGTGATCCGCGTTGCGGGGACGCACTTGGTGGTCGAATTCATGCGCAATGGCTCCTCACCGGAAGAAGCCTGTAAAAAAGCGGTCGAAAGGATCGTAAACCGCGACCCTGCGCGCGCCAAAACGTTCCAGGTAGGCTTCCTGGCAATCAATAAGCAGGGTGAAGTAGGTGCTTACTCGGTGCAGCCGGGATTTGCCTACACCATCACCACCGGCGACGGAAAAGGCAAAGTGGTGGCCTCGAAAAGTCATTTCGCGTAAACCCTCATATTGAAGTATTTATCAAACACTTAACCATCCAATGAATTTCAGATCAACAGCAGCCCTGCTTGCCGGGCTGTTCTTTGCGTCCGCGTCGTATGCGCAGCAGCATTCGGAGCAGAACCACTCCAAATATGTAGCGCCCACCGACCCGCTTGTGCAGCAAAAACTCTCCAAATGGCAGGACGTCAAATTCGGCTTGCTCATGCATTGGGGCACATACAGCCAGTGGGGGATCGTGGAATCCTGGTCGCTATGCCCCGAAGATGAAGGCTGGTGCGAACGCCGCGGCCCGCATTCACACGATTGGTACGAGTACAAAAAGGCTTACGAGGATATTGCCAAGACATTCAATCCAGTAAAATTCAACCCTGAACGCTGGGCGAAAGCCGCAAAAGGTGCGGGTATGAAATACTTGGTTTTCACGACGAAGCACCACGACGGCTTTTCGATGTTCGATTCGAAATACACCGATTATAAAATCACCAACACGCCGTTCAAGAGCAATCCGAAGGCGAACGTCACCAAGGAAGTACTCGCCGCATTCCGCAACGAAGGCTTCATGACGGGCACCTACTTCTCGAAACCCGACTGGCATACCGACTCCTACTGGTGGCCTTACTTCCCGCCGAAGGACCGCAACGTATCCTACGACCCGAAAAAGCGCCCGGATCTTTGGAACAAATTCAAAGACTTTACTTACAACCAGATCGAAGAACTGATGTCGGATTACGGCTCGGTAGACATCCTCTGGCTCGACGGCGGCTGGGTCCGCCCGAAAAGCAGCATCGACACGACCATCAGCTGGCAGAAAACCATCCCCTACGATCAGGACATCGACATGGCGCGCATTGCCAAAATGGCCCGCTCGCATCAGCCCGGCCTGCTGGTGGTGGACCGCACTGTTTCCGGCGAATTCGAAAACTACGTAACACCGGAGCAATCGATCCCGGATCATTATATGTCGATCCCCTGGGAATCGTGCATGACAATGGGCGACTCCTGGTCTTACATTCCGAAAGAAAACTTCAAGTCGACCCAGAAACTGGTGCACACGCTGGTGGACATCGTTGCGAAAGGCGGCAACCTGCTCCTGAACGTCGCCCCGGGGCCCGATGGCGAATGGCACGAAGAAGCTTACACGCGCCTGGAAGAAATGGGTAAATGGATGAATGTGAATGGTGTAGGTATTTATGAAACCAAGCCGCTCGCGCCCTACCGGGCCGGCAAATGGGCTTATACCAAAAAAGGCAACACCACCTACGCCTTCTACCTGGCCGAAGCCGGCGAAAAACTCCCGGCAAGCCTAAAACCGGAAGGCCTGGAAATCCCCGCAAAAGCAAAAATCACATTCGCAGGCAACAAAAAAGCCCTGAAAGTGAAAAACGGCGCCATCGAACTCCCCGCCCGGACAATCACAGAAATAGGCACGCAGCCGGCTTATTTGTTTGTGATTAATTAAGAGCCAATAGGAAAACATCGATAGATTTGGTGAACTCGATTAAAAAAAACGATCTTCACTTTCCATTTGCTTTCCGTCGTAACAACCCCTATCTGTATCATCAGAAACACCTTTTCAAAATGATCAAACAAATAACCGGTCTCCTCTGCCTGACAGCGTCGATCGCCTTTGCCCAAACACCCCCGAAACCTTACGGTGCCCTGCCGGCGCCGCGCCAGCTCGCGTGGCACGAGACCGAAGTGTACGGTATCATGCACTTCACGCCAACCACTTTCGAAAACAAGGAGTGGGGCTACGGCGATGCAGATCCCAAGACTTTCAACCCCACCGATTTCAACGCCGACCAGATCGTCTCGGCCGCCAAAGCCGGTGGCCTGCGCGGGATCGTGCTTGTGGCGAAACATCACGATGGTTTCTGCCTCTGGCCAACCAAAACGACCGACTATAACATTACCAAAAGCCCTTTCCGCGGCGGTAAGGGGGATTTGGTGCGCGAAGTGGCCGATGCGGCGCGCAAGCAAGGACTGAAATTCGGAGTATATTGCTCGCCCTGGGACCGTAACAATGCGAAATACGGCACGCCGGAATACATCAAAATTTACCGTGAGCAGCTGCGTGAGCTGTATACGAATTACGGTGACCTGTTTATGTCGTGGCACGACGGAGCCAATGGCGGCGACGGCTACTATGGCGGCGCAAGAGAGAAACGCTCGATCGACAACACAACCTATTACCAATGGGATTCGACGTGGACCAACTACACCCGCAAACTCCAACCGAATGCGAGCATTTTCAGCGATATCGGCTGGGACGTGCGCTGGGCAGGCAATGAAGACGGCAGCGTGAACCCGACTTCATGGGCTACGCTCACTCCCAAGCCATCGGAAGGACAGAATGTGGCCGTTCCCGGCCAGGCCAACGCAACGGAAAACCCCGGCGGTACACGCGGAGGCAAGTTCTGGATTCCGGCGGAATGCGACGTACCATTGCGTAAAGGATGGTTTTACCACGAAAACGAAAAGCCGAAAACACCTGAAAAGCTTTTTGATCTGTACCTCAAAAGCGTAGGACGCGGCGCCGCGCTCGATCTGGGACTGGCACCCGACACCCGCGGACAACTGCATAACGACGACGTGGCCGTGCTGAAAACCTTCGGGGACCGCGTGAAGAACACCTTCGCCACCAACCTGATCGCCCGCGGTTCATCGAAAGCCGTGAACGTTCGCGGTTACAATTCGATTTACAGCGCCAAAAACCTGCTCGACGGCAAGCCGGACACTTACTGGGCTACCGACGACGATTTCAAAACACCCGAAGTGGTGATCGAATTATCGCAGCCGATCGTTTTCGATGTGATAAGCTTGCAGGAATACATCAAACTCGGCCAGCGCATTGAAGAATTCGCCGTGGACGCCTGGATCGGTAATGAATGGAAGGAGATTTACAAAGGCACCAGCGTAGGTGCCAAGCGCATTGCGCGGCTGGACGTCCCCATTACTTCCAACAAACTGCGCCTCCGCGTTACCAAATCTCCGGTAAGCATTGCCATCAGCGAGTTTGGTGTTTACAAGGATGCAGAATAATCCGAAATAACTTACAAAAACGGCCAAAGCAATCAAGCTTTGGCCGTTTTTCTTCCTGTCAAATCTATTTCACTGAAAGCCGCTCCAACCGCGCGTACATTTCGAGCATCGCGCCCTGGTCGATCAGCGTCTTCACGGGCTTGCGGCCCAGCAGGCCCTTTTCGTCCCTTTCTTCTTTCCAGATCCGCTCGGCATCGCTGATGAATATGCCGAAATCGCCGGCTTTCGGGTCTATTTTGTGCAGCTCCTCAAAGCCTCTCAGTAGCACCACATTGAACCAATAGTTGTCCGGCAGCTTATTGTTTTTGTAAAAATGCTTTTTTGAACCTTCTGCCAGCGCTTTGGCCTCTTCCAGGTATTCGCCTTTACCCGTAATAGTATGCAGCAGCACGGCCGATTGCAGCATGGTGCCGGTGTTGTACGTGTATTTGGCAGAATCTATCTTTAAGGACGGTATTTTAATGGCGTCATAGTATGTGCCATCGGCAGCGCGCAGGTTCTTTTTGGTCCAGTCGTAAAGGCTCACGGCGGTTTTCAGCAATTCCGGGTCCTTTTTGAGCTGGTATAGTTGCAGTGCTACCAGAATCCCGGGACCATTGGAGCAGGTGTTTTTCGTATTCTTCTCGTCCTCTTTCCAGTAAAAGCCGCCACCCGCCTTCTCGTCGAAGCCGGTCATCATAAAACGGTAGATTTCCTCTGCGACGGTCAGATAATCCTTCTCGCCCGTGCGCTTGTACGCGTCCAGGCACGCGATGGCGATCCATTGGTTGTCATCGTAAAACCGCGAGTCCTTTTGCTCACTCGTTACGTACGCCTGGTAACCCGGCGCGGGTGCATCGGTGGTATAATATTGCCGGATCGCCCCGAGTACGGGCTTCATGTACTGTTTGCCGGGGCTCACCGCTTCCGCCTCCGTGGCTGCTTGGAGCAGCGCGCACAATGGCCAGAGGTACGAATGCGGCTTCTCATTCTTGCCATTGGTTTCGATAAAAAGGCCCGTCGACGATTCGTAAAACACGCCTTCAATGTTGTGGAGAATCTGTCCGCGGCGCGATTTGTAGTCGGGCGCGGTTTGAGATACGGCGGGGTCGATGCGGGCCATGCCGAGCAGGACCAACGCCGTTGTGAACATACTTTTCATACAAGAGTTTCGATTTTTTTGAATAGAAGCATCCGCCGCAATATTCTCTACTTAATGCGCGCTGCCCCCATTTAGCTTGGAAATGAACTCTTTTTACCAAAATCTATAAAAGTGACAAATTTTTAATATTATTATCCAAAATTTAATCCCATGCAACACCACGACCAGGACACTTCTCGCCGCGACTGGCTAAAAACCGTCGCATTAGGCGGCGCGGCCACGCTTGCGGCCCCGATTGTACAGGCAGCACCGGCACAACCGGCCCCGGCAGCGCGGAGGATACCCATTGCCATCTCGACGTATTCCTACTGGCATTTTCAGGAAAAGAAGTATCCGATCGACAAAGTGATCGAGGACGCGGCGCGCCAGGGCTTCGACGGCGTAGAGATTCTGCACCGGCAAATGGAGAATGAAACCCTGCCCTACATGAACAAGCTCAAGAGGCTTGCATTCGACAATGGATTGGCACTTCCGTTACTTTCTATCCATCAGAGCTTTGTACAGCCGAAGCCGGAAGATCGCAAAAAGGACATTGAACATACTTTAAAATGTATTAATCTTGCGACCCAGATGGGCATTCCGGCGATCCGGATGAACACCGGAAGCTGGCGGACCGTGAAGCGCGACGCCAACTATTACAAGGACGGCAAAGAGCCGCCGATCCAGGGTTATACGGATCAGGATGCGATCAAATGGTGCATCGAGTCAATGCAGGAATGCCTGGTAGCTGCGGAGAAAGCGGGCGTCGTGCTAGCGATCGAAAACCACTGGGGCCTGTCGTCGAACATCGACTACCTGCTTGAAATTTACAAGCCGCTGGCATCGTCGCCGGCCATGGGCATGAATGTCGACACGGGTAACTTTGTAGGTGATCCATACCCCCAGTTCGAACGCCTGGCACCTCACGCGACGATCGTTCAGGCGAAGACCTATTACGGCGGCGGCCATTATTACGACCTCGATCTGGATTATAAACGGATCGCAGGCATTTTAAGGAAAGTGAATTTCAACGGCTACGTATCGCTGGAAATGGAAGGGAAAGAAGACCCTGCCACAGCGGTACCCAAAAGCCTTCAGATATTAAGGGAAGCACTAAGCTAACCCGGAGCCCCAGGCTTCAAAGAGTTTCATAATTATATTCTGTAGTTAATAAAGTGCAGCTTCTCTGGGGCGGCACTTTTTGTTTTACTAGTAATGATACTTGCACTGGGCGATGATAATGCACCCATCCGCCACCTTGTACACCAGCCGGTGCTCATCGGTGATCCGGCGGGACCAGAAACCGGAATAGTCCGAGCGCAGCAATTCCGGTTTACCCTTTCCTTCGAACGGGGTTCGCAAACATTCCTTGATCAATCCGTTGATTCGTTTCGCAATGTTTTTATCGACCCGTTGCCATTCGACATAATCCTCCCACGCATGAGGATGCCAGGAGAGCATCACAGGTCGGTAAGGTCGCGGGAGAAGATGTGATTGCCGGATTCAATGTCTTTCATTGCTTTCAGCAAACGGGCTTTGTTTGCCGGGCTTTTCATGAGGTAGTCCGTCGCATCCATTTCTTGCCCAGCCTTCCGGATTTTCCGCCGGTTCAGGATTTTAAAGAGATTGTAGATGGATTGCTGCTTTTTCACAGGGAGAGCGAGTTTCATATCTATCCTTTTAAGTGTGTTGATTTAAGCTGATTAAAATTAAGGGTTTAACGATTGCTATGCAAACTATTGAGGCAGTCAAAATTACCTGCACCGCTGCGACGACCCGCGTACGACCAGCTCTGTACTCAGAACCCGCTTTTCGTTCACGATCGCCTCTTCGGCATCGACGAGCTGCAAGATCCATTCGGCGGTGGTGCGGCCGATTTGCATGGTTGGCTGGCGAACGGTGGTGAGGCCCGGGCCGATGTACGCCGATTCTGCATTGTCGCTGAAACCGACCACCCCGAGTTCGTCGGGAATGGATATACCCTTTTCCCGGGCCATAAGCATGATTTCGATGGCCGACGAGTCGTTTACGGCAAAGATCGCGTCGGGGCGGTTGGCAAGGTCGAGGAGGTATTGGCCGTAAATGCGCGCTTTCTGCTGCGTGAGCATGCCCTGGATGATCATGTGATCGTCGATCGGCTTGCCGTATTTCTCCATCGCCGCACGGTATCCGCGGAGGCGCTCCTGACTTACCTGTAAAGTGAGCGGACCGCCCAAATGCGCAATGCGTTCGTAGCCATTCAGAATGAGGTGTTCTACCGCCCGGAACGACGCTTCGAAATCATTCACGACCACTTTCGGCACGTCGATCTGATCGCATACACGGTTGAACTGGATCAGTGGAATGCCGCGCTTGGCGAACACGCTCAGGTGGTCGAAGTTGTTGGTTTCCTGTGTAAGCGAAATCAGCAGGCCGTCGATGCGGTTGGCGAGCATGGCCTTTGTGTTCGATATCTCGACCTGGTATGACTCATTACTCTGCATGATCGTGAGGTTATACCCGGCCTCCGTCAGCACCTCGTGCGCTCCGATGATCACATTGGGAAAGAACTGGTTCTGGAATTCCGGAACGATCATTCCAATAGTGTTGGTCTTGCTCTTAACCAGGCTGTAAGCGAGCTGGTTAGGCTGGTAATCCAGCTGAGCGGCTTTATCGAGCACCGCCTGGCGGGTTTCGGGACTGATGTCCGCATGGCCGTGCAATGCCCGCGAAACGGTCGAGTTGGATACGCCCAGCGACTTCGCAATATCGATAATGGTCGTCTGATGCCGCTTCCGCTTCACGAGCGATTCAATGGAGTCGTCCTTTTCGGCATGGGTGAAATAATAGTTACACCATTTGCACAGGTAGCGCTGCTTGCCTCTCACATAACCCGCTTTCATAATGCCGTCCACCTGCGCACACTTCACGCACTCGATCATACCCTGTTGTACTTTTTAAATAAATATGCATTTAAACCCATTCGCTACCACACTTCCCGGTAGACATCGCAAAAATATAAAAATCTCCTATTAATCATCAGCAAAACCATATATCGGTATCGTTTCCGCAAACGTTACCGATAGTTTTTGTTCGATTTCCGGATTTTTCTGCTTTAATCCGGCATTCGCATCGCCTCGAATCTCACCTATATTTAAGTTAAAAGCGCATTCAGGCTGGCTAATGCACTGCCAGGAAAGTTTATCAACAGCGCTACATCTGCTGTAAACAATTGCACTATTTCAATATTTAAGAGTTCACATCAAACCCTAATTTTTTACTTACATGAAGAAAAAGATACGTGACTTGTTCCTGCTCGGCTTCCTGTGCCTGGGCGTCATGCAGTCGCTGCTTGCGCAGACGAGCACCGTGAAAGGCAAGATAACCGACGACAAAGGCGAATCGATCCCCGGCGCGAGCATTACCGTGAAAGGCACCCAGCAAGGCACATTGGCCGACGCCGACGGTGTGTATTCCATCGACGTGGCGGGCAATGCAACCCTGGTGTTTTCTTTCCTCGGATATTTAAAAGAAGAAGTGAACGTCGCCAACCGCTCCACCGTGGATGTTTCATTGAAAACCGACACCAAAGCACTTGAAGAAGTGGTGGTGGTAGGGTACGGAACCCAGCGGAAGATCGAAACGACTGGCTCCATTGCCTCCGTGAAAGCGGCCGATCTGGTGCAGACGCCCGTTGCCAACGTGGCGCAGGGCCTTCAATCGCGAATCGCCGGTGTGCAAATCAACCAGAACACCGGTTCTCCGGGCGGGAACGTGAGCGTGCGTATACGAGGTACAAACTCTATAAACGGCTCATCCGAACCGCTTTACGTGGTGGATGGAATCCAGATCTCGAATGGCGGCGGCATCAACGACGTGAGCCCGCTTTCGACGATCAACCCGAATGATATCGAATCGGTGGAAGTATTGAAAGATGCCTCTGCATCAGCCATTTACGGCGCCCGCGCTGCCAACGGTGTGATCCTCATCACCACCAAACGTGGTAAAAGCGGCGCTACCCGTGTCACCTATGACGGCTATTACGGCACCCAGAAAGTAAACAAAACGCTGAAAGTGCTCGATGCGGCCCAGTTTGCACAAGTTGAAAATGAGGTATTTAAAAACAATTACTACCCTGATCCCGCTTCCTTGGGCAAAGGTGTCGACTGGCAGGATGTAATTTTCCGCCGTGCACCGATCCAAAACCATCAATTGTCGATCAATGGCGGTAACGAAAAAACGCAACTCGCGCTATCGCTCAACTATTTCGACCAGGAAGGCACGCTCCGCGGATCGGCTTTCACGCGCTATTCTTTCCGGCTCAATCTCGACCATCAGATCAGCAAGAGCATTAAAGTGGGAACAAGTATTCTGAGCAGCCATTCGATAGCGGACGGCATCCAGACCGGCAGCACCGATATCGGTAATGCAGGTGCCGTAACGCAAACCGTGCTCGGCGCAGCCATTGGCGCGCCCCCTACCCTGCAACCCTACCGTCCCGACGGCTCCATTTTCCCCTTCGGCGAGCAGGCGGGCGGGCAATACCGTGAGGTGGTAAACCCGCTCAATTTTACCGAAGTACTGAACAAAAGGGCGATCAAACGCATCCTGGCAAATGTTTACGCCGATTTCAGCCTGTTCAAGGGCCTGACTTACCGAGCCTCGTTCAACATTGACCAGAAAGGCGAGCTGTACGATTTCTATTCGCCCCGCTCGATCGTCAACAAAAGCGACCTGACCGACAATTCCGGAACGGGTGAAAAGGAGAATGTCAACGGGCTTGCACTGTTGCACGAAAGCATCCTTACTTACAGCACCACATTCGCCAAAATCCATTCCTTCAAAGCCACTGCGGTATTCGGCACCCAGCTCGATCAGAACAACTGGAACAAAATGAATGCTACCGGCTTCCCTAACGACGCCACACAAAATGAAGCCATGCAGCTGGCATTAACCCGCAATGTAAGCAGCTTTCGAAGCAGTCAACGCCTGGATTCTTACATGGCCCGTGTGAATTACGGCTTCAAAGACAAGTTCTTCCTGGATCTCACGGCACGCGTGGACGGATCGAGCAAGTTTGGTGCAAACCACAAATACGGCGTTTTCCCGGCGGTTTCGGCTGCCTACCGCCTCATCGAGGAGCCGTTTATGAAGGACATTACCTGGCTTTCGGACCTGAAACTCCGGGGAAGCTACGGTATCACCGGTAATGCCGGCGGTATCGACCCTTACCAGTCCCTGGCCACCGTGGCGGCAAACGGCAGCAACTACATGATCAACCACGGCTACGTGA
The DNA here is from genome assembly GCF_000023125.1 of Dyadobacter fermentans DSM 18053. Classification (NCBI taxonomy): domain Bacteria; kingdom Pseudomonadati; phylum Bacteroidota; class Cytophagia; order Cytophagales; family Spirosomataceae; genus Dyadobacter; species Dyadobacter fermentans. The sequence continues at coordinate 3,210,075 of NC_013037.1, forward strand.
CAGGCATTGACCCTACCCGCATCGCCAACCCCGATCTTCGCTGGGAGCGTTCGCAGCAGACCAACTTCGGGGTAGACGTGAGTTTGCTCAACAACCGGATCAGCGTCATTGCGGATGTTTATCATAAAAAAACCAATGACCTGTTGTATGTCAAAACGCTGCCGCTGAGCTCCGGCTACGGTACCATCACGGGTAACTATGCCGGCTTGCAGAACAAAGGGCTGGAACTTGCCGTGAATGCACGCGTGCTCGACGGCGCATTGAAATGGGACGTATCGGCCAACACCACCATTAACCGCAACAAAGTACTCGGCCTCGACGGCGGCGTGACCAGCGAACGCTTCATCACCACTTACACGCTGTTGAAAGTCGGTGAGCCGCTGGGTGTTTTCAAAACTTATGTGTTCGACGGCATTAACCAAACGGGCGAAACCATTCTGCCAGGCTACGACGGCCGCGTAGGTGGCCACAAGGTGAAGGATGTCAACGGCGACGGCCAGATCACTTCAGCCGACCAGATGATTACCGGCAATCCAAACCCGAAATTCATTTACGGCTTCTCGACCAATCTTTCGTACAAAGGATTTGACCTCGCCGCATTCCTGTCGGGCTCGCAGGGCAATGACATTTACAATGCCAGCCGCCTTTCATTCGAAAATCCCCTGGGACAGCGCAACCTGCTCGCGGGCGTGGCGGACCGTTGGTCGCCGACCAACCCCAGCAACCAGTATGTGAGCGGATTCCAGGGTGGCCGCCTGCCTATTACCAACTATGTAGTGGAAGATGGCTCTTATTTGCGCTGTAAAAACATCACGTTGGGTTACACCATTCCGCGCTTCAAAGGCGTGCAGGGCATCCGCGTGTACGTGAGCGCAAACAACCTGTTCACCATCACGAATTACAGCGGTTTTGACCCCGAAGTGAACACCTATGCCGGCTCTAACACAGCCATCGGCATCGACAACTTCGTGTATCCGCAGGCGAAATCGTTCCTGGGCGGTATCCAGGTTTCATTTTAAACATTCCTGAATCCTCTTGCCTGTTACAGGGCCAAATTGATATGAAAAAGCTACTGAAATTAACCACATACCTGGGCATGGCCGGCACCGCGCTGATCGCCCCCTCGTGCCAGCTGGATGAAACGATTTATTCGTCTATCTACACGGAAGCATTCTATAAAACCGCCGCGGATGCGGAAAAAGGGCTGATCTCCGTTTACGGCGCATTGGGCAGCCTGGGCGGCGGTCCCGCGTTGACGCTCGTCGGCGATTTCAGCGACGACCAGACCTACCCGCGCGCCGTGGTGGGCCGCAACACGCTCACGCAGTTTACCTACGACGTGAACTACACCACCCAGAAAAGTAATTCCCGCCTCAACGAATCGCCGCAGCAGATTTGGCAATCGTGCTACAACGGCATCGAAAAAGCGAACTGGGTGATTGCCAAGGTGCCGGATGCCAACATGGACGAGACGCGCAAGAAGCAGATCATTGGTGAAGCGTACTTCCTGCGGGCGTTTTACCATTGGTTTTTGAGTAAAAATTTCGGGGACATCCCGGTTAAAATCACCCCAAGCTACACCGAAGCCGAAGCGTCGACAGCCAAAAGCCCCAAAGCGGACGTGTACAAACAAATTTACGCCGACCTCGATCAGGCTTTGAATGCCGGGCTCGTGTCGTACCCCAATGTGGAGAAAGGCCGCGTTGCTAAGGAAGTGGTGAATGCATTGTATGCCAAAGCTGCCCTGTATAATGAAGACTGGGCCAAAGCGCTGGAACAAGCCAAGGTGGTCATCAACTCAGGCAAATATGTGCTCATGACTGATGTGCGCGACGTTTACAAATATGACCAGGAAGATGTTGCACGCATTGAAAACATGTGGGCATACGAGGCAGACCCTGTGTCGCCGGGCCTCGGCCACCAGCTGACGGGCCTCTGCGGTCCTTCGGGAAGTGCCGGCGCGGAATATGCCCGTACCTCGTATGGCTCGATGTTCGCCTACCAGGCATTCTTCGATTCGTTCGACCCGGCCGACAAACGCCGGACTTTGCTGGACACCACCTACATCGACAAAGCCGGCAAAGTGGTTCCGCAGCGAAGCATCACGCCCATCACGACAAAGGGTGTGCTCATTAAAAAGTATCAGGACCCTGTTTCGACTGTGGGACTGATCCCGAACATCCCGATCTTCCGCCTGCCCGACATGTACCTCATCGCCGCCGAAGCGGAAGCCCGCCTGAACGGCGCCACGTCGGCCGCGTACGGTTTCGTGAATCCAGTGCGGAAGCGTGCAGGCCTTCCGGAACTAAAAACCGGCCTCACCAAGGACGCATTCATCGAGGCAGTATTGCAAGAGCGCGCCTGGGAGTTTTTCGCAGAAGGCGACCGCTGGTATGACCTTACCCGCACCGGCAAATTCCTGACCGTGATCCCGAAAGCGGTAAACGACGTGTACCCGACCCGCAACGTTACCGCCAAAAACAGGTATTTCCCCATCCCGCTGGATGAAATCATCGCCAATACGAAGCTGGAACAGAATCCTGACTGGAAATAAAGTTATCGAAATCAATGCTGATCGCCCAAGCGCTTTTATTCCTGGCAACACTCCTATCCGCCCCTTTTCCCGACAGGCAAAAGGGGCGGGTCAGGGAGTTCACGGTCACGGAAAACGACACATTGACCTACACCTTGAAACTCGCGCTCGACGACAAGGGACAGCCGCAGTATTTTTTCAGGAACATTTTCACACCGGTTTGCTACACCAATGAATGCAAACCGGTGTATATCAATTTTTACTGGGATTTACTCGGCAACTATCAGCGTTTCGACCTGCCTGAGGGCAAAGTACTTACGAAAGTCGATCACGACGAATTTAAAGAAGAAGACTACCAGAAGTTGCAGGATATCCTGACCCAAAACAATTCCATTTTCGCAGACCTCAAAATGGAAGACCTGATTACCAAGGGAACGGACAACCTCACCGATTCGGTAGACGCCAAAGCGGGTGCGACATTAAAAACCATCAAAAACCAGGTTATCGACGGCGCCGTTTACACCTGCTATACATTGTGGCACATCGCCTATGGCAGAGCCGTGCCCGAAATGCGGAAAATCATCGAAGCATATTCGAATGATGTCCTGCTGCACCGGTTTCTGGAAAGCAAAAACCACCATTATCAGTACTGGGCGATGGCCAAAGTAGTGAATGCGAACGGCCAGGTGAGCAAGCCGTTCGAGAAGGATATCGAGGGGATTATTGCCGGGAAGAACGGCTTTATTGCCAAATATGCCTTGCAGCAGGTGGGAAGCGATTTTTTCAAAGGCGCCGACCGGCAAAACTGGCTTTGGGATACTTACCTCAAAACCGGCTACGCAATGCAGGTGGCGATTCTCAAAAAAATGACGGAACTGCAACTCGCCAAACCGGTTACTGCCCGGCTGAAAGAGAGCCTGGCCAATGCCAATGAAGAACAAACCAAATTGATCAACAGCATTTTAACAAAACAATAAAATGAAGAAAACGCTCCTGGCAGTATGCATGATCCTGTCGCTGTTGCCCGCGATGGCGCAAAACCATGTGTTTGTGGAAACCGAATCCTTCGAAGACAAAGGCGGCTGGGTGATTGACCAGCAGTCGTTTGTCGTGATGCACTCCTCCTACCTGATGGCCCACGGAATGGGCCGGCCGGTGAAAGACGCGACTACCACGGTAAAACTGCCTAAAACCGGAAAGTATCGCATGTGGGTGCGTACCAAAGACTGGGCACCATTCCCGAAAGGCCCCGGCAAGTTCCAGGTCGTGATCGACGGCAAATCCACCGGACAGACGTTCGGTGAAAGTGGCTCGGATGCCTGGAAATGGTACGACGGCGGCGTGATCGAAACGAAAAGTGCGGATATGAAACTGGCATTAAAAGACCTCACGGGCTTCAATGGCCGCTGCGACGCACTGCTATTCACCGACGACCTGAAATTTACCCCTCCCAATGAGCTGGAACCGCTCACCGCATTTCGCAGAAAGCTCCTCAACCTGACCGACAAGCCACAAGACGCAGGCCGCTACGACCTCGTGGTGGTAGGCGGCGGCATTGCCGGGACCTGCGCGGCCATTTCGGCAGCGCGCATGGGCCTCACCGTAGCCCTGATCCAGGACCGCCCCGTGCTCGGTGGAAATAACAGTTCCGAAGTGCGCGTGCATTTGATGGGCGACGTCGACAAAAACCATTACCCCAAACTCGGACGCATTGTGCGCGAAATGGACAACGGCGATCCCGGCAATGGTAACCCCGATGCCAAAGAATACGGCGATGCGCGCAAAATCGCGATTGTTAAAGCCGAAAAGAACATTTCGCTATTCCTGAACACCCACGTTTTTAAAGTAGAAAAAGAGAACGACATTATCACCGCGGTGGTCGGCCGGGACATTGCTACCAACCAGGAGCGCCGCTTTTCCGGCTCGTTCTTCTCAGACTGCACGGGCGACGGCACGGTGGGCTTCCTCTCCGGCGCCGAATTCCGCATGGGCCGCGAAAGCAAGGCTGAAACGGGCGAGTCGCTGGCGGCGGAAAAGTCCGACGATTTCACATTGGGAACTTCCAATTTGTGGGCTTCGCTCGATCGCGACACTGTTTCGTCCTTCCCTGAAACGCCCTGGGCCATGCAGTTCTCCGACGAATACCACATCGACGAGCCCAAATCCGACTGGCAATGGGAAACCGGTTTTGGGAATTTCAACACCATTACCCAGGCCGAACAGATCCGCGACCATAACCTGCGCGCCATTTACGGTAACTGGTCTTATCTGAAGAAAAACAAAGCGGCCAAATACGGCAAAAAGGAACTCGCCTGGGTGGCTTACATCGGCGGCAAGCGCGAGTCGCGCCGCATTATCGGGGATTATGTTCTGAACCAAATGGATATCCAGGAAGGCAAGTTTTACCCCGACGGCTCGGTGACCGCCACCTGGACCATCGACCTGCATTTCCCGGATGCCAAAAACAGCAAGTATTTCGAAGGGCAGGAGTTTTTCGCGGGCACCAAGCACATCAAAGTAGCGCCCTACACGATCCCCTACCGTTGTTTGTATTCCAAAAACATCCAAAACCTGTTTATGGCCGGCCGAAACATCAGCACTACGCACGTGGCATTCGGAAGCACGCGGGTGATGCGGACTTGCGGGATGATGGGCGAGGTGGTAGGCTTTGCGTCCTACATCGCTAACAAATACAAAACCAGCCCGCGCGGCGTGTACAAAGACCATTTGCCCGAACTCACCGGAATTTTGAAAGGCGAAACCCTCGCTCCGCAGCCCTGATGGATTTTGAATAGCATTACATTACATATTGCCGGAGTAATATCCACTTTCCTTACCGTGCTGCCATTGGCGACAATGGCGGCCACGGCTGTGGATTCCATGGTTTCGATTGATGGCGAAGCGCAGGGCACTACGTATCATATCCGCTATTTCGATCCCAAAAACAGGAATTTCAAGCATTCGATCGACTCGATATTAACTGAATTTGACAAATGCCTGTCGCTCTACCGGCCTGATTCAGAACTATCTGCATTCAACACCAATGGGCAGCATCGCTTCCGTTCGCAATGGTTTTATGAGGTTTTGAGTAAATCAAAAGAAATCCATGAAGCAACGGGCGGCGCATTTGATCCTACGATCATGCCGCTTTCGGAGGCTTATGGTTTTGGAAATAAAAAGAATACCGATCCTGAAAATGCGAACATCGATTCACTGCTGTCTCTGATTGGTTTTAAACAAATTGAATTCAATGAAAAGGAAGTTCAGGCACGGCCGGGCGTGAAACTGGATTTCAACGGCATTGCACAGGGCTATTCCGTGGATATCCTCGGCGCATTCCTGAAAAGCCTTGGTATCGACCGGTTTATGGTCGAAATCGGTGGAGAAGTGCTTTGCTCGGGCTTCAAAACTGGCGGAAAGCCTTGGGTAACCGGCATCGAAAATCCGCTTAAAACCAATGCCCTCGCCGCGACGGTCCGGCTCACCGACCGCGCCATGACCACCGCCGGCAACTACCATAACCACATTATCCGCAACGGCATCACCTACAACCACATCATCGACCCTCGGACCGGCGGCCCGCGACCCGGCGGCCGGCGATCCGGAGCGCCGGAACAGCCCCTGCTGCTGAGCGTGACGGTGTTTGCCCAGGATGCCATTACCGCCGACGGCTACGACACGGCATTTTTCGTGATGGGCCTGGAAGCTACCAAAACCTTTCTGAAAAACCGGAAAGATATGGACGTGTACATGCTTTACACCAATGAGGAAGGGCAATTAATGTCCTTCGCAACAGACGGTATCAAAGATTTTATTGAGGAAAAATGAAAAGAATAACCCTGCTAATACCCGTTTTACTGAACATTCTGACCGTTCTTCCGGCCCCGGCCCAACAGGGTGCGCAACGGACGTCCGTGAAAGCGCTGGCCAATAATTCCGTACGCGTGCAATGGCGCGAAACGGACGGTGCCATGAAAATCGAAGAGGTATCGGTGAACAAAAAAGGCCAATGGAGTAAGCTCGCGGCACCGTCCGGCGAGTACACGCTGCTTTATTCAGAAACCAAACCTTCGACCGAATCAGCCGAAACATTTGAAAAAATCACCGGTGGAAAATTCCCGGAAGACGCCTACCATTACCAGCAGGTGCAATGGAAAGAAAGCACCACCGGCGTGGCATTGAACACCGCCGGCAAGGCCATCCACTTTTTCCCGAAAACCGGCGAAGCGAAAGACAATGGCCTGGAATTCAAATCCGAAACCGACGTCGCGAACGTCACCGCGCATTGGAAACTCGACCCGCGCTTCCCGAACGACGTGCTGGTAACCCTTACGTTGCAGGCTAAAAAGCAGGGTTTCTTCTCGCTGGCGACGCCTACTTTGGCCGCACTGCCCGTGGAGCAGATGAGCTGGGTGTCGGTGCCGGGCTATTTTCAGGGGAATTTTATGCAAAAGAACTTTGCATTGGCCTATGCTTACGGCCACGGCGTGCCCGACCGCCCGGCGGTGTACCGCGAACGTTGTGCGTCTACATTAAGTCCGCTTGTCAGCAACAAGGACGGCATTACCTGGTCGGTGGTGCCGGAGCCCGGTCTCGCGCGTGACCCGTGGGCGAAGGACCAGATCACGCAGATAGACTGGCACCTGGGGCTCTCGCATATGAACCGCAAGGCGCAGCTCTCGCCTACCTTATATTACCCCGTGCTGGGAGAAGACAAGTCCGAAATGCAGGCCGGGCAGTCGGTTTCCTACACCTTTAGGTACAGCATGATCGCCGGCGACTGGTTCGAGGCGACCAAGCACGCGGCCATTGACATATACAAATTCCGCGAAACACTCGCACTCCGCCAGAGCAAACAGGCGCTCACCGACCGCATCGAGAAAATGCACCATTACCTCACCGACCCTAAAACGTCGCTGTGGAACATCGAGGAATTCAAAGGCAAGCAAATCGGCGCCCAATCGTACCTCGGCGGTGTGGTAGGCTCGAACAAGGATGCCATGAAAAACTCGGATTACGGCGCGATGTGGATGCTTGCCAATGCCACCAATGATCCGGAACTGACCGAAAAAGTGCTTCCTCCCGCCGAGAACTTCAAACTTGTGCAGCAGCAAACCGACGAAGGTTTTTTCAAAGGTGCCGTGGAAGGCCAGTATTATTTAGCCAAAAAGAAAACATTCGTAGAAGAATGGGGTGAGGTGGTGGAACCCATCGCGCTGACCTACTATGTGATGCTCGATGTGGGCAATATGCTGCTTTTCGAGCCGGATAATGCCGAATTGAAGGAACGCCTCAAACTAGGCGCCGAGAAACTGCTCAGCTGGCAGCGCCAGGACGGCAGCTTTGCCGTTGCGTACGACCGCAAAACCGAGCAGGAAATTTTCAAGGACATTCAGGATGTGCGGCCTACATTTTACGGGTTAATCGTCGCACACCGGATTCTCAAAGACGAGAAATACCTCAAAGCCGCCGAAAAAGGAGCCGACTGGTTCCTGAAAAACGCCGTGCAAACCGGTGCCTTCCTGGGCGTGTGCGGAGACGCGCGCTACGCCCCCGATTTTGCCACAGGCCAGTCGGCACAGGCATTGCTGGATTTGTTTGATTTAACCCAAAACAAAAAATACCAGGAAGCGGCCGTGACCTGCGCGAAAATTTACACCTCATCCATTTACACGCACCCCATAGCCGATCGCCAGCCCAAAACGGTGAACGGAACGGCGCGGGAGGATTGGGAGATCAGCCAAACAGGCCTCAGCTTCGAGCATGGCGGCATTTTCGGTTCGGCAACGCGGCACGGACCTATCCAGCTTGCGAGTCACGCCGGACTGTTCATCCGCATTTACCAGCTCACCGGCGAGCAGCTTTTTGCCGATATGGCCCGCGCTGCCGCCATTGGCCGCGATGCGTTTGTGGATAGCAAAACTTCCGTGGCATCCTACTATTGGAACGCCATGAACCGCGGCGCCGGCCCCTACCCGCACCACGCGTGGTGGCAGGTGGGCTGGATCACCGATTACCTGCTTTCGGAAGCGGCATTGCGTTCGAATGGCAAAGTTTCGTTCCCGCGCGGCTTCGTAACACCGAAAGTGGGCCCGCACCAAACGTACGGTTTCGCGCCGGGCGAGGTGTTCGGCGACAAAGCGAACCTGATAATCCGGGAAGGCTTTGCAGTAGCCGACAGCCCGTCCATCGACCCGATCATTTCAAAATCGACCACCAAAAACATTTACTACATCACGCTGCTCAACAACAGCCCGCAGCCGACGGCCTTCAACCTCAAAATCGACCACAACAAAATATCCGAAAATAACCCGCCCGTAACCATAAAATGGGCCGAAACGAACCAGAAAGCGGCCATTACCAATATCAAACTGCCGGCATTCGGTAGCAGAACGTTGGTTTTAAGCTATAAGCTTTAGGCTTTAAGCTATAAGCTTATAGCAACCATATACAACAACCAAAAGCATAAAGCTTACAGCTTATAGCTTATAGCTTAAAGCCTAAGGCTCACAGCAGCATACAGAAATTCTATGAACAATACCACCGATACCATTGTCATTCTCGTTTTCTCCGCATTCGTGATGGGCATTGGGATGCTTTTTGCCCGGACGGGGCGCAATTTGAAATCATTCTTCGCCGGCGGTGAGGCCGTGCCATGGTTCATTGGCGGGCTCTCGCTTTTTATGAGCTTCTTCTCGGCGGGCACCTTCGTGGCGTGGGGTTCCATTGCCTACAAGCACGGCTGGGTGGCCATCACCATTCAATGGACAATGTGCATCGGCGCGCTCATTACCGCCCTTTACCTTGCGCCGCGCTGGAAACGCACCGGCGCATTAACCGCCGCAGAGTTCATTCGCGAGCGGCTCGGACTGTCGGTGCAGAAGACCTATATCTTCATTTTTACACTTGTTTCAGTGTTTATCAAAGGTTCGGTGCTGTACCCGGTTGCCAAGCTGGTGAGCGCTTCGCTGGACTTGCCGCTTGTGCCTTGTACCATTGGTTTGGGGCTTTTTATGATTGCCTACACCGCTGTGGGCGGACTGTGGGCGGTGATGGTGACGGACATTCTGCAATTTGTGGTGCTGTCGGCGGCGGTGTTCATCCTGCTGCCACTGTCGTTCAACAAAGTGGGCGGCTGGGAAGGCTTCACCAACAACATCCCCGATGACTTTTTCAACCTGCTCAATGGCGAATACACCCTGGGCTTCGTGGCCGCATTTGTGATTTACCACATTTGCTACATCGGCGGCAACTGGACGATGGTGCAGCGCTACACGAGTGTGGATAGTGAAAAATCCGCCAAAAAAGTGGCGTTCCTTTTCGCTGGCCTGTACCTGATCAGTCCGGTGATCTGGATGTTCCCGCCGATGATCTACAAGGCCATTAACCCCGCACTCACCGGCCTGGACACCGAAAACGCCTACCTCATGATCTGCAAGCTCGTGCTCCCTCCCGGCTTGCTCGGGCTGATGCTCACGGGCATGTACTTCTCCACCTCCGCCAGCGCCAACACGGCATTGAACGTCGTATCCGCGGTTTTCACGAATGACATTTATAAAGGGATGGTCAACCCCGCCGCCTCCGACCGCCAGCTCATCCGTGTAGCGCGGGGCTCGTCGTGGTTTTTCGGGCTGGGCATGATCGGCATCGCATTGCTGGTACCGGCCGCGGGCGGCATTGTGGAAGTAGTGCTCAGCATATCGGCCATCTCGGGCGGGCCGCTGCTAGCGCCGCCGCTTTGGGCCTTGTTTTCCAAACGCCTCAACGGCCGAATCACGCTATGGATCACGGGAATCGGGCTTTGCGTGAATTTGTTTTTCAAAACCCTCGCCCCGCTCCTGCTGGATTTCAAACTGTCGCGCGGGATGGAAACGATTGTGGGCGTAGGGCTGCCGCTGCTGCTTTTGCTCGCCTACGAACTTTGGGCACGCTCTAAAAACAAGGTGGCTGATGAATTCACCAGCTACATGCATTCCAAAGACCAGCGCAAACAGGAAGCCACCGCTGTGGATGCCGAAGAAGCATTTGAGATCAAAAAGCAAAACCGCTTCGGCTTGCAGGTAATCGCCGGCGCATTGCTATTCACAGCAGTGATGTTATTTATCCTGAGCGTGTTGACAACCGACGGAAAGATGGTAACGGCAGGTGTGGCAACGGTGGTGCTGATTTCCGCAGCGATACCGTTTTCCGCGGCGCGGAAGGTGGTGCTGGTGCGGGAAGACGAGACGCGGGTTGCCGCGTAGGTTTCTCGCTGGCGGTATTGTTACATGCCTTACGGCATTTTTTGAACAGCAATTAGCCCATTTGATCCTACCAATATTACATCCCTGACGGGATTTTACTTGGAAAGTCCAATACGCCTTCGGCTCACATTAACGGCGGCGAGTCCCGTAAGGGACGCAACATTGGTAGCAATATGAAGTGTGGATATGGTAAAAATGCCGTCAGACATGCAACAGCAATACGAACGGGATGACGCGGGAATTAAATTAAAAATCAACCTCTCAAAAAACATAATCACAACCGAAAGACATCACATAATGAAACGCTTAACTCTTTTAGCCTCTTCCCTCCTGCTCACATTAACATGCACGCAACTTGCAGCCCAGCCGGGTGCGGCCCAGCCGAATGCGGCCCAGCCGAATGCGGCCCAGCCGGGTGCAGCCCAGCAGAACGCGCCCCGTTACCACATTCGGCAGCATGATGCCATTCCGCTGCATGGCGAATGGTGGTTCCTGCTCGATCCGGCCGGGTTGGGGATGGCCAATGAATGGTACAAGGGCATTAATGCGCAGGAGAGCCGGCAGGATAAGGTGACGGTGCCGCATTGCTTTTCGACCGACCGCCGCTACGAGTTTTACTCGGGAATGGCCTGGTACCGCAAGAATTTTGCCTGGAAGAAAACGACCGGCAAACGCGTAATCCTGCATTTTGACGGAGCTTATTACCAAACCAATGTGTGGGTGAACGGCCAGAAAGTGGGCGAGCATGAGGGCGGCTACACGCCGTTCAGCTTCGATGTGACGGAGCAGCTGAAAGATGGCGATAACCTGCTCGTGGTGGCGGTGGATAATGATACCTGGAAAACGAACACGATCCCGGGCATTAAGGACACCGGCAATGTGAATGATGGATTTATTGGCTGGGTGAACTACGGCGGCATCATCCGCCCGGTTTACCTGACGATCGAACCGGAGGTGTATGCCGAAAACGTGAAGATCGAACCAATTCCCGATCTGGCGAAGGGTACGGCGGTGGTGAAAGCTAAAATCCGCGTGCGCAATGCCTCTGGCGCTGCGGCTACCCCGAAAATGGCGTTCGTCGTTTCGCAGGAGACCAAGCCTCTGCCTTTAAAATGGAAGACCAATGCAGCGAGCATTCCGGCAGGCCGGACTGCGATTCTGGAAGCGGAAGCGACGTTGACAGCCGCTCAGACGAAGCTTTGGGACCTCGATCAGCCCAATTTGTATGAATTAAAAACGATCGTGGGCACGGATACGCTCGCTTCGAATTTCGGCATCCGGGAAGTGAAAGTGAGTGGCACGCAGATCCTTTTGAATGGCAAACCCATTAAAGTCGGCGGCGGAAACCGGGTGATCGATTACCCCGGCCTGGGGTCGGTGGAGCCGGACTGGCTGATCGAAAAAGATTTCAAATTGATGAAAGAGGCCGGTATGGAATTTCAACGCCTCACGCATTACACACCTTCGGAATACTTCTACGACCTCGCCGACCGCTATGGGATGCTCATCATCACCGAGGCCGGTAACTGGCAGCTCACACCGAAGCAAATGGATAACGATTCGATGCGTACGAAGTTCCGATCGCAATTCCGCGAAATGGCCGAGCGCGACTGGAACCACCCGAGCGTGATCGCATACAGCGTCGGCAACGAATATCAGTCGACGACTGCTTCGGGCCAGCGCTGGACGAAGGACATGATCGCCTACGCCCGCGAGCTCGATCCCACACGCCTGTACACCTTCGCAACCATGCTGCTGAATCGGTTGCCCGCCAAACCGGAGGATGAGGCGAGCCAGTATGTCGATTTTGTATCAACCAATACCTACGGCGGCCATGCCAAATCCCTGGACCACATCAATAAGCTCTATCCCAACAAGCCGGTGTTCATCAGCGAATGGGGCACGCGGTCGGACGGCAAAGGCGGCGAAGCGGGACAAGCGCAGCATTTGAGTGATGTAATGGTGGAAATCCGTAAGCGACCGTTTGTGGTCGGCGCTTCCTGGTGGACTTATAACGATTACCGCAGCAAGCTGTTCGGCACGAATGTAAATGGCTTCCGGCCGTGGGGCATCGTGGGGCCTGAGCGTCAGGAGCGGCTTGCCTACCCCGTACACCAGAAGGAGTTTTCCCATGTGATTGTGGAAAAAGCCAGCTTCAAAACAGGCGACCAGGGAGTGCATCAACTGGTGCTGAAAGTGACTTCGCGGGGCGACTTCCCGGCGCGGCCTATCAAAAACTATACTATGAATGTGGGCGAAACCAGCATTGCATTACCCGAAATCAACCCCGGTGAAAGCAAGGAAATTACCGTTCCGATCCGCGGGTTCGACAAGCAAATCCACATCACCGTGAGCAAACCGACCGGTTTCATTACCACCCAAACTGACATTGACCTCAACTGACAAGGCCGGAAGAGGCTGCAAACTCGACATATTAAGACCTGAGAAAAATGATAATCGGAGAATCGACACACAAAAGAGAACCTAAAACCATTGCGCTTGCGGCGGACCTGGTAATTGTAGGAGGCGGACTGACAGGCACCTGCGCGGCCGTTACCGCAGCCCGTGCGGGGCTGAAAGTGCTGCTTGTGCAGGACCGGCCCGTGCTGGGCGGGAACTGTTCGAGCGAAGTGCGGCTATGGATACTGGGCGCGACCTCGCATATGGGCAACAATAACCGCTGGGCGCGCGAAGGCGGCGTGATCGACGAGATCATGCTCGAAAACGCATACCGCAACCCGGACGGCAACCCGCTCATTTTCGACACGGTGCTGCTTGAAAAAGTGACGCAGGAAGCAAACATCACGCTGCTGCTGAACACGGCGGTTTACGATTTGGACAAGGCACAAAACGGCGACAAGATCGAGGCCGTACACGCATTTTGCAGCCAGAACAGCACCAAATACACGCTGACGGCACCGCTGTTTTGCGACGCTTCGGGCGATGGTATCGTCGGGTTTCTCGCAGGAGCTGCGTTCCGAATGGGCGCGGAGTCGGCGGAAGAATTTGGAGAGAAATTCGCGCCGGACAAGGCCTATGGCGAGCTGCTGGGGCATTCTATGTATTTCTATTCCAAAGATATAGGCAGGCCGGTAAAGTTTGTACCGCCTGCATTCGCTTTGAAGGACATCACGCATATTCCCCGCTATAAAACGTTCAATCCTAAAGACTTCGGCTGCCGGCTCTGGTGGCTGGAATACGGTGGCAGGCTGGACACGGTGCACGACACTGAAAAGATCAAATGGGAACTTTGGAAGGTCGTTTACGGCGCCTGGAACTACATTAAGAATTCGGGCGAATTTCCCGAGGCCGAGAACATGACGCTCGAATGGGTGGGAACCATTCCCGGCAAGCGCGAAAGTCGCCGGTTTGAAGGCGATTATCTGCTCAGACAGCAGGATGTGGTGGAGCAAACCGTATTCCCCGACACCGTTGCATTCGGTGGTTGGAGCCTCGACCTCCACCCTGCCGACGGCGTTTACAGTGATCAGGCAGGTTGCAACCAGTGGCATAGCAAAGGCGTTTATAGCATTCCATACCGCTGTTTTTACAGCAAAAACATTGAAAACCTCTTTATCGCGGGCCGCATTATCAGCGCCACGCACGTCGCATTTGCCTCCACGCGCGTGATGGCCACGAGCGCGACGGGCGGCCAGGCGGTCGCGATGGCAGCGGCAGTAGCGCACAAGCATGGCTGCACCCCGAGGGAAGTGGGCGAAAAGCATTTGGAAGAATTGCAGCTGGAACTCTGGCGTTCCGGCCAGTATCTGCCACAAACTGCCGTTTCCGACCCGGATAACCTCGTTAACAATGCGCAAATACAGGCTTCGTCCACATTAGAATTGAAAGAACTTACCGGCTCCGACCAATGGAAGCCGATCCAGCATTCGGTGGCACAAATGCTGCCGGTGCGGGGCAATATGCCTTCGGTGACCGTTTGGGTAGAAGCGGCGCAGGATACCGAGCTGGTGGTGGAGTTGCGTAAAAGCAGCAAGCCGTTCAACCATACGCCGGATGTGATTTTGGAAACTAAAAGCTACCGTCTGATCACTGGAAAGCACGAACTCGTGCTGGATTGGGACAGCCATTTTGCCGAAGAATGCTATACCTTCGTGAGCTTTCTCAAAAACGCAGACGTTAAAATCCAGTACAGCGAGCAGCGCGTTACCGGTTTGGTAACGGTTTTCAATGCGACGAATCCTGCCGTTTCCAACTACGGAAAGCAGGAACCGACGGAAGATCTGGGCGTGGACACGTTCGAATTCTGGTGCCCGCAGCGCCGTCCGGCCGGTTTGAACCTGGCATTCACATTAAGCGAGCCCATCCGTCTTTTTGGAACAGAAAACCTCCAAAACGGCTGGCACCGGCCCATCGCCTCGCCAAATGCCTGGGTAGCGGCGCCGGACGACCGTCATCCCGAGATCGACATTCAATGGAATGAAAATCAACTCGTTTCGAAAATCGAGCTGGTGTTCGATACGGATTTCGACCATCCGATGGAGAATGTGATTTACGTACATCCCGAAACCGTGATGCCGTTTTGTGCGCAGAATGTGGAGGTGATCGATGACGCCGGGAAGGTAATCGGCACAATTGCGGACAATCACCTTACCAAAAGAACCATCACGCTGGCTGCGCCGGTAAGCACACGTTCGCTGAAAATCAGGCTGCAAAACAGCCATGCACACGTGCCGGTGTCGCTTATGGAAGTCCGCGCGTATTAATGCGGCTTCCTTTTTATTCTTTGAAAACTAATAAATTGATCTTAAATTTGCCGTCCTGAAATAGCAAACATTAGTTTGCTATTTTCTTGAAAGTTTACTCTATAATTATAGTATACTACATAGACTTTGAAGGAAGCGGCGGATTTTACACCCTCAACTGAAAACAACGAAAAGACCTGGGAATCGCTACAAGTGGCTTATATCGCAAGTGGTGATCCTGAGGAAGATCGGCGTTTGGCTGCGCTCGCGCGGGAGCAGGGAAAGGCTGTTTTTTTGCGCGACCTGCCTGAGGAATCGGATGCCATTTTTCAGAATGCGCCCCCGGTACCCGAAAACGGGCAGCCAATCGTTCGCGCTTCCAGAAATAATCCAAAAACGCCGCTCACCTGGGAGACCATCCAGCAGAAACTCTGGGCGGCCACCATCCGCAAGCGCAGCCGCACCGAAATTGCGGTTAATATCTTCTCGGCGATCGCATTGATGATCGTCGGACACCTGCTTTTCACCTTTTTCACCTACGACCGCCTCACGCTCCTCTGGAACGAACTGGAAATGAGTGAAAGCTTCTTTTATTATGTTTTGGGCGGTTTCGTGGCGCAGATGATCGATGGTGCGCTGGGAATGGCTTACGGCGTTACGGCTTCCACATTCCTGCTCACGGTGGGCGTGCCGCCGTCGGCTGTGAGTGCGAGCGTGCACACTTCGGAGATCTTTACGAGCGGGGTGTCGGGCTACATGCACCTCAAATTCGGGAATGTGAACAGTAAGTTGTTCAAAAAGATCCTCTTCCCGGGCGTGCTCGGCGCGATTGTGGGCGCTTATGCGCTGTCGTCCCTCGAAAAATACATTTACATTATAAAGCCGTTAGTGGCAATTTATACGCTGGTACTGGGAATCCTTATCATCCAGAAAGCGTTAAAGAAACGAGTTGAAAAACGGCCGATCAAGAAAATCGGCTGGCTGGCGATGGCAGGCGGTACGCTGGATTCCATCGGTGGAGGCGGCTGGGGCCCGATCGTCACGTCGACGCTCATCGCCCGCGGACGGCACCCCAAATACACGATCGGCTCTGTGAACCTCGCGGAGTTTTTTGTGTCGCTGGCAAGCTCGGTTACCTTCATCAGCATTATCGGATTTTCGCACTGGCAGGTAGTGCTCGGCCTGATCCTCGGTGGCATGGTGTCCGCACCGATCGCCGCCACGCTATCCCGCCGCCTGCCGATCAAAACCATGATGATCATGGTCGGAACGATCGTCATCATCGTGAGTCTAAGGATTATTTATATGGTTTTAAGTGGGCTGTAAGCGGTAGGCTTTAAGCTGTAAGCAATAAGCTGTAAGCCTTGAATCGTAGAATGATAGTTTAGTTAAGACGAGTTATTTACTAGGTATAAATTGATTTACAACACATTACATAAAGGCTTATAGCTTAAAGCATACAGCCTAAAGCTTTAATATGAAAAAACAGACCAAAGCGATACGTACCCAAACAGGCAAAACCAAGTATCGCGAGCATTCGACTCCCCTCTTCCTGACCAGCAGCTTCACTTTTGAAAGCGCGGAGCAGGGCAAAGCGCTTTTTGAAGAAACCGAAGAAGGCAACATTTACAGCCGGTTCTCCAATCCGAGCGTGCAGGAATTTGTGGATAAGGTGTGTATGCTGGAAGGTCTGGAAGACGGCGTGGCCACGGCCACCGGTATGGCGGCGGTGTTTGCAAGCATGGCGGCATTGCTGAAAAGCGGCGACCACATCCTGGCGTGTCGCGCATTGTTCGGCTCGGCGCACCAGATTATCGCGCAGATTTTGCCAAAATGGGGCATTACCCACACTTACCTCGACGCTACTGCCACCGAGGAAGAATGGGAAGCAGCCGTACAACCCAACACCCGGATGATCTACCTCGAAACTCCTTCCAACCCTGGTTTGGACCTTGTGGACCTCGCGATGATCGGCCGCATTGCCAAAAAACACAGCATTATATTCAATGTAGATAACTGCTTTGCCTCGCCCGCACTGCAAACCCCGGCCGATTTCGGCGCCGACCTCGTGCTGCATTCCGCCACGAAGTTTATGGACGGCCAGGGCCGCGTTTTGGGTGGTGTGGTTGTAGGTAAAAAAGAATATATCAAAGACTTACGCTTTTTCTGTCGCCAAACCGGCCCATCCATGTCGCCATTCAATGCATGGGTTTTAAGCAAAAGCCTTGAAACACTTAGTCTGAGAATGGAAAAGCATTCGTCCAATGCATTGGCGCTGGCCGCTGCCCTGGACAAGCACCCCGACGTAAAAGCGGTAAAATACCCATTCCTGGAATCGCACCCGCAGCACACGCTGGCGAAACAGCAAATGAAAGCCGGCGGAGCGGTAGTTACCATCGAACTTGAAGGCGGCTTCGAACGCGTAGCGGCATTCATGGACGCATTGGAGATCGCATCGCTATCGTCCAACCTCGGCGACACCCGCACGATCGTCACCAACCCGAACACCACGACCCATGCCAAATTGAAGCCGGAAGAAAAAGCCGCGCTGGGCATTACCGAAGGTTTAATACGCATTTCGGTTGGTTTGGAAGACGTTGAGGACCTGATCGAGGATTTCACAAATGCTGTGGAGGTGTCGGTGAAAAGTGATATATTGGAGTAGCGTAAGCAGCTCAATTCAACATTAATATGAAAGCATTGACCATCAATTTACCGGAGTCACTGGAATCAGAAGAATTTGAAATAAAAATGCTTCTGGCCGGTCAGCTTTATGAGCGTGGCAAGGTAAGTGTTGGTCAGGCGGCTGACATCGTCGGCATCAGTAAAAAGGCTTTCGTCGAAATCATGGGAAGGTTTGGATTTTCCCTATTTAGCGATTCGCTGGAAGACTTGAAAAGTGATATTGCCAATGCGTGACGCGCTTGTTATCGCAGATTCCAGTTGCCTGATTTTGTTGTCCAAAATTGAAGAATTGGAAATTCTGAGAAGCATTTACAAGCGAATTTTTATCACGAAAGAAGTTGCGGGAGAATTTGGCGGCGAACTGCCTGAGTGGATCGAAGTCAAAGAAATTGAAAACAAAACCCTGCAATCGCTGTTTGAAGAAATACTGGATCTCGGAGAAGCATCTGCATTAACCCTTGCGTTTGAAACGCAGGGCTGCACAGTGATCCTCGACGATCTGAAGGCCCGGAAAACAGCGGCGAAAATGAATATAAAAGTGACCGGTACGATCGGGGTGATTGTGAAAGCCAAAACGGAAAACAAGATACCCTCGGCCAAAGCGGTTTTTGAAAAAATACTGGAAACTGATTTTCGGATCAGCGACCGCATATTAAAACAGGCTATCCATTTGGCCGGAGAACAACCATGAACGAAACATTAGCATCTTTAAACGCTGCCATCGAGGGCAAAAGTGAGATTGAATCGCTGGCGATACTGGCGGATCTTTTTCCCGGTGAAGTCGTTTTTTCTACCAGTCTGGGTTATGAAGACCAGGCTATTACCGACCTCATTTTAAAGAATAACATCAACATCGGGATCTTTACATTGGATACCGGACGGCTTTTTGCGGAAACTTACATGACCCTGCAAAAGACCAATAACCGCTACGACACCAAAATTAAGGTGTACTACCCGCAAACCGACGCGGTAGAGAACCTGGTGAGCACCAAAGGCCCGCTGAGTTTCTACGAATCCATCGAAAACCGGAAAGAATGCTGCTTCATCCGCAAGGTAGAGCCGCTGAACCGCGCATTGAAAGGCGCAAAAATCTGGGTGACGGGTATCCGGGCAGAACAGTCGGGGAACCGTCATGATATGCCGAGACTCGAATGGGACGAGGCACACCAGCTTTTTAAATTCCACCCGATTTTGCATTGGTCTTTCGAAGAAGTAAAACAATACGTGAAATCAAACGGCATTCCCTACAACCCATTGCACGACAAAGGCTTCGTAAGCATCGGCTGCGCCCCTTGTACCCGCGCAATCCAGGAAGGCGAAGATTTCCGCGCCGGAAGATGGTGGTGGGAAGACGAGTCGAAGAAGGAATGCGGGTTGCATGCGAAATAGCTTTAGGCTGTAAGCTTTAAGCTATAAGCTGGAAGCTGTAAGAATTAGTTAACGAGCATATAGCTTATAGCTTAAAGCCTAAAGCTTAAAGCCCTTTTAATTAAAATCAATAACCAATAATATGTCAATTTCAGTGAACGAGGCCTCCGAGATCCAACGGGAGATTAGTGAACGCAGCGCTCCGGATTATCTGGACCAGCTGGAAGCAGAGGCCATTTACATTATGCGTGAAGTAGCCGGCCAGTTTGAGCGCCCTGCCCTGTTGTTTTCAGGAGGTAAGGATTCGATCACATTGGTTCATTTGGCGAAAAAAGCATTCGCACCCGGCAAAATCCCCTTCCCGCTGGTGCACGTCGATACCGGTCATAACTTCATCGAAGCGATCGAGTACCGCGACCAACTGGCCGAAGAAATCAATGCGAAACTGATCGTTCGCTACGTGGAAGATACCATTAAAGCGAAAGGATTGAAGGAGCAAACCGGCAAGAATGCAAGCCGCAACTGGCTACAAACCTTCACGTTGCTGGATACCATCGAAGAATTTGAATTTGACGCATGTATTGGCGGCGCACGCCGTGACGAGGAAAAAGCACGCGCGAAAGAGCGCATCTTCTCCTTCCGCGACGAGTTTGGTCAATGGGACCCGAAACGTCAGCGCCCCGAGCTCTGGAATTTGTTCAACGGCCGCATTCAGAAAGGGGAAAACGTACGCGTGTTCCCAATCTCGAACTGGACCGAGCTGGATGTGTGGGCTTACCTGAAAAGAGAAGGTATTGCATTGCCTTCGATCTACTTCGCGCACGAACGCGAACTGATCCTCCGCGACGGCAAGCTGCTGAATAATACGCCGGTAATCGAACCCGATCCGGAAGACCAGATCGTAACCCGCCAGGTACGTTTCCGCACCGTAGGCGATATGACCTGCACCGCAGCCGTGGAATCCGCAGCAGCCACCCTGGACGAAGTTATCGCTGAAATCACCATTTCAAGAATCAGCGAACGCGGCGAAACCCGCATCGACGATCAGCAAACGGAGGCAGCGATGGAGGATCGCAAAAAAGGAGGTTATTTCTGATCAAGGGAAGAAAGGAGGATGGAGGAAAGGGAGGATGAGAGAAAAAATATTCACTCATTCACTCATTCAATCATTCGAAATTCAATCATTCAGTCATTCAAAATTAAAAAGGTGGATTTACTAAGATTTATAACAGCAGGCTCCGTGGACGATGGCAAAAGCACATTGATCGGGCGCTTGCTTTACGATACAAAAAACATCCTGGCCGATCAGATGGAAGCCATCGAGCGTGCCAGCAAAACCCGTAATGCCGGTGAAATCGACCTAGCATTGCTGACGGACGGACTTCGTTCGGAGCGCGAGCAGGGCATTACCATCGACGTGGCTTACAAATATTTCCAGACGCCGAACCGCAAGTTTATCAGCATCGATGCGCCGGGGCACATTCAGTACACGCGTAACATGGTGACTGGTGCTTCCAATGCAGATTTAGCTATCATCCTCGTGGATGCGCGTCATGGCGTGGTGGAACAAACCCGCCGTCACTCGCTGATCGCTTCCATGCTGGGCATTCCGCATGTGATCGTGGCGGTGAACAAGATGGATTTGGTGGGAAACTCGGAGGATGCATTCCTTGAAATCGCGAAAACTTACAAAGAACTGGCCGAGAAACTGTCCATTAAAGACCTGACGATCATCCCAGTAAGCGCTTTGAATGGCGATAACATCGTGGAGCGTTCGGAAAGCATGAGCTGGTACACCGGCGAAACATTGCTTTCGGTGCTCGAAAATGTGAACGTATTGAAAGATCAGAACCAGGAAGACGGCCGTTTCGCGGTGCAATATGTGATCCGCCCTCAGACTGACGAGCTGCACGACTACCGCGGCTATGCCGGACGGGTGCAAAGCGGTACTTTCAAAAAGGGTGATGCCATTAAAGTATTGCCTTCCGAAAGAGAGTCTAAAATCGCTAAAATCGAATTCGGCGGAAACGAAATAGCGCAGGCATCTGTTCTTGAATCTGTAACGATATTACTCGAAGACGATATTGATATCAGCCGTGGCGATACGATCGTGACGGTGGACAACTCACCGATCGTGAGCCAGGATATCGAAGCGCTGGTGTGCTGGATGGACGACAAGAAGACGCTTAAACCAGGTAATAAATACGTTTTGCAACACGGTACAGCACGTTCTCGCTGCTCGATCCGTGGAATCGAATACCAGATCGACATCAACTCTTATGAAAAACTGGATGAGGTTGAGGCCCTGAAACTGAACGACGTAGCAAGAATCGTTCTGCGGACAGCCCAGCCCATCGCATACGACCCCTATCAGAAAAACCGCGCAAACGGCGCAGCGATTTTGATCGACGAGACGTCCAATGTGACCGTCGGGGCTTGTATGATCGAGTAATGTTTGGGGGATTACCCTTCGAGAGCTCGGCTTCGACCGCTCCGGCGGCCCGGTCCGCTCAGCCTGACAGTTTACATCTGTTACTTCTAAGCGAGATGTCACCCTGAGCGGAGTCGAAGGGTTTTAACACCCAGCATCACCACACTATTGAATAAAAATATACTATCCCGATAGACGATTAGAATATCATCATGAGCGATTTAATCATTTCTGACAAAGTATCCGCCGTTGCGAAGCGCGATATCATTGACCTGCAACAAAAAATCGGTGGATTCTACTCCGGTGAAACCCCGGAAGAGGCATTCCGTAAATTCCGCCTTACCCGCGGGGTGTATGGTCAGCGTCAGCCCGGCGTGCAGATGATTCGTATCAAATTGCCATACGGACGCATCACAGCCGATCAGCTGGTCCGCATTGCAGATACTTCCGACAAATTTGCAACCGGTAACCTGCACGCCACCACGCGCCAGGATATCCAGCTGCACTTTGTAAAACTTTCGGATTCGCCGCAATTGTGGGCCGATCTGGAAGATGCGGGCATCACGCTGAAAGAAGCTTGTGGTAACACGATTCGCAACGTAACGGCGTCGTCTATCGCGGGTATCGATCCCGATGAGCCGTTTGACGTGACGCCGATCACCCATTCGATCTTCTCCTACTTCCTCCGCAACCCGATCAACCAGGATATGGGCCGGAAGTTCAAAATTGCGGTTTCATCCTCTGAAAAGGACACCGCGCTGGCCTTCATCCACGACGTGGGTCTGATCGCTAAAATGGGTCAGAATGAAGCGGGTGAAACCGTTCGCGGTTTCAAAGTGCTTATCGGCGGCGGCCTTGGCGCGCAGCCTTTCTCGGCACAAACTGCATTCGAATTCCTCGAAGAAGAAAAGGTGATCCCATTCATCGAAGCCATGCTTCGCGTGTTCGATCGCTACGGCGAGCGCGTACGTCGCCATAAGGCGCGTATGAAGTTCCTTTTGAACGACCTCGGCCTCGAAGGCATGATGGAGAAAGTGGAGGAAGAACGCAAAGCGGTTAGAAACAAGATATTCCAGATTCCGGAAGACCTTTTCGGCACCAATGAATACGAGGCCATTAACCACGCGCCGCGTCCGTCATTGTCCGAAGCGGAAATCCTGAAAATCGCTGCTGAAAGCATCGAAGCCGACAAGCTCGATATTTTCACCAAATGGCTGCGTACCAATACATTTGAACAAAAACAAAAAGGCTGGTATGCCGTGCAGCTGCGCGTATTGCTGGGTGATATGAATTCCGACACCGCACGCAGTCTCGCCGATGTGGTTCGTCAATATGCGGCCGACGACATTCGTGTAACCGTGAACCAGGGCTACATTCTCCGTTTTGTGAAAGGCGAAGACCTCGTAGCATTGTACCACGAACTCGCGAAACTGGGCCTCGCAGCTCCCGGCTTCGACAGCACGATGGACATTACAACCTGCCCCGGAACCGATACTTGTAACCTTGCCATTTCGAGCAGCTACGGTATCACCCGCGTGCTCGAAGACGTAATGCGCGATGAGTTTCCGGAAATGATTTATAATCAGGACATTAAAATCAAAATCAGCGGCTGTATGAACGGTTGCGGCCAGCACAATGCGGCCAATATCGGTTTCCACGGCAGCTCGATCAAGAACGGCAAGCTGGTATTGCCTGCATTGCAGGTTTTGCTAGGCGGCGGTTTCTCCGGCGATGGCATCGGGCTGATCGGCGATAAGGTGATCAAAGTTCCAACCAAACGCGGACCGGAAGTTTTGCGCCTGATTTTCAACGATTACGAAGCCAATGCACTGGACGGCGAGTATTTCAACCAATATTACCTCCGCCAGACTAAAAATTACTTCTTCCAGCTCCTGAAACCACTCGCAGACCTGACGACCGTACAAGACGACGACTACCGCGACTGGGACCACGATGAGTTGTTCAAAACGGAAATCGGGGTTGGAGAATGTGCTTCGGTGCTCGTTGACCTCGTGGCGACGACCATTATCGAAGGTCAGGAAAAACTGAACCTGGCGAAAGAATCTTTCCAGTCGGACGTTTGGGCGGATGCCATTTACCACGCTTACAACGTGTTCATCACCGGTGCGAAAGGCTTGCTGATGTCGAAAGACGTGACTACCAACACGCAATATGGCATTATCAACGATTTCGAAACGCATTTCGGCGCGGATTTCAAGTACAATGTCCCTGCTGAATTTGCAGTAGAAAATCAAGCCGAAACGCCGTTTAAAGCATTGGTATTCAGCATTAATAAATTCGAACCAAGCGAAGCATTTGCCAGCTATTTCATCAATACTGCCGAAAGCTTCCTGAATTTCGTCCGCGAAACCCGCGAGGCGCAATTGATCGAAACCGGAGAGCCTGCATTGCAAGAGCTTTCATTCGGAAAAGATAGCTAAAATGGCTGTCGGCAATCGGCTTTCGGCAGTCGGCTTTTTTTGCTTTGGTTGAAGTTGTTCATCATCAATAGCACTCAAAAAGCCGACTGCCGGCAGCCGGCAGCCGAAGTCTCATTCACCATGAAACTGACACTTATCGGTGCAGGCCCGGGCGATCCCGACCTGATCACCCTCAAAGGAATCAAGGCCCTGCGAAAAGCACGGGTCGTGTTATACGATTCCCTTGCCCACCCCTCTTTACTGGATTACTGCCCGGAAGATTGCGTCAAAATCCTTGTCGGCAAACGCTTTGGAAAAACCAGCTGCGGCCAGGATGAGATCAACGATCTGATCGTCGAAAAGGCGCGTCAATATGGAGAAGTGGTGCGGTTGAAAGGCGGCGACTCGTTCATATTCGGTCGCGGTTACGAAGAGCTTATGTTTGCAGCCGAACACGGCATTGAATCGGAAGTTATTCCCGGGATTTCGAGCAGTTATGCGGCTCCTGCATTGGCGGGCATTCCGCTAACCTCCCGCGGTATGAGCGAGAGCTTTTGGGTAATCACCGGCACTACCAAGCAGCATGCACTTTCCAAAGACGTACATCTGGCCGCGCAATCGACGGCCACGGTGGTCATTTTAATGGGCTTACATAAGTTGCAGGAAATCGTCTCCATTTACTCCGAACTTGGCAAATTCGACGAATCCATTTCCATTATCCAAAACGGCACACTGGAAAACCAGAAGGTGGTGACGGGTAAAATCGGAAATATCGTTCCGCTTTCGCAGGTTGCCGAAATGGCCTCGCCGGCGATCATCGTGGTCGGGAAAGTGGCGGCATTACCGGATCTTTCTTATGATAAAGTGCGGGAAATGATGCAGCAGTCGCAGTCGGTCAGCGGGCTTGCGGAATAGGTGTTGAAGCAAGATAATCAGCTCACTTTTAATTAGAGCAAGCCAAGCAGCCAGTCGAGGTTCACGCTTGTCTCGTGGCCTCTGAATTCCAGGAAATAAATCAGTCCGGCCAGGATTACATAGCTGATAAACAGCCACTTCTTCTTCACTTCATATTGGTCGCGGTGATGGAAATAGTCGTACACCATCGAAGCCGTGAAGCCAAAAATCATCAGCACAAAACAGAGAACGCCGCAATCCTGACGGTAATGTTTGTACAAATGCAACGCCGGCGCGCCCAGCACCAGGTACATGAGCCACATGCAGAAACCGGCGCGGTACAGATAAACGCTTAGTCTGCGATCATTCTTGATGTCAAATAACCCTTCCAGCATAGCATTAAGTCTACTGTTGAACCAGTGAATATAGTCAAACCGAAACTGGAATCCTACCTTTCATGTTTCGTTGTTGTCACGCAACGGCCTTATTTACAATGCGTCTAAGCTCGCAACGGCTGCCGTTCAACCGGTAATTTCGGGCAAAATACAATCAAAGTATTAACTTTGCAGCCTGAATACCGATTTAGTACAAGATGTTCCTCCAATGAAAGCGTTCTCGACCCATTTGTTTCTGATGCTGCTCAATGCCGTCTCGAAGCTGTCCTGGGGAGCGCTCTACAAGCTTTCCGACATCGTCCGGTTCCTCATTTTCGACATTGGCCAGTACCGCAAAAAAGTGGTGCTCCAAAATATGCGCAACAGCTTCCCCGAGCTCAGCGAAACGAAAATCCACGAAATTGCCGCGAAATTCTATCGCAATTTCACCGATATTATCTTCGAAACGATCAAGCTGAAATCCATTAAAAAAGACGACTTGCTGCAACGTTTCGACCTGGAAATGCCCATTCTGATGCATTACTTTGAGAAAAGACAGAATGCGGTCGTGGTAGCCGGGCATTTGGGTAACTGGGAAATGCTTAACCTATTCGCCTCCGCCAAGCTGCCGCACCAGATCGTGGTCGTGTACCATGAGTTACAGAACGATACTTTCGAAGACTGGTTCAAAAACGTCCGCACGCGCTTCGGTACCGAAATGGTGACGATGAAAGAAGCCATTTCCAAGGCATTCGAGCCGCGCGACAGGCCGTTTTTATTTGTGTTGATCAATGATCAATCGGCCGTGCCGGAAAAGGCATTCTGGACGAAATTCCTGAACCAGGACACGGGCGTCTACCGCGGCGTGGAGTTGATCGCGCGACGGCTGAATGCGCCGGTACTGTATATGGGTATTCTCAAAAACGAAATGCGCCGCGGATTTTACAAGGCATATTTCAAACTGATCACCGAAAAACCGAAACAGGAACCGACCAACAGCATTCTTCAAAAGCAGATCGGTTTCCTGGAAGCAGATATCCGCCGCCAGCCCGATAACTGGCTTTGGACGCACAAACGCTGGAAGCATCCGCGCCCGGCGCATCTGAACCCGCTACAACTTTTACAGGAAACCCAAAAAAGTGAATAAACCGGCCAAATTCCTCATCCTGCGTTTTTCTTCCATCGGCGACATCGTGCTCACGACGCCCGTGGTGCGCTGCCTGAAAAAGCAGATGCCGGAGGCCGAAATCCACTATTTTACCAAAAGCAAATTCGAATTTCTCCTTCGCGACAATCCTTACATTGATAAGGTATGGCTGCTGGAAAAAGGCAATGCCAAAGAATTGCTCGCATTGCTTAAACAGGAAAAGTTCGACTACATCATTGATCTTCACCGCAACATCCGCACGCTCCGCATTAAATGGACGCTCGGCGTGCCCGCATTCAGTTTCGAGAAGCTGAATGTGCCGAAGTGGCTCATGACGCAGTTCAAGATCGATTACCTGCCCGATGTGCACATTGTGGACCGCTGTTTGGATACCTTAAAAACGTTCGGCATTCAGAACGATGGCGAAGGGCTCGACTATTTTATTCCTTATAAGGATCAGGTAGAACTGGAATGGCTGCCGGAAACGCACCGCCAAAGCTACGTCGCCTACGCGATCGGCGGGCAGCATTTCACGAAGAAAATGCCCGTGCCACGCATGATCGAGCTTTGCCGGAAGATCAACCATCCCGTCATTTTGCTAGGCGGACCGGAGGATGCGGAAGCCGGGGAGGCCATTCGCCTTGCATTGGGCGATGAACTGGTTTTGAATGCCTGCGGCAAATACAATTTCAACCAATCGGCTTCCTTAATACAAAAGGCCTTGATCGTGTTCTCGCACGACACGGGCTTAATGCACGTGGCGGCGGCATTCCGTAAGAAAGTGTATTCGATCTGGGGCAATACCATCCCCGAATTCGGGATGTATCCTTACCGCACCGCATTTGAGAAGCTGGAAGTAAAGGGCCTCGATTGCCGGCCTTGCTCGAAGATCGGTCATAGCAAATGTCCGAAAGGCCATTTCAAATGTATGAACGATATTTCGTTCGATTTCCCGATTCCAGAACTCCCGCGGTAAAATCCGTGTTGCATTTCCGAAACCGTTTTTTCCACACAAACATCCAAAATGGCAAAAAAAGTAAACATTGGTCTGGTGCAAATGAGCTGCACTTCGGACGTTGATGCTAACTTTCAGAAGGCTACCGAAAAAATCCGCGAAGCTGCGCAAAAAGGCGCGAATATCATTTGTCTGCAAGAGCTGTTCAAATCGCTCTATTTCTGCGACATTGAAGATCATTCCAATTTCAGTCTGGCCGAAGCCATTCCCGGCCCGTCGACCGAATCCCTCGGCGCGTTGGCAAGGGAACTGGGCGTGGTGATCATCGCCTCGCTGTTCGAAAAACGGGCGCACGGCTTGTACCATAATACCACCGCCGTGCTCGACGCCGACGGCGCCTACCTGGGCAAATACCGCAAAATGCACATCCCCGACGATCCGGGCTATTACGAGAAATTCTATTTTACGCCCGGCGACGCTCCCGTTACTGAGCAGGATACGGACGGCTACCGCATTTTCAATACCAAATT
Source organism: Dyadobacter fermentans DSM 18053 (assembly GCF_000023125.1). Taxonomy (NCBI): domain Bacteria; kingdom Pseudomonadati; phylum Bacteroidota; class Cytophagia; order Cytophagales; family Spirosomataceae; genus Dyadobacter; species Dyadobacter fermentans. The sequence goes on from NC_013037.1 coordinate 3,238,358, forward strand.
TGCCAAAATCGGCGTGCTCATCTGCTGGGACCAGTGGTACCCGGAAGCGGCCCGCATTACCAGCCTCATGGGCGCGGAAATCCTCTTCTACCCTACCGCCATCGGCTGGGATGTGAACGAAATCGATCCCATTATCAATGAAGAACAATACGGCGCCTGGCAGACCGTCCAGCGCGGACATGCCGTGGCGAATGGCGTGTACGTTGTTTCCGTGAACCGCGTAGGCCGCGAGGCCGATCAGCAGTTCTGGGGCGGCTCGTTCATCGCCAACCCGCAAGGCCGCCTGCTGTACCTCGCGCCGCACGAAGGCGAAGTGACGCACGTGGAAGAGCTGGACCTCGAAAAGCTCGACTTTTACCGCACGACCTGGCCCTTCCTCCGCGATCGCCGCGTGGATTCCTACCGGCCGATTTTGAAGCGGTTCATCGATCAGCCCTGATTTCGAAATATAATTATTTCAATATACGTCAAAAGAGCGCCCTGGCAACGGGGCGCTCTTTGTTTGTTTTAGATTAGTAAAATTTATTATCGAATTATTACAATTCTAGTCTGTAACGATTTTAAATGACCAATTTTTATTGTAAAAAAGGCTAAGTTTTTAGTTTAATCTCTTGCATTATTTAACATTGTCAGTATATTTGAAAAGTCATTAAACGAATGACAGAACTTCTGAACCGAAGATATATTCCAGCCGCACATGAATATATCTGGTAGTGTTGTCAGGAACTTGCCGCAAATCCGATAGGCAAATCGTAGCCATCTGATGAGTTCGCTCCAACACGATATAATTTTTTTAATACAGTTTTACTTCATACCGTGGACAAACACAACTTGTCGACGTCGGGCTTTTCTTTGGCCTAACTGAAACTGTTCGCACTGTTTGTCCTCGATTAAAGAGGGTATTGCTTTCCGGAAAAGCAGTGTTGCAAGCTTATGGCTGTGTTGTTCTGTCCACGCGAAAGTGTGTGCGGCGCACGGAAGTGTGGACGCCTCACAGCCATAACTTTTTTTCTCCTCCTACTACTACACCTAACATTTTTAAACCTGATTCCCCATGCGTAAAGTTCTACTCTTATTTATATGGGCTTGTCTGTGTTCCCCGGTTGCTTTGGCGCAAGTGCGCCAGCTCACCGGCAAGGTAACGGCAGCCGATGATGGTCTCGGACTTGCAGGCGCGTCAATCATTTACAAAGGCACCAATGTGGGCACGAATGCCGATGCCGACGGAAATTTCAGCTTTTCGGTTCCGGGTGACGGCGTGCTCGTCATTTCTTACGTAGGTTTTCTGATCAAAGAGTTGCCGATCGGCAACCAAACCAAATTTGACATCAAGCTGGACGCCGACACGCGACAGCTGGCCGAGGTGGTGGTTACCGCATTCGGTATCGAGCGTGAGAAAAAGGCGTTGGGATATACAGTACAGGAAGTAAAAGGAAGCGCGCTGACGGAATCGCGCTCGACGAACGTGGCGAATGCACTTTCTGGTAAAATCGCCGGGGTGCGCGTACAATCGAACGGCGGTCCGGGCAGCGGTTCCACGATCCAGATCCGCGGCTCATCGTCCGTTTCGGGCAATAACCAGCCGCTGATCGTGATCGACGGCGTGCCGATGGAGCAAACCGCCAATAAAACCTGGGGCGGCGGCATTTCGGAGATCAACCCCGATAATATCAAGGAAATGTCGGTACTCAAAGGGCCTAATGCGGCTGCATTGTACGGCTCGCGCGCTGCCAACGGCGTTATTTTGATTACTACCAAAAACGGCCAGGGCACAAAAGGTCTTGGTGTGGACATCAACTCCAACATCAGCTTTGAGCGCCCGTGGATCAAACCGAACTTCCAGAACACTTACGGCGGCGGAAATGGCTACCGCACCTGGTATAACGACGGGTGGAGCGGCAACATCACCGATCCGGCAGAAATTGCGCAGTATCGCGCCGTTTATGACGCAAGATATCCTCTGGTTGGATCAGAGGGGACCGACGAAAGCTGGGGAGCTCCGATGGACGGACGCCTGGTGAGACAGTGGTGGACTGGTGACGATGTTGCACCACTGACTCCTCAGCCCAACAACTGGGACGAATACTGGAACACCGGCCGCACGATCACCAACAGCATTGCGCTGAACGGCGGCAACGACAAAGGCTACTTCCGCCTCGGCCTGAGCCGCGTGGACCAGACGGGCATTATGTATTACAATGATTTCCACCGGAACAACTTCCGCATTAATTCGGGCTATAATCTCACCAAAAACCTGAGCATTACGCTTTCGGGCGAGTATATCAAATCCGGCTCGGACAACAAAAGCTACGGCAGCGGACAGGAATTTATCTGGTCGCACCGGCACGTTTCCTGGGCGCAATTGCGGGATTACGAAAGCTACACCGGCGTGCACAACCAGCGCGGCAACGACACCGATCCGCCTAACTGGCAGCATACCTTCTTCACCAACCCGTATTTCTCGCAGCGCAACCTGCCTCAAAGCAACGAAAAGGACCGCCTGCTGGGTAACATCGCATTGAACTACAAGATTTTACCATCACTGAGCATTATGCTCCGCAGCGGCACCGATTACTGGTCGGATACCCGCGTGAATGTGTCCAACTTCCTCCGCGTCCGCAACGGCGTACGCACGCCGGGCCGCTTCTCCGAAGAAGTGCTCCGCAGCCAGGAAACCAACTCGGATTTCATGCTGACTTACAACAAGGACATTTCAGCTGATTTCGGGCTGAACGTGCAGGTCGGTGGCATTCAACGGACTAATTATTACAAAAGAAACTATTTCTATGTAGGCGAAATGGTGGTAGACGGCCTCTACAATGCGGGCAACTCCGTTCCAAGCCAAAACACCATTGAAAGCGAAATCCGCAAATCGGAGACGCAGAGCTTGTTCGGGACGGCTAACCTTTCGTGGAGGGATGCATTGTTCCTCGACCTCACTGCCCGCAACGACTGGTCGAGCACGCTGCCTGCGAATGCACGCTCGTACTTCTACCCTTCCGCGTCATTGAGTGCGGTGCTCACGGAATTGTTTGATGTAAAAAGCAATGTGTTCACGTTCGGCAAAGTACGTGCGAGCTATGCACAGGTAGGTAACGACGCCACGCCTTACCAATTGGCCCAAACCTTCCTCGCCAAAGGCTCCTGGAATGGCGCAGTGCCCAAATTTTCCGAAAACATCGAAATCGCAAACAGCGGTTTGAAGCCGGAAATCACGACCGGCCTTGAACTCGGCGCCGACCTCCGGTTTTTGAAAGGCAAAATCGGCCTGGATGTGACTTATTACAAACAGACGACCAAAGACCAGATCCTCGGCGTGGAAATTTCCAAAGCGAGCGGCTACAACACCCGCATTCTGAATGCCGGAAAAATCACCAACCAGGGCGTTGAAATCTCGGTATCAGGCACGCCGGTGAAGCTGGCCGGCGGTTTCAGCTGGGACGTCTCGCTCAACTGGGCGCGCAACCGCAACAAAGTGATTGAACTGGCAGAAGGACTCACTACCTACACGCTTGCCACACAGCGCGGCATGTCGTCGGAAGCACGTGTGGGCCAGCCTTATGGCACATTTTACGGCGTGGGTTTCCAGAAACACAATGGACAGATCGTGTACGGTGCCAATGGATTGCCACTGACAGCCGCCGGACAAATGCTGGGTAACATCCAGCCCGACTGGATCGGTGGTATGCTGAACACATTGAATCACAAAGGCTTCTCACTGAGCGCATTGGTGGACGTGCGCATGGGTGGCGACATTTATGACGAAGGCACCGGCACCGCGCGCTGGACGGGCCAATATGCCGAAACGGCACTGGGCCGCGAAGAAGGCGTGATCGGCCAGGGTGTGCGGGAAGTGACGGCTGCGGATGGTTCCAAATCCTTTGTGCCGAACGACATTATCGTCACTGCCAATCAGCTTTATGGTTATGCCAATCCGCGCAACTACCACGAATCGGCGATTTTCGATGCGAGCTATGTGAAGCTGCGTGAAGTGTCGCTCGGCTACTCGTTCAGCCCGTCGCTTTTGAAAAAGGTAAAAATCCAGTCGGCCAAGATCTCGCTCGTGGGCCGGAACGTTTGGATGATCTTCAAAAACACCCCGCATATCGATCCGGAGATCGATGCGAAAGGGGGTAACCAGCAAGGATTCGGTTATGGTGAGCTGCCCAGCTCCCGCAGCATTGGCGCAAACCTCTCGCTGTCGTTCTGATTCAATCATTTGAAGACCTAAAAGCATTACGCAATGAAAAGCATTTTAACCCATAAAAGCATCTGGATGACCGCCCTCGCCGGCGCATTGAGCATCACCAGCTGCACCAAGGATTTCGATAGCATGAACGTGAGCCCGAACAGCCCCACGGCCATCGGTCCGCAATACCTGCTCCCTACCGGCATCGAAACCTCGGTAGACCGCTACTGGGGCCACCGCGACCGTTTCGAGCGGATCAACATCGACGCCGCCGAACTGTACGTGCAGCATTTGACGCGCAACATTTACAGCAATGAAGGCGACGATTACACGGTGTCGCCCGCATTGATCTCCAACAACTGGAAAGGCTTTTTCAACGACGGCCTGCTGAATTTCCAGCGCATTATCAACCAAACGAATGCGGAGTCCGCTTCACCTAACGCTAATTATGAAGGAGTGGCGCTGGTTATGCGTACCTGGGTGTTTTCGCTGCTGGTGGACATGTACGGCTCCATTCCCTACACCGACGCCATCAAGGGCACGGCCAGCGACCCGGTTTACACGCCGAAATACGATTCGATGGAAACCATTTACGCAGGTTTGCTCAATGACCTGAAACTGGCGAACGAGAAGCTGACCGTCGGCGGCCCGGCCATTGCAGGCGACATTCTGTATTCGGGTGATATTTTGAAATGGAAAAAATTCGCCAATTCGCTCCGCCTCCGCCTCGCTAACCGCCAGGCTGCCAAAAAGCCGGCAGAGTCGAAAGCGATCTTCACAGAAATCCTCGGCGACGCCACCAAATTCCCGATTTTCACCGGCAATGCGGATAATGCGTCGCTGAAATGCACGACGGTGCTGCCGAGCAACAACGAATGGAACCAGATCCTGATCCAGGGCGGACGTACGGACTGGAATATCAGCAAAACGCTGGCCGATAAGATGAATGCACTGGGCGACACCCGCATTACCGTGTATGCCAACCCGAATAAGGACGGCCTTTACCAGGGCCACGCCAACGGCCTGCCCGACGCCATCGCGACCGGCTACCTCGCCACCAGCTCCACCATCGGCAAGGCATTCACCGACGCCGCCGCGCCGGAAGTGATCATGACCTACGCAGATCTGAATTTCATCCTCGCCGAAGCCGTGCTGGACGGAGACGCGACAGGCGATGCGAAAAAGTACTTCGAAGAAGGCATTACCGCCTCGTTTGCCCAGTACGGCCTCACGCCGCCGGCAGGTTACTTCACCAAAGCCGGTCCGGTAAGCAAGGAAAAAGTGCTCGAACAGAAATGGATTTCGCTCTTCGGGCAAGGCGTGGAAGCGTGGATTGAATGGCGCCGGACGGGCTTCCCGGTGTTCCCGGCCGCCGACCCGCGTGCGGTGCTGAACAATGGCGGCGTGCTCCCTACCCGCTTCAATTACCCGGCCTCGGAATACTCGCTCAACGCGGCTTCCGTAGCCGATGGCGTGAAGCTCAATGGCGGGGCGGACGATATGAAGACCAAACTGTGGTGGGCTGAGAAATAACGGTTTAACTCCAAGAATTTGACCAATATGAAAAATACAAAATCGCTTTTCCCTTCCGCGCTAATCATGCTGGCTCTTGCATTCGGATTTGTGTCGTGTAAAGAAGAAGATCCATTCCTCGACCGCAACGTAGCGCCCGTGCTGGTGGACATTGTCGGCGCGCCTTTCGGGGCTCCCATTGCCAGCGAACCGACGGTGACCTACGCAGCTACGGCCGAAAAACTGACGCTCTCGGCCCGCCTGCTGGAACTCGACAAGACGAATATTCTCGACCATACCAAAGGCATCGACTCCATTCCGGTTCCGAACCTCAGCATTAAAATCACCCTCCGCACGGGCGCCGTGCTGGGCGAGGTTACTTCCGATGCGCAGGGGGTGGTGAAGCTGGAAAAAACGTGGGCCGACCTGGGCATAACTGCACCGAAAGCGGGCAGCATTACCAAAATTTCGTGGTCGGGCAGCCATAAGGGGATCGCATTTACGCGCTTCTCGCAAGTGCAGGCTAACTGATTGAAAAACAAGCCGGATGCACTTCTATCCCGGCTAGTTTATTTGTAAATTGAATTAAGATTTTCACTTCTGAATATTAATCGTCACGTACTTAAACTTTTGAACAATGAATCACAACATCGACCGTCGTAACCTGTTGAAGTCCGGTTTAATGGCATTGGGCGGAATGGCCATCGCCCCGCACCTTACTGCCGGTGCTTTTGAAAATACTCCATTGTCGCTCGACCCGGAAAACCGCATTTACCGCAGCCCGATGGTGCGCGAGCATTTCCTGCCTTCGGATTTCAAAGCACCAAAAATCGTAGCGAAACTGAGTTCGAACGAAAACCCATACGGCCCGCCGATGACGGCACAGAAAGCCGTGGCAGAATCCGTGAAAAACGGTAACCGTTACGCCTGGAAGGAAATGTACGACCTCATTGATAAAATCGCAAAAAAAGAAGGCGTGACGCCCGACCACATCATGATGGGCCCCGGCTCGTCGGATCTGCTGGAAAAAGTGGCATTGGTCACCTTCATGAAAGGCGGCAACATCGTCTCCGCCGACCCTTGTTATATGTCGCTCGTGAGCGTGGCTAAATCCGTAGGTGCTACCTGGAAGCCCGTTCCCTGCACGGCAGACTGGTCGCACGACCTGAAAGCGATGGAAGCGGCCATCGACAAGGATACCAAGCTGGTATATGTTTGTAACCCAAATAACCCGACCGGCGCCATTACGAAAGGCCAGGACCTGCTCGACTTCTGCTCGCGCGTGTCCGAAAAAGTGCCGGTATTCGTGGATGAAGCCTACATCGAGCTTGCGGTAGGTGCCGATACGCAAAGCATGGTGTCGCTTTTGACCCAAAAGAAAAACGTGATCATCGCCCGTACGTTCTCGAAAATCATGGGTATGGCCGGTATTCGCGTGGGTTACATTGCCGCCCAGCCTGAATTCCTGGCCGGTATCAACAAGATCACCCGCGGCGGCATGGGCATTTCCTACACGTCGATCTTCGCAGCATCCGCCAGTCTGGACGACAAGGATTTCCAGGGCAACACCCGCAAACTGAACCACGAGGCCAAAACATACCTTTACGAAAACCTGGACAAGATGGGTTACAAATACATCCCGTCGTACACCAACTTCGTCCTCTTCCCGATCTCCATCCCGGGCAAGGAGCTGCTCTCCAAAATGACCGCCAAAGGCATCGCCGTCCGCTCCTTCGACGTCCAGAATAAGCCCTGGTGCCGGGTAAGTATCGGTACGATGGATGAGATGAAGGCATTTGTGGGCGCACTGGGCGCATTGAGCTAAGTATTGCTTTGTTGTTACATCCCTACGGGATTCCGGCAAAGTGGCTGTACATTGTTTTGCTACCAATATTACGTGCCTGACGGCACTTTAATGTCGGAAGCCGAGTCGCGTAGCGACGTAATATCGGTAGCAAACACATCCGAAAACCAGCCGGTAAATGCCGTAGGCATGTAACAGCAATGGCAATGTGTGACAACACCTGACCACCACTAACGATACCATTTTCACTCCCGTTACAATCCTCCGCGAAAGCGACACTCCTCTTTGATCTTCGATACATTCCTATTACTTAACTGTTCCCGACCATGAGTGACGCATTACAAAAAACCATCACGCTATTATTATTAATTGCCCTGGGATTGTTGCTCAAAAGCAAGTTCAAGAACAAGGACCAAACCAACGGCATCAAGGAGATCATCCTCTCCGTGGCGCTACCCTCAACGATATTTATTTCATTAATGAAGATCGACATCGATTCGTCGATGTTTATCATTCCGCTCGTTACGCTCGTTTTCAACTTCCTGATGTTCTTTTCCGCGCCGCTGGCATTCGCATTGTTCGGCATTGAAAAAAACAGCCCTACCGGTCGCACATTGATGATGCTCATTCCTTCATTGGCGCCGGGGTTATCGTGTTTTCCGTTCATCGCGGAGTTTTTGGGTGAAAAAAGCCTGGCTATTGCGGCGCTGGCGGATGTGGGCAACAAGTTTTTTGTACTCATTTCGCTCTACATTCTCGCGATGAATATGTTTTTGAAAAACAGCGATGACAAGGAAACCAAAATGACCGGAAAGCTGAAAAGCCTCTTCGCGAGTATGTTTCAGGAGCCCATTAACCTGCTCATTTTCATCGCAATCATATTGCTTAGCCTGGGTATCAATTACAGCACATTACCGCCATTGGTAGTGGATATTTTTGATAAAACCAGCGCGATGATGACGCCGCTCGTGCTGCTCTTTATCGGCCTGGCCGTGCAACTGAAAGAAGGTAAGAAGCGTATTGTTGCCAGTATCCTGTTCTTCCGCGCGGGCATTACGATGCTTATCAGCGCGGGAATGATTTACGTGCTCAACATTACCGACCAGAACATGGTGCTGCTTTCGATCGTGATCCCGCTCAGTGCCGCCAGTTTCTGGCCGCTCGCGCACATTTCGGCATTCAACCTGCGGGAGGATGCCAAGGCGATGCCTAAGGAAAAAAGAACATTTGACCTGGAACTCGCTGTGTTGTTACTTGCATTCTCATTACCATTCTCAACGATATTAATTTTGGCAATCCTGTCTTCCGGTTCATTCTTCGCACATACTTCCACGCTCATCACCGCCGGGCTCGTATTGATCTGCCTCGGTGCGGTGCCTAATGTGCTCGGGAAAGTATTTGTGAAAATGTCGAAGGCATCGTCGTAACGCAACACCACATGAAGGTCCTGACCACCAGTATTTTTTCACTCCTGTCCCTTACTGTTTTTGCCCAAACCGAGCTCACAGCCGTCAGCAGCATCCAGTCGCAGGCCACCATCCGCATTTCGAAGAGCACCAAGCGCTGCAAGTATTTTTCGGCCAATGCACCCGTGACGATGGCCGACGGAAGTGTGAAATCCATTGCGGACGTGCGCGTGGGCGAGCATGTGAAGACGTGCAAGGACGGCAAAACGGCCACCACGCAGGTGAAGCAGATCGACATTTTCGACCAGCCCACGTTACCGCTGACGGCGGTGTACCTCCGGCCGGCGCACGACCATGCCACCCCGGATTCGCCGATTGTGCCCGCGTTGCTGCTCGAAGCCACGCCCGACCACAAGGTGCAAACCAATCACGGCAGAAAACGGATGAAAAAGCTTTCCAAAAAGGACATTCTGTATCGCTATGAGCCTTCCACCGGCATTGTATCATCATGGAAAGTGGGCGCGGTGCAAACGAACGCCCGGCGCGTGAAGAAGGCCTACGACCTGGAAACGGTGGACGGCACTTACCTGGTAGACAATGTGATGGTTGCCAACAACTGATTTATTATTTACTCAACAAACGGATAAAAGCCTCGCTTGCGGGGCTTTATTTTTTGGTGGATAGCGCTAAACTGACGCCGGCATTGGTCAGCAGCAAACCTTTTACGACCTTTGCACTTCATTTTTGAGCAGAACCAAAGACATTTCCAAATACCGTGACAGCAAATTCCGCTTCATCGACGCCCCGCGAGCTGGGTTTTACATTTCCCGCCGAATGGGCGCCGCACCGCGCTACCTGGCTTACTTTCCCGCACAACGACGCCTCCTGGCAAGGCGATAAGCTCGCCAAAATGCGTCCGCAATACCTGGCGTTCATCAAGGCCATCAGCCAGGGCGAAAAAGTGGGCGTTATCGCCAACGACGAAGCATTGAAGCAATTCATCATCGGCGAGCTCGACAAAACGGGTGTCGATTTGAATAAAATCGAGTTTATAGTAAAACCCACCAACGACGCCTGGTGCCGCGACCATGGTCCTTCTTTTGTGGTAAATCCCAAAACCGGCGAAAAAATGATCGTCGACTGGGGCCATAATGCCTGGGGAGGTAAATATCCGCCCTACGACGACGATAACCGCACGCCGCGGGCCGTGGCCGAATACCTGAACCTGCCGGTTGTAAACCCGGGCATCATCATGGAAGGCGGCTCGGTGGAATTCAATGGCGCGGGAACCATTCTCACCAGCGAATCCTGCCTGCTGAACCTGAACCGCAACCCGCACCTGAAGCAAGCGCAGATCGAGCAGCATTTGTTTGATTATTATGGTGTAGAGCAAATACTGTGGGTAGAAGGCGGCATAGAAGGCGACGACACCGACGGCCATATTGACGATACGACGCGCTTTGTGAATGAAGATACCGTCGTGGCTTGCGTAGAAAGCAACCCGGCCGACGACAACTACAAAATGCTGCAAACGAATCTCGGCATGCTGAAAAACATGCGGCTGGTCAGCGGCAAGCAACTTAATATCATTGAACTACCGATGCCGAAGGCGGTCGTGATCGACGGTTTCCGCACGCCAGGCTCGTATGCCAACTTTTTGATCTGCAATGCAGGCGTGATCGTGCCGGTATTCAACAATCCGCACGACCAGGTCGCGATCGATATTCTGGAAAAAGCTTTTCCGGGCAGGAAAATCATTCCGCTCCTGGCCACGGAAATTATCTGGGGACAAGGCAGTTTCCATTGCCTGAGCCAGCAGGAGCCGCTGGTTTAAACGTAAAAAGCCGGGAAGCGGTCGCTTCCCGGCTTTTTACTTATAGATCCGGCTTCTTGCGATTGATATACACATCTTCCAGCACATACTTTCGCGTGGCGGAAGCGCCGTCCTCCCATCTGAAACAGAGCATTGGCCTCGCCGGATTCGCATAGGCCAGGATATTGTCCAGCAGCACCGGCCGGTCCGACGCGGTGATATTCCCGCCCGATTTCAACACCGTCAGATTGAATTTCCTGCTGCTCAGGTTGAGCGTCACGACGAGCGTATGCGAAACGCCCGCCGGAATGTTGCCCAGCACTTGCTCCCCGCCTTTAAAATCGGTCATCATGCTGAGCTGCCCGGCGTCGGTCAGGAACAATCGCGCGATCATCGCTGCCGAGCCATCGGTAATGTCGATAAGCAGCCGCTCGCCCGAGCCTGAATGGGTGGCGGTGTAATAGAACCACAGGGTTTGGGTAAAATCAGTAGAAATGCCTTTGAATGAAAGGAACTGATTGTGTGCGGTCAGGCCGGGAGTGTTTATTTCGGTGAATGTAAGCGCCTTGCGGCCGGCAGTGGCGGAGTTGGTCACCTTGATGCGCGGTTGCAGTTCAGTACCGTAGTCGATGGCGTCGCCGACGGGATCGCCCGGAATGTTCTTTGCGGGCAGCGAGCCGACGGTTTCACTCTCGAAACTGGAGGTAAGAATGGCCGTTGTTTTGCAAGATGTAAAGAAAGATACCGGCACCAATGCGAACAGAAGCAAGCGAAAGGTTTTCATAGAAGTATTTGAGTTTGATGTTTACTAAAAGTAACAGCTCTCACACCCCTGTTTCAGCGTAGTAATACCTGCCTGATTAACCGGCTTTCGGTACGTATTGAAACGGAAAACTACTCCCTGTCGGCCAGATTGTCCCACTCCGTGCGCTCGTGCAGGAACACATTGTAATCCACAAAACCCCGGATACCGTCCACCCAGCCCTTTTCGCTGTGCTGCCAGAACAGCACGTGCGCGTCGGAGGCGAGGTCGTCCAGGTGCGTGCGCGAGTAGCCCGCGAGCCAGAGCGGATAATCGTCGAAGTTGCCGGCGATGTATTTTTTGTAATAATGCTCATTGACGTAAATGATAGGCTTCACGCCGTAATGCGCCTCGATGAGCGTGAGCCAGTTGCGCACACCTTTGATAATGATGTCGTCCGGCTTGCCGCCATTGACTTCCAGATCAAGCACCGGCGGCAGGTCCCCGGGTTCCATTCTTACCTGGCCGATGAAGTTATCAACCTGGCGGTCGGACATCACCCTAGGATTATAGAAATGGTACGCACCGCGCTTCATTCCTACCCGCCTGGCTTCCGCCCAGTTGCGTTTGAACTGCCTGTCGAGGTGCGTGGCGCCTTCCGTGGCTTTGATATACACGAAATCAATACTTACATTTTCCGAGCGCGCCATTTTGAGTTTATCCCAATTGATCTTCGCATTGTGGTGCGAAACGTCGATCCCGTGAACGGCATACCGCAGCGGCAGCTTGATACCGAACTTGCTGATAAACTCCCACTGATTTTCGTCTGTTTTATCGCTCCACCAGATCAGTCCGCCGATTATCACTACCACGGCCGCGATAATGGCCCAGCCCTTCGCAGGGAGCGGTTTCAGGTATTTAACATTACTAACTGACGAGCGGGTCTTCTTTTTTGCCATACCGCGCAAAAGTACGAAAGATCGTTGTTCCAGGCATATTGCCGCTCATTTTCCAGAGTTACCATCCATGTACTATGCAATACATAGTACCTGATATTGCCCATATATTTGAATCATCCAAACGGAATTAGTGCTCACCTTTTAAATAAACATAGCCATGAGACCTTCAATCAAAACAATCGCAATGACAATGGTAATCGCTGCAACCTTCGCTTTCAATGCTGTCGCCGAAGACAAGGAAGGCAAAAAAGCGGTAGTCTTCGAAACGGGCATTTTCGCCTCCAAAGCCGGTAAGTTGCATGTTAATGTGGATAAATACACCAATAATAAGGCGTTGATCGTCATCACGAACTACAAAGGCGAGGCTATCCACCGCGATGTGATCAGCCGCAGCACGGACAAGTTCAGAAAGGCCTACAACATCAACGAATTGCCCGAAGGCAGCTACACCGTTGAGATTACGGCCAATGGCAAAAAAGTCGAAAAGCATTTCGATGTGACTGAAATCCGCACCGACCGCCGCGTTGCCGTCAAGTAATCGCCCTCTTCAAAGCCAAAACGGCCAGCTTGGAGTTCCGAGCTGGCCGTTCTGCTTTTTTTGTATTTCAACCGTGGATCAGATCACCACGTTCACAATCCGTTTTGGAACGACGATCACTTTTTTGGCAGGCTTGCCTTCCATCCATTTCTGAACGGTTACGTCGGCCAATACCTCCTTCTCGATGTCCGCCGCCGGCGTGTCCAGCGGGAATGTCAACGACGCGCGCACTTTTCCATTGATCTGCACCGGATATTCGAATACTGAATCCTGCACGTATTTGGCTTCAAAAACCGGGAATTCGGCTTTGGAAACACCTCCTGCTTCATTACCCAATGCCGTCCACAATTCTTCCGAAATATGCGGCGCGTAGGGCGAAAGCAGGATTACCAATTGCTGCAATACTTCTTTGCTCTGGCATTTCTGGCTGCCGAGCTCATTCACGCACACCATAAACGCACTCACTGCGGTGTTGAACGAGAAGTTTTCGATGTCCTCACCGATCTTTTTGATCGTTTTGTGCAAAGTCTTCAATTCGTCGGGCTTCGCGGGAACGTCTTTCACCTGCCACTGGCCGGTTTCGGTGTAAAACAGGCGCCACAGCTTACGGATGAAGCGGTACGTTCCGTCGATTCCATTGGTATTCCAGGGTTTCGCCTGATCGAGCGGCCCGAGGAACATTTCGTACAACCGCAGGGTATCGGCCCCGTAGCGCTCCACGATATCGTCCGGGTTCACGACGTTAAACTTCGATTTCGACATTTTCTCCACTTCCACACCGCAAATGTATTTGCCGTCTTCGAGGATGAACTCAGCATGCTCGCCAGCGATATCCGGCCGCGTCGCTTTGAACTTGTCCACATCCAGCACGTCGTTTTCCACAATATTCACATCCACGTGCAATGCCGAAACCTCATATTGCGATTTCAAACCGGCGCTTACAAACACAGGCTTGCTGTAATCCTCTCCTTTGACGCGGTACACGAAGTTGCTGCGCCCCTGGATCATGCCCTGGTTGATGAGCTTTTTGAACGGCTCCTCTTCCTGCACAAATCCGCGGTCTTTCATGAATTTGTTCCAGAAACGGCTGTACAGTAAGTGCCCCGTCGCGTGCTCGGTGCCGCCGATGTACAAATCCACATCTTTCCAATAGCCGATCGCCTCTTTCGATGCGAATTCGTTCTCGTTTTTCGGGTCCATGTAGCGGTACCAGTACCAGCTGCTGCCCGCCCAGCCCGGCATGGTGCTGAGCTCGTAGCTATAACCTGCTCCGGTTTCGTAACCGTGACCAGAGCCCGAATTATAGCCAACACCTGAGCCATAAGACCACCCAACAGCGCGGCCCAGCGGCGGCTCTCCGTTTTCAGTCGGCAGGTATTTATCAACTTCCGGCAGGTTCAACGGCAGCTCGTTCAAGTCGAGCAGATATGGTACCGGCTGGCCTTCGCTGTCATTTTTGTAATAAACAGGCACCGGCTCGCCCCAGTAACGCTGGCGGCTGAACACCGCGTCGCGCAGGCGGTAGTTGATTTTTCCTTTACCTAATCCTTTTTCTTCCAGTACATTGATCAGCTTTTCGGTGGCCTCTTTGTAGGTCAATCCGTCGATAATGCCTGAATTGATATATTTTCCTTCTTTCGTCGCGTCGGCTTGTGTTTCAATGTCCTTTTGCGCGTCGAGGATCGGGATAATGGGCAGGTTGAAATGCTTGGCGAAGTTCCAGTCGCGCTGGTCGCCGGATGGTACGGCCATGACCGCCCCGGTTCCGTAGCCTGCCAGCACGTAGTCGGCAATGTAAACCGGCACCTTTTCTCCGCTGAACGGATTGAGCACGTACGCACCCGTGAATGCACCCGAAACCGTTTTCACGTCCGACATCCGGTCGCGCTCCGATTTCTTCTGCGTCATGGCAATGTAGTCATCAATTTCCGCCCGCTGCTCCGGCGTCGTGATCACATCCACAAGCTCATGCTCCGGCGCGATTACCATAAACGTAACGCCGTAAATCGTGTCTACTCGTGTTGTGAACACTTCGATAGAGGGAGGAAAGGAGGAAAGGGAATTTACAATACCACTTTCTCCCTTTCCTCCATCTTCCCTTTCCTCCCAAACCTGAAATTTGACCAACGCTCCAACCGAACGTCCGATCCAGTTCCGCTGCTGCTCTTTCAATGACTCCGTCCAATCCACCGTGTCCAGGCCGTCGATCAATCGCTGTGCGTATGCGGTGATGCGCATCATCCATTGGCGCATCAGTTTCTGGATCACGGGGAAGCCGCCGCGTTCGGAAACACCGTCTTTCACCTCGTCGTTCGACAATACCGATCCCAGGCCGGGGCACCAGTTTACGGTTGCGTCGGCGACGTAGGTCAGGCGGTATTTCAATGTCATCTTATATTGTACCTCTTCCGACCATGCATTCCACTCTTCGGCAGTGAATGCGGGGGTATCTTCATCCGCAGGTGCATTGATTTTGGCATTACCTTCCTGCGCGAATTTCGCGGTCAGGGTTTCAATCGGCTCCGCCTGGTCGGTATCGTTGTTGTACCAGCTGTTGAACAGCTCCGAGAAAATCCATTGCGTCCATTTATAGTAGCCCGGGTCGGACGTCCGCACTTCGCGGTTCCAGTCGTAGCTGAGTCCCAGGTTTTTCAGCTGCTCGATATAGCGGCTGATATTCTGCTCGGTGGTAATGGCCGGGTGCTGGCCGGTTTGGATGGCGTATTGCTCGGCGGGCAATCCGAAGCTATCGAAGCCCATCGGATGCAGCACGTTGAAGCCTTTCAGCCTTTTGTAACGGGAATAGATATCCGAGGCAATATACCCCAGCGGATGCCCCACATGCAGCCCTGCGCCCGAAGGGTAGGGAAACATATCCAACACATAATACTTCGGCAACTCCGACTCATTGGACACGCTGAATGTGCCGTTCTTCTGCCAGAAATCCTGCCATTTTTTTTCTATTTCGCGATGACTGTACTCGCTCATATCCTGTTAGTTGTTATGCTTTTCTCTGTGCGCCCCGTGTGCGTATCCGCCCAGAGTCCTGATTATCAGAAAGTAAAGCTTTTGTTTAATTTCTATTCTCCCAAATAAACCGCAAAAATAGCGTTTTTTGATCGGATTCGGGCTGTCCGTCTGATTATTAAGCCATCATCAAATTCGGAACGTTTCGCAGGCGCAGGAGGCTCCTTCGGAGCCGGGAATTCCATGCGCGTTCATTTGCTATAAACAGGTTGCCCCTCCGGGGCGTTTGTTGATCCGCTCGCACGATCGTAACGCCGGTGAATGCTACAAACAGGTCGGGCCTCCGGGGCCTTGTTTGTTCCGCTCGCAGGATCGTAATGCCGCTGCATGTCATCGCAACGCCGCTCCGGAGGAGCTTTCTGTTTATAGCAATCGCCGCCACCCGCCCTCGTTGGCTCCGAAGGAGCCTCCTGCGTCGCGCGATCCGGCATGGAATTTTACTGTTGTGAAGAAGTTATCCATTCTTTTCCCCAATTTTCAAGTGCTATGAAAAACGTGATGATTGCCTTGTGCGCATTGTTGATCAGCTACTCCGCCTCTGCTCAGTACGACCCCGCTTTCCGTTTCGGAATTAAGGCCGGAGCTAACTTATCGAATATCAACGGCAGCAACGACCTCACCCTCGCCCCCGGCGGTGATGCATTCAACTTCAAAGACAACTCGGATCGCTCGCTAGGCTTCGCAGGCGGCGTTTTCTTCCGTTTTGGAAAGACATTCTACATTCAACCCGAGCTGTTGCTGTCGCAAAAAGGCGGCCGGTTCAATGTTTATAAGGATGGCCTGACCAACTCTCAGGGCAAGGTGGATGTGCGGTTCAGCAATTTCGACCTGCCGGTGCTGTTTGGTTTCCGCGTCGCACGGTTTTTCCGCGTGAATGTCGGCCCAATGGCGTCGCTCCGGCTGTCAGGCAATGGCAAGATCGGCGACTCGTTCGATGATTTTACGGGCGATAACTCGGATGTAATGTTCCGGAACAGACTAGCGTACGGCTACCAAGCCGGTGTCGGTTTCGACTTCGGGCGGTTAAGCCTCGACGTGCGTTATGAGGGCAATTTTACGGAGATCGTAAAGGTGAATTTTAACAACGCTACTACCGCCTCGCAGTTCGGGAAGAAGGGCAACCTGTTCCAGGCAACGCTCGGCTACGCGATATTCTAAAACCGGCGGATATGCTCAAAACATCAAACGGAATCTGTGGCATTGGTTCCGTTTTTTTCTTCGCCATGCCTGCCGAATGCGGGGCTATTTCTACTTTTGTGTTTCATTCATTAAATTGCCTGTAAGCGAAAACGCACGAAATCAGGCCCATAAAGCAGCACAGTGGCGATCAATCAAGATAATGTAAGACTGGTTTTCGGACTCAAACTCAAACAACTCCGGCTCGACAAGGGAATGTCGCTCAGCGAACTTTCTCAGAAATCGGGGTTGTCGATTTCGTATATCAATGAAATCGAGAAAGGAAAGAAATACCCGAAATCCGACAAGATCCTTGCATTGGCGAGCGCCATTGAAGTCGATTACGACACGCTGGTTTCATTAAAACTGAGCAAACGGCTCGAACCGATTTCCGATCTGCTCAGTTCGAATGTGCTAACGGAATTACCGCTCGAACTGTTCGGCATTGACCCGGCCAACCTGCTCGAAATCCTTTCCGACGCGCCCACCAAAATCAGCGCATTTGTAGGCACACTCATCGAGATCGCCCGGAATTACAACATGTCGATCGAGAAGTTTTATTTCTCGGCATTGCGGACTTATCAGGAAATGCACGACAATTATTTTGAGGATATCGAACTTGAAGCGGAGCGATTCCTGGAAGAGCACCATGTGGAAGCCAGCCGCCTTCTCGACGAGCAGCAGCTCGAAAGCATTCTCAAAACGCAATACCATTACACGATCGAGCCGATCAACGAGCGCACCAACCCCGAATTCGCGACGGTGCGGTCGCTCACGATCACGAACGCATCCGGCACCCGCCTTTTGATCAACGCCCATTTATCCTCCGTACAACGGGCATTTATCTACGGGCGTGAGATAGGGTATTTGTATCTTAATCTGAAAAACCGGCTGCATACGACAGCGCTCGTGGAAGCGGAGTCGTTCGAGCAGTTGCTGAACAATTTCAAGGCATCCTATTTTGCCAGCGCGGTGATTATCAAGCGGAGTTTGCTGGTGCCGGCCATTGCCAACATTTTTGCACAAAAAACCTGGCAGCCGGAAAGCCTCATTCAGCTCATTCACGATTTCAATACAACGCCCGAGTCGTTTTGCTACCGGCTGAGCAATGTGCTGCCCCGGTATTTCGGCATTAATCAAATTTTCTTTGCGCGGTTCAACAACTTCGTCGGCCAGAATATCTTCCACATGACGAAGGAAATGCATATTTCCAGAAAGCATTACCCGCACACGGTGCGCGACGAGCATTACTGCCGCCGCTGGGTTGCCCTTACCGTCCTGAACGACCTGGGCGACATGATTTTGGCCAAACAGCCGCCGCGCATCCTCTGCAAAGCGCAGAAATCGACCTATATCGACACCCAGGACCAGTATCTGGTGGTGAGTTTTGCGCAACCGATGTCGCCTACGCCCAACCTGAACGTGAGCGTGTCCATGGGGATTTATCTCGATGAGCAGACGCGTGAAAAACTGGCATTTCTCGATGATCCCGCCCTTAATTCCCGCGAGGTAAACCAGACCTGCGAACGCTGCTCGCTCTTCGATTGCCGCGAGCGCATTGCAGCACCGGTGATCCTCCAAAAACGGCATAAGAACGAAGAGCTTCGGAAGGCATTGAAAAAGATGATTAATTAGTTATTGTCAACCAGTTACTCAGGTTATTAGCATTCAAATTCTAAAAATCCGAACCCTTGATGGGGGTTTCTTGTCAAATGGATGTCTGATAAGTACCCGCCGAGTTATTAAAAAATTCTTAGAAATAGGCAGGTCAAAAGTTACATTTCTCTTCTGAATTATCTTTGTCAACTATTTGAAGAAATTGCTATGCCCGGCACATATGATTTTGAGGATCTCATTCTAACACTATCGACGCCGTTTTACATTTGCCTGATCGGCCTTGAGATCTTTTTAACATACAAGACTTCCCATGAGGAACTGGCCAAACGTCCGGCCTATTCTCTGAAAGATACTTTGACGAATGCCACGCTTATGCTGCTCAACGGCGGGATCGACCTGCTTTTCCGGGCTGCGTATGTGGGCGTACTCATCTGGTTTTATAATTTTTCCTTTGTAGAACCAATCTCCAACCCCTATTGGTACTGGCTGGCATTGTTCCTGGCCGAAGACCTGGCATTTTATACCCTGCATTACGTCGATCACCATTGCCGGTTATTCTGGGCGGTGCATGTGACGCACCATTCGTCGGAGCATTTCAATCTCACTACGGGCTTCCGGTCGTCGGTATTCCAGCCGCTATACCGGTTCATTTACTTCATTCCGCTGGCGTTGGTGGGTTTCAATCCGGCTGATATCATCGTCATGTATTCCATCACGCAGATTTACGGCATCATCGTGCATACCGAGTACGTGGGCAAACTGGGCTGGCTCGAATACATTTTCGTAACGCCTTCGCACCACCGCGTGCACCATGCGAGCAATGTGCGGTACCTGGATAAAAATATGGGCATGTGCCTGATCATCTGGGACCGTATTTTCGGCACGTTTCAGGAAGAACTACCCAGTGACCCGCCGCGTTACGGCCTCACCAAGCAAATGGAACAGCGGGGAATCAGGCAGACTATTTTTCACGAATGGCAGGCCATCGGCGAAGATTTCATGCAGCCGGCCAGTTTTGCGACGAAGCTGAAATACCTCCTCAAAGCACCGGGCTGGTCGCCGGACGGCTCGCGTGAAACCAGTAAGGATTTGCAGCGAAAGCTGGCAGATGTTACTTCGGCTATCGGCCGTCAGCCATCAGACGATTTAAGCAATAATTCTAAAAGCCGGCAGGCAATAGCCAACAGCCAATAGACAATAGCCAACAGCCGACAGCCGACAGCCGACAGCCGAAGTTCTATTTAAACGCCCCAATCCCCGTAATCTCCGCCCCCAATATCAGCAAATGAATGTCATGCGTGCCCTCGTAGGTAATCACCGATTCGAGGTTCATCATGTGCCGCATTATGGGAAATTCGCCGGTAATGCCCATTGCGCCGAGAACCTGGCGGGCCTCGCGGGCAACGTTCAGCGCCATTTCCACATTATTTCTTTTGGCCATTGAAATCTGGACCGTGGTTGCTTCGCCGGCGTCCATCAACTGGCCCAGCCGCCATGCGAGCAGCTGCGCTTTCGTGATTTCGGTGAGCATTTCGGCCAGTTTCTTTTGGGTTAATTGAAATGCGCCGATCGGCTTATCGAACTGGATGCGTTCCGCGGAATACTTCACAGCCGTATCATAACAATCGACCGCCGCGCCGATGGCGCCCCACGCAATGCCGTACCGTGCTTTATCGAGACATTGTAATGCGGCTTTCAGACCCAAGGCGCCGGGAAGAATATGCGTTTCGGGAATTAATACATTGTCAAAAACAAGTTCGCCCGTCGCGCTGGTCCGCAGTGACCATTTGTTGTGAATTTCAGGAGTTGAAAGACCTTCCATGCCACGCTCCACGATCACGCCCTGCACCCTACCCTCCTCATTGCGCGCCCACACCACGCCGATTTGGGCAAATGGTGCATTCGAAATCCACATTTTGGACCCATTGAGCAGGTAGCCGCCGTCGGTCTTTACGATATTCGTCTGCATTCCGCCCGGGTTCGAGCCATGGTCGGGCTCGGTCAGTCCGAAACAGCCGAGCCATTCGCCGGTAGCGAGTTTGGGCAAATACTTCCGTTTCTGCTCCTCCGAGCCGAACGCAAAAATCGGCCACATCACCAGCGAGCTCTGCACCGAAACGGTCGACCGCATGCCCGAATCGCCCCTTTCGATTTCCTGGCACATGAGGCCATAGCTGGTGTAATCCAGCCCGCCGCCTCCATATTCCGCCGGGATCGTTGGCCCAAACACGCCCAATTCGCCGAATTTCGGGATTAAGTATTGAGGAAACTCCGCCTTCTGGGCAAGGTCTTCGATGACAGGCTTAATTTCCCGATCCGTAAAATCGCGCACAGCCTGCCGGATGAGGCGCTGCTCTTCGGTCAGCAGGTCGGAAATATTGAAGAAGTCGGTTTGAGTCATTTTTGTAGTCAGGCGTACATCAGTTTGCCTTTGGCTTTCGGGATTTCCCTTCCTAGCTCTTTCGCGGTAGCAATCCATTCGTCGATAACCCTTTGCGCATTGGCCAATGCCTCGCTTTGTGTCGCCCCATTAGCCATGCAACCTGGCAATTCGGGAACTTCAACAATGAAGGATTGATCTTCGTCGCTCCAATATATGATCAGTTGGTGATTACTAGACATAGCCAAAGGTTGTTTCACAATTTCTGAATTAATATTAGTTCATCAAAAAATCAAACCCCAAATACCTTCCTCACATAAACCAAATCTTCCTTATGCGCCTTTACGGCGTCCATTGTTTTCGGTGAAGTTTTTTCAAGGCATTGTTCCAACACCAAATGCGGCTTTACGCCGAGGCTGTCGAGCATTTGTGCGAGTCGCGGGTAGTCGATATCACCTTCAGTGAAGGTTTCCTGCCAGATACCGCCTTTGGATTGTCGCAAATGCAGCTCGGAGATCCGCTTGCCGTAGAGCTTCACGATGTCGAACAATGCGACTTGCGAGTTGCCGGAGCCGCGGTACACCCAATGCACATCCAGGCACAGCGATACGTTTTTCGGATCGGTAGCGAGGAGCATGTGGTGAAATTCCCGGGCGGCGGCACGCAGCTCCACATCGTGCGTGTGGTAGGCGAGCGTCATTCCGCGTTTTTTCAGCTCGGCTCCCAGCTTGTCGAGGTTGCGGGCCTGCTCGGTCAACTGCTCGTCCGATTTGTTCTTCTCACTTCCCCATTGGATAGGATTAGGATTCGTCACGATGATCTTCGTATCGGCGGGTTTCAGCGCATCGGCAATAGCCAGTACCGAAGAGATTGACTTCGAGGCCTCGCCCGCCTCGTGCAGGGAAGTATTGACATACACCGAAGGCATTGCCAGGCGGTATTTTTGCAGCACCGGCAGCAATTTCGGCACTTCGTCCGCGCTGTTGAAAGCCGGCTCGTAGGCTTTCAGGCCGGTGGAGGCGAATTCGGCCAGGG
The DNA here is from genome assembly GCF_000023125.1 of Dyadobacter fermentans DSM 18053. Lineage (NCBI taxonomy): Bacteria > Pseudomonadati > Bacteroidota > Cytophagia > Cytophagales > Spirosomataceae > Dyadobacter > Dyadobacter fermentans. The sequence goes on from NC_013037.1 coordinate 3,260,556, forward strand.
AAGCGTCCGGGTTGGCGCCCCATTCCTTGCCGTCGCGGGCGTAGAACGTAATCCACGAATACTGGTTGCAGGATAACGGAAACGGCGCGGCATGCTGCTCGGCCCGGGCGGCCTCGGAAAGCACGGCAGCCCCGGCCGATACAGCCAGCGTGTTCAGAAATTGGCGGCGGTTTTGCGACATGGCGAATTGTTTTGAATGCTGGCAGCATTGCCATTGTGCAGAAAAGGACATTTCGGAAAAATGCTACCCGGAGAACCGTAAATCGCCCGTAGCAACGGTCCGGCATCTCCGGTTGCCTGCTCCGAAAGTATGTGTACCTTTGCAGGATTAAAGGATAAATCCCTTTCCAAAATTATGCATCATACGCTTCAACTGACGCTGGCGCCCGACATCGCGCTGGACGAGGACAATTTCCGCCGCTTTGTCATCCAGAAACTCCGGCTGCGCGAGAGCGACAATCCATTCATTCGCAAAACACGCCAATCGATAGATGCCCGCAGCCGGCAGGTAAAAATTAATATACAAGCCGAAGTTTATGTTGGCGAAACGCCGCCAGCGCTTGCAGGCCAGCGGATCGTGTACCCGGATGTGAGCAAGCGCCCGCAGGCGCTGATCGTCGGCTGCGGACCGGCCGGCATGTTCGCCGCATTGCGGCTGATCGAGCTAGGTATCAAACCGGTTTTGTTCGAAAGAGGAAAGGACGTGCGCACGAGGCGGCGCGATCTGGCGGCTATTAATAAAGAACATCACGTCAACCCGGAATCGAATTACTGTTTTGGAGAAGGTGGCGCCGGCACGTATTCCGACGGCAAACTTTACACCCGCTCCAACAAGCGCGGCGACATCCGGCGCGTGCTCGAAATATTCGTCGCCCATAGCGCCAGCGAGCAAATCCTGATCGACACCCACCCGCACATCGGCACCAACAAGCTGCCGGTAGTGGTATCCGAAATGCGCGAAAGCATCCTCAAAGCAGGTGGCAAAATCCATTTTGACACCAAGGTAACCGACCTCATCGTGCGCGACAACCGCGTTACCGGCGTGGTCACCAATGACAAGGACGAACATACCGGCATCGGCGTCATACTGGCTACGGGCCATTCGGCGCGGGACATTTACGAGCTGCTGCACGCCAAAAACATCCTTATCGAGAGCAAATCCTTCGCGATGGGTGTCCGGATCGAACATCCGCAGAACACCATCGACAAAATACAATACCACTGCGAGGTGGATCGCGGGCCGTATTTGCCAGCGGCTTCGTACAGCCTTGTCACCCAAACCCGCTACAAAGGCGTGCAACGGGGCGTTTTCTCGTTTTGCATGTGCCCGGGCGGCTTCATTGTACCGGCGGCAACGGCCTCGGGCGAGGTGGTCGTCAATGGCATGTCGCCCTCCCGCCGCGATTCCCCCTATGCCAATTCGGGTATGGTGGTGACGATCGAAGAGGCCGACCTGGCACCTTACAAGGAATTCGGCCCGATGGCCGGCTTACAGCTCCAACGCGAACTCGAACAAGCCGCCTGCAAACTCGCAGGTGCCACTCAAACAGCGCCCGCGCAACTGGCCGTGGATTTCGTCAAAGGCCGCACATCCGCACATTTGCGCGACACTTCCTACCAGCCCGGCCTGCAATCGGTCGACCTGTACGACGTGCTTCCGGGCCACATCGCATTTCCATTGCGCGACGCATTGTCGGATTTCGGCCGTAAAATGCGCGGCTACCTCTCCGGCGACGCCCAACTGATCGGCGTCGAAAGCCGCACCTCCTCGCCCGTACGCATCCCGCGCGAGCGCGAAAGCTGCGAACATCCCGAAGTCAAAGGACTATTTCCCTGCGGCGAAGGCGCCGGTTACGCAGGAGGCATAATGTCCGCCGCCATGGACGGCGAACGCTGCGCGGAGCAACTCGCCAGGCTGTACGCCGGGGCGTTGGTATAAGCGTTAAAATCATTTTATGTAATCGTTATATTTGCATATATTGGTTTTTAACAACAGAAACACACTATACGATGCCAGAAATTTTCCGGATGTTCGGCATGAAGTTCTTCTTTTATAGCCTGGAACATCTACCCATTCACATCCACGTCAGAAGCGCTGACGGGACGGCCAAATTTGAAGTAAATCCGGTGAAGCTTGTCGAGAGCCGCGGCATAAAACCGAAGGATCTGGTCCTCGCGGAGGCATTGGTAGAGCAGCATTCGGAACTAATTATCAAGAAGTGGCATGAATTTCATGGTGAATGATTTAGTACTTAAATGAGTCTGTTATGAAAATCAGCAAGGTTTGGTTCGACGAAACCAATATATATCTGGTACTTGATAGCGGTCATACGATCGGGAACCCTTTGGGGTGGTTCAAACGACTCGAAAACGCGTCGGAAGCGCAACGTCTGCGTTTCGAAATCGGTCCATTAGGTGATAGCATCCATTGGGAAGAGCTGGACGAAGATCTGAGTCTGGAAAGCTTTTTCGATTTCAAAAGAGAACTCAATTACGCAAAAATTTAGGTCCGACACACTACCCCTACCATGACCTAACTACCTCATTAACCCTCTTAAATGGCCGCATTGGAATCGTTTTCCGCTTTTACCGAACAACTGACCCAGAAATTGCAATCCCCGCTCCCAGGTGAAACGGCCCACCGGGTAATGCAGGCTTCCTCCCGGCTCCGCCTTACCTTCAAGCCCAATACCCGCACCCGCCGCAGCGCGGTGCTGATCCTTTTTTACCCCTACCAGGACGAAATCTATTTCCCCCTCATTCTCCGTCCGGCCTACGACGGCGTGCACAGCGGCCAGGTGGCATTCCCCGGCGGGCGTTACGAGCTGAGCGACGAAAACCTCATCCGCACCGCGTTGCGGGAGGCGCAGGAAGAGATCGGCCTCAGGCTGACGGACGTGAAAATACTGGGCGCATTGACCGAACTTTTCATCCCCGCCAGCAACTTTCACGTGCTGCCGGTCGTGGCCGCGATGCCCTATCGCCCCGGCTTCTATCCCGACCCGCGCGAGGTCGAAGATATTTTTGAGATCAAACTCGAAGAAATTTCTGATATTAACATTATCGGATCGAGCGACATCCAAGTGCGTGGCGAACAGGTACATGCGCCGCATTATATGGTGCAGGGTTATAAAATCTGGGGCGCTACAGCCATGATGATCAGCGAGCTGCTGGCCGTGCTCAATGCGCCGGAGAACTGAGTTTTATCGCTTATTTTCCTATATTAGCAGTTAATTCAAGCTGATCTTCCGGTAACCTTCGCCCTGTTTCTTTCTTTTTGAACGAGCGAGTCCCCTGTGAAGGCCGGGAAGCGGATGGCTGATGATTATTTTCTGAATACTTAAAACCTGGTTCCTCCTGCATTTATGGACGAAAACGGAGCTGCGCCCGACGTAGAAGATAGCGGATTGCATGATAAACTGCCCATTTCGGGTTTATACGAAAACTGGTTTCTTGATTATGCCTCTTATGTAATTCTGGAACGCGCCGTTCCGGCGATCGAAGACGGGCTGAAACCCGTTCAACGGCGCATTATGCACGCGCTCAACGAAATGGACGACGGCCGCTTCAACAAGGTGGCCAACGTAGTCGGTTCATCCATGCAATACCACCCGCACGGCGATGCGTCTATTTATGATGCGATCGTCAATATCGGGCAAAAGGAACTGCTTTTCGACACGCAGGGTAACTGGGGCGATATCCGTACCGGCGACGGTGCCGCTGCTGCCCGTTACATCGAGGTGCGGCTGTCGCGGTTTGGCAAGGATGTCGTTTTTAATGACGATACCACCGAATGGCAGCTCTCCTACGACGGCCGTAAGCGCGAACCGATCACGCTGCCCGTCAAATTCCCGCTGCTGCTCACGCTCGGCGTGGAGGGTATCGCGGTAGGTTTGTCCACCAAAATACTTCCCCACAACTTCTGCGAGCTGATCGAGGCGTCGATCGGCATACTACAAGGCAAAGAGGTGACCATTTATCCCGATTTCCTCACGGGCGGGCTTGTCGATGTGTCCAACTATAACGATGGCCACCGCGGCGGAAAAGTACGGGTACGTGCCAAAATCGAGGAGGAGGACAAAAAGATGCTCGTTATCCGCGACATTCCTTTTGGCACCACCACTACTTCCCTCATCGAATCGATCATCAAAGCGAACGATGCGGGTAAGATCAAGATCAAAAAGGTGGTGGATAACACCGCCGCCGATGTGGAAATCCAGGTGCACCTAGCGCCCGGCGTTTCGCCCGACATTACGATGGACGCGCTTTACGCATTCACAGAATGCGAGGTCTCCATTTCGCCGAATGCGTGTATTATTATTGCTGAAAAGCCGCATTTCGTCGGCGTTACCGACATTCTCAAATACAACACCCAGCAGACGGTCCACCTCTTGCAGCGCGAGCTCGAAATCAAACGGCTCGAATTGCTCGAAAAGATCCTGTACGGCTCGCTGGAAAAGATATTTATCGAAAACCGCATTTACCGCGACATCGAAGAGTGCGAAACCTTCGAAGCGGTGATCCGGACGATTGATAAAGGACTTGAACCGTTCAAACCCCAGTTTTACCGCGAGATCACCGACGACGACATCGTTGCCCTCACCGAGATCCGCATTAAACGCATTTCCAAATACGACAGCTTCAAAGCCGACGAGCTAATGCGCAAATGGGAGGCCGACCTGGCCGAAACCGAGGACAACCTGGCGCATATCACGCGGTTCGCGATCGAGTATTTCAGGGATCTGCTTAAAAAATATGGCAAAAACCGCGGCAGAAGGACCGAAATCCGGGCTTTCAACCAGATTGCCGCCAATATCGTGGCCGCCAACAACCAGAAACTGTACGTAAACCGGGCCGAAGGTTTCGTCGGCTATGGCCTCAAAAAGGACGAGTACGTGATGGATTGTTCGGATATCGACGATATTATCGTTTTCCGGGGCGATGGACGGTGCGTGGTTACGAAGGTTCAGGACAAGGTTTTTGTTGGGAAAGACATTATCTATTGCGCGGTTTTTGTCAAAAACGATGAGCGAAAAGTGTATAATGTCGTGTATGTGGATGGCAAAACGGGCGTTTCATATGCCAAGCGTTTCCAGGTAACCGCCGTCACCCGCGACCGGGAGTATGATCTCACGCAAGGCACGCCGAAATCGAAAATTACGTACTTCACAGCGAACGATAATGGTGAGGCTGAGATCATTACGGTTAATCTTCAAGCACAAAGCAAAGCAAAAGTCAAGCAGTTCGACTACAATTTTGCGGAGCTGCTGATCAAAAACCGGAGCGCGATGGGTAACATTCTCACGAAATATCCCGTACGGAAAATTACATTGAAAGCGGCCGGGCGCTCGACGCTGGGCGGCGTGGATATGTGGTTCGATCCAATTATTGGTCGCCTCAACCGCGACGAACGCGGCGAATACCTTGGCAATTTCGGCCCGAGCGACAATATCGTCGTGATTTACAAGGACGGCAGCTACGAGCTTACGAATTTTGACCTGACGAACCATTACGAGCCGCACGAAGTACTGCTTGTCAAGAAGTTCGACACCAAACTGCCGATTACGGCCATTTATTTTGATGGTGGTCAGAAACAGCATTTTATCAAGCGGTTCAACATCGAAACTTCGTCGCTCGACAAGAAATTCCTTTTCATCAGCGACGCCAAAAACAGCAAGCTGATCCTTGCCAGCACAGATGTGCGCCCGCGCCTGGAAATCGTTTATCCCAAAACGGCGCAGAAAGAGCAATCGACCGAGGAATATCTGGTAGAAGACATGGTCGATATCCGCGGCTGGCGCGCGCAGGGCAACCGCATTCCTAACGACAAATTCAAGGACATCCGCTGGCTCGAACCCCTTGCCGTTCCCACAGAAGAACCGGCCGAAACGGTAACCGGCGAAGCCCCGGACGACGACAATGCCGAGGAAGCGACAGAGGAAACTGCGAATGCTTTGGAAGAAAATACTGTTATCCCAACGGAGCCCGAAGACGAAACTGAGGCCAGCGCGGCGGACGGAGACGAAGAATCCAAAACAAAAAGCGAAACCAAACCAAAAAAAGACAAGAAAGGACCCGATTCGAAAAAACAGCTAGGGCTGTTTGAATAGGGAAGAATGCTCAGGAACTGAAAATTCACAAGGCAACGCGTGTACAGGTGAAAAAATTGATCAAAATCATACTAGCCTTATTATTTGCCTGCATGGTTTTCATCTTGCTCTGCAATTTCTGGGTCGTTTACTGTACGCGGCAATACTCTTATTTTTCGATCGAAAGCCTGCCGCCGAATGACGTGGCGCTGGTGCTCGGCACGAGTAAAAAGTCGGAAAAAGGAACGGAAAACCTGTTTTTCAAATACAGAATGGAAGCCACGGCGCGGCTTTTTAAGGAGGGTAAAATCAAATACATTATCCTCAGCGGCAACAACGATTCGCAATACTATAACGAGCCGCTGGATATGCAGCGCGCGCTGCTTAACCTGGGCATTCCCGAGAACGTGATGACGCTCGATTACGCCGGTTTCCGCACGTTCGATTCCATTGTGCGCTGCAAACAGGTGTTCAACCAGGATAATTTCACTGTCATTTCTCAAAATTTCCACAACGCAAGGGCATTATACATTGCTCACAATGAAGGCATTAATGCCATTTCTTTCGCCGCTCAGGACGTTCCTGACGGCTATTCCTTCCGAACCCTCGTGCGCGAATACCTCGCGCGCCCGAAGGCGGTACTCGACGTTCACATTCTACGTCCGGCCGCGGACGTAACTTCCAATATTCAAATCGGGAAAAATGAGCATGACGAATGAGGCCGCGCGCGCACATCACCGTTCTGCTCCTGCTCGCCATTCTTGCTCGCACGAATGGCTTTTCTCAAACGGTTTATAACCTCAAAGGACGCGTCACCGACGCCACTACGGGCGATCCCGTCCCTTTTGCGAACGTCGGCATTCAGGGCCGGCCGGTGGGCACTATCACCGACTTCGACGGCATTTACCAGCTTACATTCACCGCACCTGCGGACTCGGTGGTCGTTACTTATGTGGGATATACCAGCCGGAGCAAAGCGATTATGCCGGACGTAGCACGGCAAACGATTGATTTTCAGCTCACACCCGGAACAACGCAACTGAGGGAAGTGCGGATATCGGCAGGCGAAAACCCGGCCTGGGCGATCCTGCGGAAAATAGTAGCCCGAAAAAAGGCCAATAATCCCGACGAGCTGACCGCCTACGAGTACGAATCCTACAACAAGATCCAGATCGACATTGATAACCTGTCGGATGGGTTCCGCAAGCGGAAATCCGTCAAGAAAATGGCGCATATCCTCGACCAGTTCGATGGCGTGAAGGGTGAAAACGGCGAGACGATCATCCCGATCTTCATTTCCGAGTCGGTTTCGGACGTCTTCTACCGCCGCGATCCGCAGAAAAAGAAAGAGGTGATCAACAAAACCAAAGTCTCGGGCGTGGGGCTGACCGACGGCAGTGTGGTTTCGCAGCTGATCGGGTCCACGTTTCAGCAATACAATTTTTACAACAACTGGCTCAATATCCTGCAAAAGGACTTTGTTTCCCCCATTTCCGACAACTGGAAGCTGTATTACGAATATTACCTGGCGGACAGCATCCCCAGCGGCACCGGATACGACTACCAGATCGACTTCGAACCGCGCCAGAAACAGGACCTTGCATTTACAGGCACGATGTGGGTCGACGGCGAGACGTTTGCATTGACGCAGGTGGACGTGAACGTGGGCAAACAAGCCAACCTGAACTACATCGATCGCATTAAAATCCAGCAATCCTACGAGCTTTCGGAGGCCAATAGCCACTGGCTGCCGCGCAGGACCCGCGTGCTGATCGACGTGGACGAGCCCACCCCGCAAGCCGCGGGAATGCTTTTGAAATTCTACTCCGCCCAATCCGGGTACAAGCTCAACGCCCCGCGCGAAAACCGGTTTTACGACACCGCCATCGAGCTCAAAGACGATTACCGCGACCACGACACGACATTCTGGATAAAAAGCCGGCCGGAAGTACTCAGCGCGCCGGAAAAGCTGACTTTTGAACTGATCGACTCCCTGAAAGCGCTCCCGGTGGTGAAGACCTACACCGAGTTGCTCAACATTTTTGTAAACGGCTACAAGCGCATCGACAAATGGAATATCGACCTCGGTCCCTATTTGTTTTTGTATGCCAACAACAGGGTCGAAGGCCACCGTTTCCGCCTCGGCTTCCGGACCGATCCGGGATTTAGCAAAAAATGGATTTTCAGCGGTTACGGGGCGTACGGCACGCGCGACCATGCATTTAAATACGGCGGCGGCCTGGACTACATTATCAGCCGCAAACCGTGGACAATGGCGGGCATCGCCTACGCACGGGACCTTGAACGACTGGGGCTCACCACCGAAACCATTGGCCCGAGCACCATTTTCGGGGCATTGTCGCGGTTCGGGGCATTCCGTCGGCCCTATTGGCAGCAGGATATTTCGGCCTATTTCAAAAGGGAAGTGGTGAAAGGGCTCACGGGCAGTGTGCAGCTCCGGCACCGCACGTTCGATCCGCTGTTTCCATTCACTTACCGCACCGATCCCGCCGCAGGCGAGCATTCCCCGTTACGGAGCGATTTCGATGTTACGGAAGTGAATTTTGAAGCAAGATTGGCCCGGAAAGAGACATTTTTGCTGAATGACAATGAGCGGATCAGCATGGGCACCGGAAATTCACCGGCATTTACGCTGCGCTACACGCACGGTTTCAAGCATTTGCTCGGCGCCGATTTCAACTACAATAAGTTTTCTTTCAATATTAAACAGAGCTTTCGCGCAGGCGTGATCGGGCGTACCTATTATAATGTAACGTTCGGCTATATTCCTTCCACCCTTCCCTACCCGATGCTCTACACGCCGCTGGGCAACGAGTCGTTCTTTTATGTGGAGAATGCCTATAATCTGATGCGCTATTTCGAGTTTGTGAGCGACCGGTATTTCGCGGTGCGGATGGAGCACAATTTCGAAGGATTTATATTAAACCGCATCCCTGCGATCCGGCGGCTGAAACTGCGTATGCTGGCCACGGGCCGATTGTTTTACGGCAACATCAGCCATGCGAACGAGACGCTCACCACCACTACCGACGAATCGGGCAAACAAATACTGACATTCAACCGCTTAGGCTCAAAACCTTACCTCGAACTCGGCTACGGGATCGACAATATTTTTCGCACGGGCCGCGTCGATTTCATCCACCGGCTCACGTATCTCGACAACCCTAATGTGTCGCCCTTCGCCGTGAAGATTTCCTTCTGGTTTAAATTGTAGGGATTTTAAATGCTTTTGAGGTCTTTGGAAGCATAAGTAAGATGCACTTCCTGCCCGATTTCGAGATCCGGCTTGTTGCGGTAAAAGGATAATTGCTCTTTCCCTTTTAAACAACGAATTTCCCAATGGTTGCCATGAAAGCGCACCGCTTCCACTTTGCCTATCCAACGGCTCTTTTCGGGTTTTCGGGTGGGTTTGATCTTCTCGGGGCGAATGTAGAATTGCTTTTTGCCCTGGTCACCCGCCAGCCAGTTGATATCTCCCGTCAGTTCGGCCACGTAGCTGTTTACCGGATTGTTATAAACCTCCTGCGGCGTGCCGATCTGGACGATTTTCCCATCGCGCAGCACGGCAATGCGGTCCGACCAGGCCAGCGCGTCGGCGGCTTCATGCGTGACGAATATGCAGCTCATCTTCTGCTGCCTGCGCAGGCGTTCGATCGCGTCGGCGAGCACGCGGCGGTTGTGATTGTCCAAATGCGCGAAAGGCTCGTCGAGCAGCAGCACGTCGGGCAGTTCGGCGATGGCTTTTGCAATGGCTGTGCGCTGCTTTTCACCGCCTGAGAGCAACTTTGCCTTCCGGTCTTTCACGTTTTTCAATGCGGTGGTTTCCAAAAGCTCCGCTACTTTCTCGTGTCGGTAATCCGGCTCGTAGAAACGCAGCGAATAAGCTATATTCTCCTCCACGGTTTGGTTCGGGAACAGTTCAAACTCCTGGTGAATGAGCCGGATGGCCTCGTGGCCGGGCATCAGCTCGCTGGCCACGGGTTTCAGCAGTTGCCCTTTGAAAAAAACATCACCTTGCTCCGCATCCAGGAAACGCCCCAGAATGCGCAGCAAGGTGCTTTTCCCCGACCCGCTTTCACCCAGGATACCCAGCCATTCCCCCGGCGCCAGTTCGAGATCGACGGCGGAAAGGACGGTGTCATGGCCAAATGTTTTGGTGATTTGCTGTGCGCGTAGCGTCGGACGGGACTGTTTCATGCTCAGGCCCAGGTAATTTTTTCCTGAATGGAGCTATTCCGACGCGCCGGTGTGTCGGGCGCGTTGTGGTAACCCAGGTAATAGAGGCCGAGGCATTTCTGGCCTTCTGGCAGCTCCAGGTACTCGGCAAGTTCTTTCAGCACCGCCGGACTGCTCCAATACGAGCCAATGCCGTAAGCCGTAGCCGTGAGCCACATATTTTGCACTGCACATGCCACTGCGGCAGTTTCTTCCCATTCGGGCACGTCGTTCGGGTGAAGCTCTGCATTAATAGCGATCACACAGGCCGATTTCAGGATTTTTTCGCCGGCAGCCTCGTAACGCGCCTGCGAGAATGATTCGGCAGGGGTGTTATTCCGGTAGCGCTCCATGAAAAAGCTCGCCAGATGTTGCAGCTTGTCCTGTCCGCGGAACACCATGAAACGCCACGGCTCGGTGCGTTTGTGCGTTGGCGCGTAATTGGCGTTTTCGAGAATGTTCTCGATGATTTCCTGCGGAATCTCCTTCTCGATGTAGCTGGGTGGGAAGATGCTCCGGCGTGTGCGGATGATATGATTAATGACTTCTACGGTCTGTTCCATTACAATTTATTTTACTACTCAAATTTGGTCAAAGGGCAAAACTAACGATTATACCTAAAATTTACCCCGAACCCGTGCTACTTTGCCGCTAAACCATTATTTTCAGCCTCTCCTTTTGCAAAACCCTTTACTTTGGCCCGTCAAAAAACATCGCCAATCAAACCTGAAATCGCATGCTTGTTACTACTACCCCGAACATCGAAGGTAAAAAGATCGTAAAGTATATCGGCCTGGTGAATGGTGAAGCCATCATCGGCGCCAACTTTTTCAAGGACTTCCTCGCGGGCATCCGCGACGTTGTGGGCGGGCGCTCGGGCTCGTACGAGCAGGGCCTGCGCGAGGCCAAGAGCATTGCCATCCGCGAAATGATGGAACAGGCCCAACGCCTCGGTGCAAATGCGGTGATCGGCGTGGATATCGACCTCGAAACGATCGGGAACGGCAGCTCAATGCTCATGGTAAGCGCCAACGGCACCGCAGTGTGCTACGAATAGTGCTTGCATCGTAATCCGCGCATTAGGATGCCCCGCATGGGATGCCCCGCATGGGATGCCCCGCATCTAAAATACGGCGCGGGCGATCTGCGAGACGTTATCGGACTTGCCCATTGTGTAAAAATGAAGCACGGGCACGCCATAGGCCAGCAGCTCCCTGCATTGTTGAATGCCCCATTCAATTCCTACCTGACGCACCTCTTTGTCGGTCGCGCATTGTTCCACTTCTTTTACCAGCTCCTGCGGGAATTCCAGGTGGAATATGTCGGCCAGGACGGTCAGCTGTTTTTTAGTTGAAATCGGTTTCAAGCCGGGGATGATCGGCACGGTAATGCCTTCGGCGCGGCAGCGTTCTACGAAACTGAAATATTTCCGGTTATCGAAAAACATCTGGGTCACGATATAATTGGCGCCCAGCTCTACTTTCCTTTTTAGAGCCGCGTAATCCGTATCGAACGACGCCGCATCGAAATGCTTTTCGGGATAGCCGGCCACGCCGATGCAGAAGTCCGTTGGCCATACCTGCGTTTCCGCATTGAGGAGTATGCCCTTATTCATATTATCCACCTGCGTCACCAGCTCCGATGCATAGGAATGCCCGCCGGGTTTTGGCCTGAACACGCCCGCAGAACGCTCGGCATCGCCGCGCAGCACGAGCACATTGTCGATGCCCAGGTAATGCAGGTCGATGAGTACGTCCTCGGTTTCATCTTTGGTAAACCCGCCGCAGATCACATGCGGCACCGCGTCCACTTTGAACCGCTCCATGATCCGCGCGCAGATACCCACTGTTCCGGGTCGCTTGCGGATGGGAATGCGTTCGATGGTGCCGTCGGTCCCGACGCGGTCGATGAGCTCCTCGCGGTGATACGTAACATCTACAAAAGGTGGATTGAACTCCATTAAAGGCTCGATTGAATTCAACAATTCGTTGACGTTCTGGCCTTTCAGCGGGGGAATGATCTCGATGGAGAATAAGGTTTTGCCTTCCGCACGGCGGATATACTCGGTAACTTTGGTCATTATAAAGGCGGTGGTGTGTTGCTAACGAGTACAAAGAAAGCAAAAAAATGGCCTACCGCATTACAGTAGGCCATTCCACGTAAACCCTCCTCTATCAGTGTTCGTCAAAAATGTTAATTGGGTTGCTGACAGGGCGTCAGTCCCAAAGCAACAATTTGCTTGACTGAATACTAATAACTAAAATTCTGTGCCAAATTAGGAAAGAAAGAGATTGCGAGCAATTCATATCAAACTTTTTTTATCGAAATGTAGATTAATTACTACGTTTCTCGGCAAAGATCCTGTTTTCCCGGCGTTTTAGCGGCAGTTTAGAGTTCAATTAGCATATCACCGGTTACAACCAGTGTTTATAATTTCACCACTTTTGGGAAATGATTCCCCAGGAAGCAACACATTTAAGCCTGGCCGACGCCAGGTCTCGTCATCTGGATGTGTTCGATGGCATCTTCCAGGTAAACCTCGCCCGATTGCCTGAAACCGAACGACTCGTAAAACCTTTTCAGGTAGAGCTGCGCACCAATGCGGATCGGAACGTTGCCGTACAGGGCTTCGACCTTCTGGATCGAGACGTTCAGCAGCTCGATGCCGTGACCGGCACCGCGGCCCTGCGATGAAACCACGATCCGCCCGATTGCCGGGTATTCGTATGATAATCCCGGCGGAACGATCCGCGCGAATGCCATGAGCACACCATCGCGGTAGCCCGATAGGTGGTGGCTCTGCAAATCCTTGTTATCCATATCCAGGTAACAGCAGCGTTGTTCGAGTACGAAAACCTCGCTTCGCAGCCGCAGGATGCCATAGAGCTCTTTGGTAGTGAGTTCGTCAAATGTCTGAAAGCGCCAGTTGAGTTGATTTGTCATGAAGAATTGTTCAAAAGAATTTATTTCGCCTGATATTGACCGTTTTTATAAATTTGCGGCACAATTAGCAATACAAGGTACCAACATTAAAATAACTAATAATATATTATAAGTATGGGAAGGGCTTTTGAATACAGAAAGGCACGGATGTTCAAACGGTGGGACAAGATGGCCAAAACTTTCACGAGGATTGGAAAAGACATCGTTCTGGCGGTGAAAAACGGAACTGCAGACCCCGCCACCAACTCGAAACTCCGGGTTCTCCTGCAAAACGCCAAGGCAGTGAACATGCCGAAGGAAACCGTGGAAAGGGCTATCAAACGCGCAACTGCCAAAGATCAGGACGATTATAAGGAAATGGTGTACGAAGGCTACGGCCCGCACGGCATCGCGATCCTCGTTGAAAGCACGACAGATAACCCAACCCGCACGGTGGCTAACGTAAGAAGCTATTTCAATAAGCTCGGCGGCAGCCTGGGAACAATGGGCATGCTCGACTTCATTTTCGACCGCAAATGCATTTTCAAGATCAAAAACACCGGTAAGGACCTCGAAGAGCTGGAATTCGAACTGATCGACGCCGGCGGCGAGGAGGTTTTCCTCGACGAAGAGACTAACCTGATCAACATTTACGGCGAGTTCTCGGCGTTTGGTGCATTACAGCATTATTTCGAAGAGAACGGCTATGAAATCGTGGAAGCGGATTTCGACCGCATTCCGAACGATACCAAGACATTGAGCGAAGAGCAAATCGCGGAAGTCGAGAAACTGATCGAAAAGATCGAGGAAGACGACGACGTGCAGCGCGTTTACCATAACATGGCTTAATGCAGCGCCACAATCCGGTGTTGTTTTTTCATAAATTCAAAATAGGCCCCGGCTTCCTTCCCTAACAGGGAGGCGCCCACGGGAGACGAAGATGAGACTGCCAAAACGGTCTCATTTTCTATTTTAACGGCCCCCAGACTGACGGCGATGAAGAACCAGCCCGCCGTCGTTTCCAGCAGCGTCCCTACCGCACTGCGCACAGGCGACTCGCCTTCGCCTATCTTTTCGAGGATCAGCCGCTCCTGCCGCGCCTGCTCGTACTGGCGCGCGTGCATATTCCTGTCCAGCTGCCCCATCGACCGCGACGTTTCATATTTGTCCCCCATCGAACTCTTCCCCTGATCATTCGCCGACTCCTGCGCCGCTTCCATGGCGGTCCACGCCACCTGCATGCGCTCATCGAGAAGAGATTTGAGTTCGGCGATCACCGTTGCTTTATCCATTTGTCAGAAATATGGCTGCCCGTGCGGCAGCTGTTATCAAAAGGTTGCAAATATAATGAGCAGCCGTTCAATAATGCGTACTCACTCGCAGCCGCCGGGGGTACGACAACTGCATCGAAATAAATAGTCAGACCAGCCCCTATTTCTTCTAAAAATACAAATCGCTATCATCGAAAAAGTGCGTCCTGAATGCAACTACTTTGGACGTACCGGCGAGTTATGTTTAAAACACTAATAACCAACTGAAAACTAAGTAAATACCAGCCATTCTACGTCAAAATAGCTGCCATTTTTCTAGCATTTAATTGACAATAATTTTAATTTTTGTCAGCAACAACCTCCTCTATTATCATGAAATATTTATACTACACATTATTGGTGGCCTGCTGGGCATCATGTCCATTTTGTTTTGGTCAATCTGTTAAGATCAATGAGCTGATGGCTTCCAATTCCAGCTCCTATTTGGATGAAACCGGTTCGGACGAGGACTGGATCGAGCTTTACAATGCCGGCGCTACGCCCGTGGATTTGAGCGGTTATTATCTTACCGACGACGCAGGCGAGTTGAAAAAATTCCAGTTACCATCCAGCAGCGGTGCACTAAC
The DNA here is from genome assembly GCF_000023125.1 of Dyadobacter fermentans DSM 18053. Lineage (NCBI taxonomy): Bacteria > Pseudomonadati > Bacteroidota > Cytophagia > Cytophagales > Spirosomataceae > Dyadobacter > Dyadobacter fermentans. Next base: position 3,275,700 of record NC_013037.1, read on the forward strand.
CATCCAGCCCGGCGGCTTCCTGATCCTCTGGGCGAGCGGTTTGCCGTCGCGCGGGCCGAAACACCTCGGCTTCGGGCTTAGTGGCGACGGAGAGCAGCTGCTACTGGTCGCACCGAACGAGACGATCATCGACCAGCTCGATTTCCCGAAACAGCGAACGGACATTTCCTATGGGCGCAAAACGAACGGTTCTTCCGAAATCGTGTATTTCTCTCCCTCCTCGCCCAACGCCGGCAATATGGCGGCCAACTCCTACACGGGTTTCGCGTCGCCGCCGGTGATGAGCGTGGAAAGCGGCTTTTTCCAAAACAGCTTCACGCTCACGATTTCCACCGCTGTGCCGGGTGCAGAAGTGTATTACACCACCGACGGCTCCCAGCCCGACAAAAACAATATCACAGCGCCGGGCAAGGCTTATCAATTCAAAAACCAATACCCGAAAAACCCCGGAGATGGCATAGGGTCCACCTTTACCAATCACTTTCTTACGCTGAAACAGAATTCGCCCGTCAACATCCCGATAACCGACAAATCGGGGCAGCCTGACGTCCTTGCGGCCATTTCGGCTACCAACGATTTTATCCCTACCTATAATTCGGTGCCGGTGAAGCCGGTTTACAAAGGGATGGTCATCCGCGCAAAGGTTTATGAGGCCGGAAAACTGCCCAGCGAAACGGAATCCCGGACGTATCTTTTCACAACCGATGGCCAGCCTAAATCGCAGCTAGCGGTATTCTCCATCAAAACCGACCCGGACGATATGTTCGATTATGAGGACGGGATCGGGGTTGCGGGGAAAGATTTTGTGGATTGGCGTAATGCGAATCCGGGCGCCGGGTCGTTTGGGGCGCCGGTGGGAAACTATTACCGCAACACGGAAATTCCCTCGAATGTGGAAGTGCTGATCAACGGCAGTCCGGTCATTAACCAGGACCTTGGCCTGCGCATTCACGGCCAGGGGTCGAGGACCAGCGACAAGAAGAGTTTCCGGCTGTACTCCACCGGCCCGAATGCTTCCCAAAGCGATATCGACTACCCGCTTTTTCCGTCACTTCCTTTTCACACATTCAGGAGGCTGATCATGCGGAATTCCGGCAATGATTACGAGCGGACGCTCATGAAGGACTCTTACATTCATCAGATCGCGAAAGGGCTCGACATTGAATTGCAGGAATACCGTCCCGTCACAACCTACCTCAATGGCGAATACTGGGGCATTCACGACCTGCGCGAACGCCAGGATGAATACTATTTTGCCAGCCATTACGCGCTCGAACCCGAAAACATCGAGTTTTTCGCCGACCCCGAGATTGAAAACAATTCTGGGCATTACGCGGACCTTTCCAATTTCATCAAAACCCACAACATGGCCGACGCCGGCAATTATGACTACGCGTTGGCGCGAATGGACATCGACAATTTCATCGACTACTGCATTCTCGAACTTTATGCTGCGAACTGGGACTGGCCTTATGGGAATGTTACCTATTGGCGGCACAAGGTGCCGTACAGCCCGGCAGGCGGCAAGGGAAAGGATGGCCGCTGGCGCTGGGCACTTTTCGATGTCGATCTGAGCTTTGAAGAGCTGGATGCCAACCAGTTTCCCAAGGCATTGGGCGCCCCCGATTTCCTGCTGCAATATCTTTTGCCCAATACAACTTTCAGGAACAAGTTTATCAACCGTTATGCGGACCTGATCAACAGCCATTTTCAGCCTCAGCGCCTGCTGGATCAGATTAATGTTTGTAAAAACCTGATTGCGAATGAGATGCCGGAAAACATCAAACGCTGGAACCGCCCGGCGAGCATGGCTACCTGGGAGTCGAATGTTAACCTGATGGTCAATTTCGCTACCAACCGGCCCAATGTGGCCCGGGGGCATATTCAAGGACAATTCAATCTTAGCGCAGGCACACAGCAGATCTCCGTTCATGTTTCCAATCAGGACCACGGCTATGTGCGCGTGAATACGATCGACATTCTTCCGAGTACCCTCGGCGTTTCTGCGAATCCTTATCCATGGAATGGCATTTATTTCAAAAACGTGAACATTTCCCTTACGGCGATCGCCAAACCGGGCTATAAGTTTTTGCAATGGGAAAACCTGACTACCAATGCTATTTCGCACAGCGCCACCATTGGATTTGCGCCATCCTCTTCGTCCAACTATCGTGCGGTGTTCGCAGTAGATGTCGCCCCGGCACAAGTGCCCGCGCCGCTCGACCCCAGCGCATGTGCGTACGATTTCAATGCGTGGCTGGCTACTGCGGCCGGGAATACCTTTCCGGACAATATGCGGTTTGTATATATGGAAAACGACGACCCGGACCTTAATTCGCCCGTCGTCGGATTTACCAGCGGGGTTTATAACCTCACGAGCCGCACGCGCATCAACGGCCTAGGCGACCAGGGCATTTCGTTTATCAACACCGGCAATGCAGCGGGTAACCCGGGCTATCCGGGCATGAAGCTCGGCGGCGCCATTCTGGCATTGAATACCATCGGCAAGACCGTCGCGAGTGTGAAATGGACGGGCGGGACGGTCACGCCCAATGCAAGGCCTTACGCGATCCGGCTGCAATACCGCCTTTCGGAAACGGGGCCATTTACCGACGTGCTGAACCCTAATAACCAGCCGGTGGAATATGTCCGGTCGGCCACGGCGGGGCACGAGCAGGTGATCGATTGGGTGGCGCTCCCGGCCGAAGTCCTCAACAAACCTTACGTGCAGCTGCTATGGCGGTATTATTGTACGGACGCCACTTTGACGGGCGCGCGGGACGAACTGCGCCTGGACGATATTATGGTGCAAACCTGCTCCGACCCGCTGCCGGTGACGCTCGTTAGTTTTAATGCAACCACAGTGGAAGAAAAAGTACTGGTAACCTGGGCAACGACCGAAGAAAGGGACCACGACCATTTCGAGGTGCAGCGGTCGCACGACGCCCGCAGCTGGGCGGCCCTGGGACGCATTTCGGGAAAGGGAAGCGTGAATAGTTTCAACCAATACCGCTTTGAAGACCCATGGCCGTTATCCGGAACAAGTTATTATAGGTTAAAACAGGTCGATACCGACCAAACCTATGCGTTTTCCCACGTAGTAACCGTGCAACGGCCCGGGTTTGCTGCGAGCGTTTTTCCGAATCCGGCAGACCACATATTGTACTTGAAAATACCCGTTCAGAAAGGCGGGTCGAGCTACACTGTTATGGATGTTTCGGGGAACGTGCGGCTGCGCGGCTATGTAATGACTGGCCGGTCGTCGATTCCGATCGGAAGCTTATTACCGGGCTTTTATATCATGAAAATCCTGAATGATGACGGGACATCCGCTTTGTTGAAGTTTGTCAAAAAGTGAATGTCCCGTCGCTCTGGCCTCGCATTCGGGCGGGGTCAGAGCTTCGTTATTTTCTTTCTTACAAGCTCTCCGCCGGAATTGAACTCGATAATGTATTCGCCACGGTTCAGTTCCGAAACGTCGAGCTCTTTGCCCTCCTGCTTTCGCAACAGCTCACGGCCATTCAAATCCATTACCCTCAGGCCGCTCACGGCTGAGCCATCGCTCGTGGCGACTTCGATGATGTGCTGCGACGGGTTAGGAAAAACCGCCGACTCGCGCGCCACATTGTCGCTGCGCACGACGATGATCCTTGAAAGCGTCGCCGTCCCGTCGTAATCGACCTGGTTCAAGCGGTAATAGGTAGTGATGGGATAAGGCGACTCATCTGTAAAACGGTAGGTGTTCATTTCCTTGCTGTCGCCAGCGCCTGCTATGTTGCCCACCGTAGTGAATGTCTTCGCGTCGCTGCTTTTTTGAATCTCGAAATAGTCGTTACTCGTTTCCGAGCTCGTGACCCATTCCAGTTCGTTGAAGCCGTTAATGCCTTTTTGGCCATTAAACCGCACGAGTGTGACCGGCAATGGCGGCGGTGGAAGCGGCGGGGCGCTTGCCATGAACGGCTGGGCATTGGCTAGTATATTTTCGGACGGATCGACGATTGCGTCCCGCCAGAGGCTGGCTGCCATGCTCTGTCCCTGTTCGTTGAAGTGCAGGCCGTCGTAGCGCCCCTCATTGCCGATCGCATTCAAATTCGCTCCGCGGAATGTATAAGGGTCATCGTTGATCAGCTGATTCTGCGCGTCGGTAATTCCCTGCTTGATGCCGTTGTTGTAGCACGATGTGGCCACGAGCCATGGCAGTGCCTGGAAACCGGCCTCATCCCGCATCTTTTGGACAACTTGCTGGCTCCGGGAATAGAACCCCGGCCCGTCGGTATCGCCATCGTTGATACCATGCGCGGACAGGACGGCCCGCAGCCCGGTCCGGGGCGCATATTTGCTCATCGTATTGCGGATATTCACGTACGGCATCCGGATGTCATATTTGATAAATCCGTGGTCGAATGGAATATCGTAGGCAGCTTTCTGAAAATGCCCCATGTTGCTGCCTCCGAATGCCGCACTGTAAAACAGGATGGGCACGTTCAATGCTTCTACGAGCAAATCACCCAGTTTGGACCAGAACCAGGGCTGATCGGCCATCGGCGCGATCCCGCAGTTCTGACACAAATGCGTGGGAATGAGTGGTGGAAGGTGCTCCGGGCTTCCGGTTTGCAAATACTGGTTCCGAAGACCGGGATCGGCGTTAGGGTTCATGGAATTGACCATATCGCTCGTGGAGCCGGTCACAGCACCTTCGGCTGCGGCGGCATTGGAATGGCCCACAATGAGGAACACTTCCCCGACGCCCACCTTTTCGATCGTCACCGAGCTGCCGATCTGCTGATTTCCGTTGTTCATACCCCTTACTTCGAGATCGAACCGGCCGCCTGTGGAGGTGAGGAAACCGCTGAAAACGCCGTTGGTCAGGTCTGTGGTGATCGTTGTCCAGTTCACACCGCTGCCGGGCTCGCCGCCCCTGGTCTTTAACCGGGCCTCGATACGATGTACCTGATTCCCGGTACAAATGCCGGTAATGTAGACATTGGCATTACCACTCTGGTTACGCTGAAAAACCACTCTTGACGGCGGGAAACTAACACTGACCTGTGCCTGCACCAACGGATGGGTAAACAAGAAAGTAAAAAATAAATAGAGTTTTACGCGCATAGAAAGACGTTTAAAAAATTGAAAAACTGAACGAACCGGGTGCTGAAAAAGGCAACAGAACATTGGTCCGTCTGCCGGGGACGGATTGATTGATACTTAATACACCTTTTGGTTAAATGATTATCAGGAAATAGGGAGGAATCTCTAACGAAGCGTCGGGTAGTTGAGCATATTGACAAAAATAACAAAGTCAATGCCGCAAGTTAGCGAGAGTTACCGACAAATTATTCTACGGTATTTAGATTCTTTTCTACGGACAAAATGGAGGTTTATCTAAAATGATAAAAACCGAAAATTCCCTCCGGATTTTCGCATTGAGCGCTTCCTTATTATCTTTGCCAAACTTTCTTGAATACAAACAATGACACAACTTTCGGTCCGGCACTTACTTGGAATTAAAAACCTGAACGAGAACGACATTCAAACTATCCTGGATACAGCGACACAGTTCAAGGAAGTCATTAACCGCCCTATCAAGAAAGTACCTTCCCTGCGGGACATTACCATCGCCAACGTATTTTTCGAAAATTCCACCCGCACACGGCTATCTTTTGAGCTTGCCGAGAAGCGACTTTCTGCGGATGTCGTGAATTTTTCGGCGTCGGGAAGTTCGGTAAAAAAGGGCGAGACACTGCTCGACACGGTTAACAACATCCTGGCCATGAAAGTGGACATGATCGTAATGCGGCACAGCAGCCCCGGCGCGCCTCATTACCTTTCGAGCCGCATTCCGGCGAATGTGGTAAATGCCGGCGACGGCACCCACGAGCACCCTACCCAGGCATTGCTCGATGCATTCTCGATGCGTGAAAAACTGGGTGACCTGGCAGGTAAAAAGATTGCGATCATCGGCGACATCACGCATTCACGCGTAGCATTATCCAACATATTCTGCCTGCAAAAGCTGGGTGCCGAAGTAATGGTATGCGGGCCGTCTACACTGATCCCCAAACACTTGGGCGAGCTTGGCGTTAAAATCGGCCATAATGTGAAAGAAGCATTGCAATGGTGCGATGTAGCGAATGTGCTGCGTATACAACTGGAACGGCAGCAGATCAAGTATTTCCCGTCGCTGCGCGAGTATTCGTTGTATTATGGTATCAACAAGGCCATGCTCGACGAGTTGAACAAAGAGATCGTACTCATGCACCCGGGGCCGATCAACCGCGGCGTGGAACTATCGTCCGACGCTGCCGATTCGCACCATTCCATTATCCTGAACCAGGTGGAAAACGGCGTGGCCGTACGGATGGCCGTGCTATATCTGCTCGCACAGCAATAATCAGCACCTTACTTCTTTTCGCTTTCTTCCCAGCAGGCCTTTGTCCCATACTTTCTGAATATAGTCGGGCGGGTAAGGCACTTTGCATTCGGTATTGCCCATATTGACCTTCACTTTCCCGATCCTTTTCCCAACTTCCATTGCTTTTTTGGCCAGCGGGGGATAGTACGAACCTACGGCGATCACGAAGCCGTTCATGACGTACCGCACCTGGTTAGGCGCCGAATGCACCTCTCGCTCCACGCGATCGAGCAACTGATCGATTTCCTGCTGATCGAGCTGGTCGTCCGGGGTTAATGCCAGAATGCAGCCCCACGTTGCCCAGCCGGCATCGGCGGTGAGTTCGTCCTCGGATTCGATCCATTTCCGGGCCATTTCGAATTTCCAGGGACTTTCGGCCGCATTCCATGCCACGGTATACTCGCTGATCATGTGCCAGGTTGCTCCATTTATCCACTCGTCGAGCACCTCGGGCGTCATCAGCGCGGGTTTCGACATTAGCCCGGCCAGGTACATCGCATCCGAATTCCCGGTCTTAAACAGTTCCAATGCCAGTTCGTGGTCATTTTTATGCCTTTTCAGGATCGGTTTCATATCGCCGATCCTCACGCCGTAAATAGGCTCCACCGCACCGTGGTTCTTCATTGTTTTGAGCGTTTGCTCGGTGCCGAGCAATGCCAGCTCGTTCATTATCTCCTTCACCTGGTCCATTTCCGGAAGATTTGTTTTACATTCAAAATATAATGTTTTTGACAGAAATTATCCTTTTCATCCAAACCTAAAAATTCACCTGCCATGACTCACACCGAGGGAATGCTTCGCGACGGCGCGCTGGAAAATAAGACGATTATCGTAACCGGAGGCGGCACCGGACTGGGTAAATCAATGGCCGGATACTTCCTCCGGCTCGGCGCCAACGTGGTAATTTGCAGCAGAAAAGCCGATGTCCTTGCCAATACGGCGGACGAGCTTCGCCAAAGCACCGGCGGCCGAATTACGTTTGTGGCGTGTGATGTCAGGAAAACAGAAGAGGTGGAGCAGGTGATCGCGAGAGCCATTGAAACTTTCGGGCGCGTGGATGGGCTTGTCAACAACTCGGCGGGAAATTTCATCAGTCCTACCGAGCGGCTTTCTTACAAAGCGGTGGACACGATCGTGGACATCGTGTTGCGCGGCACTTATTATTTCACGCTGGCTTTGGGTAAATATTGGATTGAAAATCAGATCAAAGGCACTGTTCTCAACATCGTAACTACCTATGCGACAACCGGCTCCGGCTGGGTCGTTCCGTCGGCCATGGCCAAGGCGGGCGTCCTCACGATGACCAAATCGCTTGCATTCGAATGGGCGCGGCATGGTATCCGGCTGAATGCGATCGCACCCGGCCCTTTCCCGACCAAGGGTGCCTGGGACCGGCTGTTCCCCGAAGAACTGGCCCGGAAATTCTCCTTCGAAAACCGCATTCCGCTCGCACGCACCGGCGACCACCAGGAACTGGCCAACCTCGCGGCATATTTAATATCCAACTTTTCGGCCTATATGACCGGCGAAGTGATCACGCTCGACGGCGGGGAAGTGCTGTCTGCGGGGCAATTCAATTTCCTGAAAGAAGTAACTGACGATCAATGGGATGCCATCGAAGATCAGATCAAATCCGCTACCCGTACAGGCAAGACTCCGGAATAAAAATTTTATTATCGTTTTATTGGGTAATTTTGCCCGTTCCTTCGTTATTTGACAAACGATGAATACACGTACATGAGAACAAATTTTCGCTTTTGCATCTATATAATGTCTGTTTTGGTGATGGCCGGTTGCGCCTCATCGAACAAGTCTATGAAGCAGATTCCCGAGGCGCAGGTACGGCCCACCGAGCAGCAACAGCAGCAGGCTTCCGCCCCTGTGAATGAGGAACTTTCATTGATAGCGATCCAAAGCAAATACCTTCTGAAAGACACTACCCAAACGCAGGTCTTTTTGTATGTGGATGCCTATAAAGGAAAAAATCCGATCGGCGTAGCGGATTTCGTCCGGCTTTACAACCTCAACTACGTCATCTACTCGGATTACGGCACGCGCGAAAGGCTCGGCTATGGCAATGTAAAGCTCGATTCTTCGAACGTTTCGCGAATGGGCGACAAAATCGTCATTTCCTACGAGCTGAAAAGCCCCGACCGCGACTACGGCGTGCTGCTGAGCGAAATCAGCCAGGCCGGGACACTCAAAAAAGTACTGAACGACCTTACTATCCGCTTCAAAAAGTTGGCTGTGAACCAGATGTACGGTGTGTACACGGGTAATTCAACCCAGCCGTTGCAGCGGCATTATATCAATTCCACGGAGCAGTTTACCATCAAAAAGGCAGGCGAAAGCACCGACCAGCTGCACGTTTATTACTACAACCACGATTTCGAACCGGCAGGCTCGCCGATGAACATCGCGCCTAAAAACGTGAACAAGTCGCTGGAAGTGGACAGCACATTCACCATTACCGCTAACCAGCCGCTGCAATTCAGTAAGGAAGGTCTTTACAACGTTTTCGCGGATACGACCCAGTCCGAAGGTTTGGGCATTCTGGTGGTAAACGAGCGCTTCCCGAAAGTGACACGCCCGCAACTGCTGCTGGGCCCGTTGCTTTACATGAGCACGAACAACGAAATCAACGAAATCAAGAAGGCGGAAGATTATAAAAAAGCGCTGGATAAATATTGGCTGACGCTCATGAACGGAAATGCACCGCTGGCTCAGCAATCCATCCGCTCGTTTTACGGCCGCGTGGAAGAGGCAAACCAGCTTTTCACCACCTACAAGGAAGGCTGGAAAACCGACAAAGGAATGATCTACATCGTACTCGGCCCGCCGGACAAGGTGCAGCGCAGCAAGGACCGCGAAGTATGGACCTACGATCAGAAAGGCAACGCACAAAACGTCAATTTTACATTTAACAGGAGAAACAATCAATTTGTGGATGATCATTATGAACTGGTTCGCTATGCCGAATACCAGCCGATTTGGTATCCAGTAGTAGAAGCATGGAGAAACGGAAGTATACGGTAAGAAAACCAGCCCCCAAACAGTCCCAGGCCGACATGGTTTTTGGGACACAGTCGGTGTTGGAAACCCTTCGTTCGGGAAAAGAAATTGAACGGCTATTTATCCAGCGGGAGTTTGGCCTCGCGGAGATCGAAAAACTCGCCAAAGAACTGGGCGTTCCCTATCAGCGGGTGCCGGTTGAAAAGCTGAACCGGGTAACGCGCAAAAACCACCAGGGCGTCATCGCATTTGTATCGCCGATCCAGTACATGCCTTTGCACAATGTGCTTACGCAGGTATACGAGGACGGCAAAACCCCGCTCCTGCTTCTGCTCGACCGCGTTACCGATGTCCGCAACTTCGGGGCCATCGCACGTACAGCCGAATGCGCGGGCGTACAAGCGATCATTGTTCCCACGAAAGGCGGGGCTCAGATCAATGCCGATGCGATGAAAACATCGTCAGGCGCATTGAACTTCCTGCCCATTTGCCGCGAGCCGAATCTTTACGAAACGCTCACTTACCTGCGCAACAGCGGCCTGCAAATCATCGCCTGTACGGAAAAAACCGACAAATCACTCTATGATATCGATTTTACGGTACCAACAGTGATCATTATGGGCTCAGAAGAAGACGGTATTTCCAAAGAATTCATCGACCTCGCCGACAGCGGCGCACGCATCCCCCTTGCCGGACAAGTGGAATCACTGAATGTGTCGGTGGCGAGTTCGGTGGTGTTGTATGAGGCGGTAAGGCAGCGGATAAAGTAGCAGTTGTACGCGCTATTCAAGAAAAAGCGTATATTTTAAATAACACCTGAACCGGCATTGGATTGCATCTCCTCTAAGCACGTCAGGTGTTTTTTTTTGGCCTTACATCTCACTCCTGCCGAAAACTCTTCATGATCCAGCCGCCGCCTACAACATCGTCGCCTTCATAGAACACGGCTGCCTGTCCCGGCGCGATGCCGTTTACGCCGTCGTGGAAGCGGGCTACGATTTGGTCGGGGCCGGTTTGCTCGATGAGCGCCGGGGTGCCGTCGTGTTTGTAGCGTACTTTGGTGATAGTTTCCAGCGGCTTTTCGATGGATGCGTATTTTTGAAGGTTCAATTTGCTCACATTCATGCCGTCGCGGAAAAGGTCGGGCATGTCGCCGAGCACAACTTCGTTGGTATCTTTCCTTATTTCCGTCACGAAAACCGGGCGGCCTAATGCAATGCCGAGGCCTTTGCGCTGGCCGACGGTGTAGAACGGATAGCCTTCATGCTTGCCGACAATGGTGCCGTCCGCGTAAACGAAGTTACCTCCTGCTACTTCCGCTTCCAGTCCGGGAATGCGTCTTTTCAGGAAGCCGCGGTAGTCGTTATCCGGCACGAAACAGATTTCGTAGCTTTCAGATTTATTAACGAGGTCAATAAAACCTCTTTCACGCGCCATTTCGCGGATCTCCGCTTTATGCAGATACCCCAGCGGCAGTTTGGTCCTCGCCAGGCTTTCCTGCGACACACCCCATAGCACATAGCTTTGATCTTTCCAGGCATCTATCCCCTTGGAAACATAATGGCGGCCGTTATTGAACTGCATATTGGCATAATGCCCGGTAGCGATAAACTCGCAATCGAGCCGGTCGGCGCGGCGGAGCAATGCGTCCCATTTGATGTGGGTATTACAAAGCACGCAGGGGTTCGGCGTGCGGCCTTCCAGGTACTCGCCTGTGAAATGGTCGATCACGTAGTCACCAAACTCGGCGCGGATGTCGAGAATATAATGCGGAAAACCGAGCTCTACCGCGATATTACGTGCGTCGTTGATGGAATCCAGCGAACAGCATCCGGTTTCTTTCTTGGTACCGCCGCTGCTGGCGTAATCCCAGGTTTTCATGGTCATACCGATGACCTCATAACCTTGTTCGTGGAGAAGAACAGCTGCCAGCGAGCTGTCGATGCCGCCGCTCATGGCGACGAGAATGCGTCCGTGTTTACTCATTGTAGTAATCTGCCGAAGGTTGAATGCCTTCCGATTTTGATAGATTTGAAAAATTGTAACAGCAGCTCGCCGCCGTACAGTTCCGCAAAGGTATGCATTAATTGGCTCACGCGATCACCTGCCGGATTACATTCTTGATATTCAGCTCAATAATCTCCGTCATGGTTTCGCATTTGTTGTAATGCGGGTCGGAATAGTGCTGCGCTAGGCCTTCCCGCAGCTGGTGAATGTGATCGACGGTTGAGATTTTGTCCCGAATGCAAACATCCCGCAGGTCGCGCAGACGGTGGCGCTCCGCCTTGGCCTGGTACATGATCGACGATTGCTCTTCCTGCTGGTATTGCACCACCGTTTTGTCGGTCAGATATTCCATAGCCAGCTGCACATACGGCCGGTTTTCCTTGAAAAACTGAGGCATGTATACTTTGATGTTCCCTTCGTAGAACTGCTGGTCAAAGTCGATTGCCCGAAGCCGGAACTGGAAATCGTCGAAATCGGGGGTGATTTGCATCACGAAATTATAAGAACGCATATCGCCCAGCAGGGTAATCTTGCATCGCTCGTTGAACTTCACAAATTCTTTGGCGATACGGATCGGGTTATAGTCCGGGTCGCGCATACGGGTGCGGGCGAATTCGTCGCCGGGAATGCCGGCAATGTGCTCTTCGATGAGCGTTTCGCCGTCCACGATATAGTTGACCTGGTTTGGCGAAAAGATCTCTTCCAGTTCCAGCCCGTAAATGCGCGACGAATCGGCTTTTTTCACATAGAAATAATCGTAAATATCATTCAGCCGGTTCACGATCTTGACCCTGAACGGATTGGAATTGCCAAACTTGCAGTAGTCGATGCGATCGATGTATTTGTGCTCCACAATGCGCAGGTTACCCGAGGCTTTGAGCATCGCGTACACCTTCTTGAGCCCTGCATGCAGCCTTTCGAGCTCATGCGGCGGGTAAAGCGGACTTTCCCACAGCGTATCCCTGCCGTTTTTGTCAGTCACCGGAAACGACTCGTAGAAGTTCAGCAAATCGTGATAGGCCACCGGCAGCCGGGCATCACGCTGGTAAAAACGCAGGTATTTACGCAGCTCCGGGCTCACCGGATAAATCGGCTTTTTCTGTAATATTTTAACATCCCCCATTTCCATACAAGGAAGTTACGCATATTTGGCCTATTAAAACCATTGAAATGCCATTATGAGCTTATACGGACTGGTGATATGCGGCGGTGAGAGCACCAGAATGGGCACCGACAAAAGTCTTTTGGTATATGATCAAAAACCTCAGTACGAACACGTTGCCGACCTGCTCGTACCACTATGCGAACGCGTTATAATCAGTTGCAACGCAGAGCAGTTCAAATCCTTTCATACCCGTTACCACAAGCTCGAAGACCAGCCCGCATTCGCAGGCGCCGGCCCGATGACAGGGTTGCTATCCGTGATGGAAACGCTACCCGACAATGACTTTCTCGTGGCGGGCTGCGATTATCCATTCCTGAGCTCCGACGAAATGGCGAATTTTCTGCATTCCATTGAGAAGGATTTACCGGCCGCGGCCTTTTACAATGATGAAGGCTTTTACGAGCCGTTATTGGGATGGTATTCCAAATCAATCGGAAAAGCATTAAAAGAGGCATTTGCAGCGGGCAGGCATTCATTACAGCATTTCCTGAGGGCGAATGGTGCAGGAAAGTACCGGCCTTTGTCGCAAAAAACGATGATAAGCGTTGATACGCCGGAAGATTTCCGGGCAGCGAAGCGCGCGTTGGACATTAATGATATGCAAAATGGAGAGCAGCTCGATAATCACCCATAAAATCACGCGGATCGGCCGCAGCAATTCCGAGGTGCTCGACGACGCCCTGGCCGTGGAGGAGCCGCTGGAAATCCAGGTCGAATACCTGGCCGACGGCCGTAAAGTGCGCAAAAGCATATCGGTAACCATGCGCACGCCGGGCAACGATCCAGAGCTGGCAGCCGGTTTTTTGTTTACGGAAGGCATTATCCATTCCAGCGATCAGATCGGGCACATTACGCATTCAGCATTGGACGAGAACCGGGTGGTGGTGCAATGCTCGGAAGGGTTCGCGCCGCAACTCGCATCGCTTGAACGCAACTTTTACACCACTTCCAGCTGCGGCGTGTGCGGCAAGGCGAGCATCGACGCCATTAAAACCCGGTCCGTTTTCGATGGCACCGACGACGATTTAACGCTGGCAGCGGAAACGCTTTACAAACTGCCCGGGCAGATTAATCATCACCAGAATGTATTCGAAAGTACCGGCGGCCTGCATGCTTCGGCGCTATTCGACAGCTCGGGGCAGTTCCTGATGCTGCGGGAAGATGTGGGCCGGCATAATGCATTGGACAAACTCATCGGTGCGGCATTACTAACCGATGGCCTTCCGCTCAACAACCATATATTGCTTCTCAGCGGCCGCGCGAGCTTCGAACTCATTCAAAAAGCAAGCATGGCGGGCATCCGGGCCGTGGCGGCAATCGGTGCGCCATCGAGCCTGGCGGTGCAGCTGGCGCAGGAGAGCGGGATTACACTGGTGGGTTTTCTTAAACATGACAAGTTCAACATTTATACCGGTCATCACCGAATACTGTAACTATGAAAATTCGCATTCACCGGAACTCCGTCCGTTTCAGGCTATCGAAGTCGGAAGTGGGCAAGCTTGAAAACGAAGGCTACCTGGAAGAAACGACCGATTTCGGACCGGCGCAGCTCATTTATGCCGTACAGAAATCGCCGGTTAGTGAGTTGAATGCCCGTTTTGAACAAAACAAGGTGACACTCGAAGTGCCGGAAGGGCTGCTCGCCGGCTGGGCCGCGAACGACACTGTCGGTTTTGAAGGAAATATGCCGCTCGCCAACGGTGATTCGTTATATATGCTGATCGAAAAGGATTTTAAATGCCTGGATAACGTCAACGAGGACCAGTCCGACAATTACGACAACCCTAAAACCTGCTGAGCCATGTCCGAAAATCCGATCCCAGGAGCCGAAAACCCGGAAAAACTGACCGGTTTAAAGAAAGGCGAGATCAAAAAAGTAGCCGCAGGCATTCCGGCAGTAGTTTCCGCATTGGAAATGACCGTCGGCGAGGCGGGTTTTCAGCGCGGCATGAAAGCGCTTCTCAATCTGAACCAGAAAGGCGGCTTCGACTGCCCAAGCTGCGCCTGGCCCGACCCGGATGACGAGCGCTCGGGCATTGCCGAGTATTGTGAAAACGGCGCCCGCGCAGTGGCCGAGGAAGCTACCGCCAAAAAACTCACGGCGGAATTCTTCTCGCGGCATTCCGTACAAGAACTCGGCAAACTATCCGACTATGAGATCGGCGGCAAAGGCCGCATTGCGGAGCCGATGTACCTGCCTGCCGGCGGCACCCATTACCAGCCCATTACCTGGGACGCCGCTTTTGCACGGATCGGCACGGCGCTGAACAAGCTCGCGTCGCCGGATGAGGCCGTGTTCTACACGTCGGGCCGCACCAGCAACGAAGCGGCATTCCTGTACCAGCTTTTCGTGCGGGAATTCGGCACAAACAACCTGCCCGATTGCAGCAATATGTGCCACGAAAGCAGCGGAACGGCATTGGGCGAATCACTCGGGATCGGCAAAGGTTCGGTGACGCTCAACGACTTTTACCACGCCGAAGTGATCATGATCCTCGGCCAGAACCCCGGCACCAACCATCCGCGGATGCTGACAGCGCTGCAAAAGGCCAAAGCCAACGGCGCGACGATCATTTCCATTAACCCGCTGCCCGAAACCGGCCTCATGGGATTCAACAACCCGCAGCGCGTCGCCGGCGTACTGGGCCTCAACTCCTCGCTCACGGATATTTTCCTGCAAGTGAAGATCAATGGCGACATGGCGTTGCTGAAAGCGATCACGCTGCTCTTGCTGGAAGAGGAAGAAAAGAACCCTGGTACTGTGTTCGACCAGCAATTTATCCAACAAAACACACAAGGCTGCGCCGAATATCTGGAAGACCTGAAAGCGTACAATGCGCAGCAACTCGCCGCAGAGGCAGGTGTGCCATTCGCGCAGGTGCAGGAAGCCGCGCGTGTGCTTGCGGGGAAAAGCAAGGTTATAGCCTGCTGGGCGATGGGGCTTACGCAGCATAAAAATGCCGTCGCGACCATCAAAGAGATCGTCAATTTACTCTTGCTTAAAGGCAGTATCGGCAAGCCCGGTGCTGGCACGTGTCCAGTTCGCGGGCATAGCAATGTGCAGGGCGACCGCACGATGGGTATTTTTGAGCGACCCACCGCGAAATTCCTGGATTCGATCGAACGAAACTTCCATTTCGCGCCGCCGCGTGGACATGGCTACGACGTTGTAGAATGCATTAAAGCCATGCATGCGGGCGAAGCTAAGGTGTTTTTTGCCCTGGGAGGCAATTTCCTTTCGGCAACGCCGGATACCCGGTTTACCGCCGCGGCACTTCAAAAGTGCGAGCTCACCGTCCACGTTTCGACCAAACTCAACCGCAGCCACCTCGTGCACGGCCAGGAGGCATTGATATTGCCCTGCCTCGGCCGGAGCGATAAGGATATGCGCGGCGATGAAAACCGGTTTGTGTCGTGTGAAAATTCAATGGGCGTGATCCAGTTATCCCGCGGCGTGCTCACGCCGATTTCTGAGCATTTGCTGAGCGAACCGGAAATTGTGTGCAGGCTGGCCAAAGCCACTTTGGGAACACGCAGCAACGTATCGTGGGACAAATATGCGGCGGATTACGACCTCATCCGCAACGATATCGAACGCACCATTCCCGGTTTCGCCGATTACAATGAGCGGGTAAGGCAGCCGGGAGGCTTTTATTTGCCCAATTGCAACCGTTCCGGGGCGTTTGACACGCCGAGCGGCAAAGCGCATTTCCACATTGCCGCCCCCGAAACACCAGTTCTCAAACCGGGCGAGCTGATGATGATGACCATCCGCAGTCACGACCAGTTCAACACCACCGTGTACGGCCTCAACGACCGCTACCGCGGCATTTACAACGAGCGGCGCGTCATTTTGATGAATAGCAAGGACATACAGGAACGCGGCCTGCAAAACGGCGACCTGGTGGATCTGCACAACCATTTCGACGGCATCGAGCGGGTAGCGCATCAATTTGTGGTGGTCGAATACCCGATTCCCGAGCAATGCACGGCGACCTATTTCCCCGAGACCAATGTGCTGGTGCCGATCACGAGCGTGGCCGAGAAGAGCAACACGCCTACTTCAAAAATGGTAATCCTCACCGTGAAGCCGCATGGGGCATTGGCATAACTTAATATTCTGCTAACAAATGCCGGATGATCTTGCCTTAATTTCGCAGCTGATAGCCCGTATGGGGTAAAATGAGCCGAAAACTATCTTTTAAAGTGAAGTTTAATTTGAATACAATGAAAAAAGGATTTTTAATGCTTGCAATCGGGCTGATGAGCCTGGTGTCGATGGATGGTATGTCACAAAAGAAAAACAAGGTGATCGCGCACCGCGGCGCCTGGAAAAATACCGGCGCAACCGAAAACTCGATCGGTGCGCTGGAACACGCGATCAAGCTGGGCTGCTATGGCAGCGAGTTTGACGTGCACATGTCGGCCGATTCGGTTTTGTATGTTTTGCACGACCATTCCATTCAGGGAACGGACATCGAAAAGACAAATTCAGCCGAGCTTTCAAAAATTAAACTGGCTAATGGCGAGCAGCTGCCTACGTTGGAGGCTTATCTGAAAGCGGGTTCGAAGCAGAAGAAAACGCGTTTGATCCTCGAAATCAAAACATCGAAGATCAGTAAGGAGCGCTCGCTTGCGTTGGCGACCAAATGCGTGGAATTGGTTAAGAAAATGAAAGTCGAAAAAATCACGGACTACATTGCATTCAGCTGGGATGTGTGCCTGAAAGTGAAAGAACTCGCGCCGAAAGCGCACGTGGAATATCTGAACGGAGACAAAACGCCCGACGAAATCCAGGCAGCCGGCCTCGATGGCATCGACTACCACTATACCGTTTTGAAGAAAAAAGAAGATTACATCCCCGCAATGCGCCAGAAAAAGCTGACTACCAACGTGTGGACAGTAAACAGCGAAGAAGATTTGAAATACTTCCTCGAAAAGGACGTGGATTACATTACCACCAACGAACCCGAGCTGTTGCTGAGCCTTTCAAAGTAAGGTTTTTTGGAATACATTAAAAGCAAAACTCCCGACCGGTTACCGGTCGGGAGTTTTACTTTTAATGTAATATCCATGCATTAACGAATGCGGGCCATTTGCAGCTGGCCGTTCGTTTCCTGCCATGCCCGGATCACTTGTGTCAATTGCTTGTATTCGATCAGAAAGCCATCGTGGCCGTACAGCGAGTCTATCTCCTGGAAAGCTGCGTCGGGAATGTGCCGGGCCAGAAATTGCTGCTCCGAAAGCGGGAAAAGCAAATCGGATTTAATGCCGAGCACGAGCGTTTTGGCCTTCACAAGCCCGAGCGCGTGCACAATGCCACCGCGGTTGCGGCCTACATTATGAGAGTCCATGATTTTGGATAAAACCCAGTAGGAGAATGCATTGAACCGTTTTACAAACTTATCGCCCTGGTATTGCTGGTACGACGATGCGCGAAAATCGTCGATCTGGTCGGGATTGTCGCGGGCTTGCGTAAAGTTATAGGTATCATAATTGCGGTACGAAAGCAATGCGATTGAGCGAGCGGCACGCATGCCCATGGCGCCCGCGTCGGGGCTTTCGTCGGTATAAGTCGGGTCGGCTTGGATGGCCATCCGCTGCGATTCGTTGAATGCGATGCCCCAGGGCGAATGCAGGGCGTTGGACGCGATCAGGATTAGTTCATCGAACAAATGCGGCTTTTCAACCGCCCATTCGAGCGCCTGCTGCCCGCCGAGCGAGCCGCCAATGCAGATTTTGATCTTACTGATCGACAATTCCTGCCGGAGTAAATCCAGCGTTCCCACCACGTCGCGAACAGTAATGGTCGGAAAATTGCGGTAGTAGGGCTCGTTGGTGCGCGGGTTCACCGACAACGGCCCCGTGGAGCCGTAAGCCGAGCCTAGCACATTGGCGCAAATAATGAAATGCTGTTCGGGATTGAAATACTTACCCTCTCCTACCAGTCCGTCCCACCAATCGGTGGCATTGGAGGTGCCAGTGAGCGCGTGGCAAATCCACACGATGTTGGTATCGCTGGCGTTCCTTTCTCCGTAGGTAGTGTATGCGAGTTCAAATCCCGGCAATTCGCCGCCCATCTCGAGCGCGTAGGGATAGGGGTATTTAAATGTCTTCTGTTCCGCTTGCATAGAGCCACAGCAGGTGGTTAAATTCAACACATGGTAAAATTGACAGCCGAAATACAGATTTTCGGTTGCAGCTGCGAGACTAAAGCCAATCGGCTTACGGAAATTTCTAACTGTAAGAGCACACGAATTGAGTTTATATCTCCTAATAACTTAGGTGGGAATTAGCACCTTTCTCCGATGTGGTAGCAGGTTGCCAGAGGTTCGTTGAGCCCATTCTCTCGCCTCTTCTTTATAAATCAACCGCCGTTCAGGGAAGCAATTGATTGATGCTGCAATATTAAGCCGGGATGCCTGAAAATACAAATAAATGCGAAAATTCTGTCGCCCCGCGGCCATGTCCGGAAGCGCGGAGGCGTATCTTTGCCTCTTAACTATTTTTAATGTAATGAGAATCTTTTTTCACAGTCTGCTGCTCGTAATGGGCGCTGTGCAGGCATTTGGACAGTCCGTAACACCCTCACCGGAAATCATCCGCAAACACATTTCCTACCTAGCGTCCGATAAAATGAAGGGCCGCGGCACCGGCAGCAAGGAAAATGAAAAGGCCGCAAAATATGTGGCGAAACAATTCAAAAAGTACCAGCTTTTACCCAAAGGCACCGACGGTTACTACCAGCCTTTCACGGCGAAAATCAGACGCATAGTGGTCCCCGATAGTGTTCGCGAGGCCCGGAACGTGATCGGATTTCTCGACAACGGCGCGCAGTACACCATCGTGATAGGCGCTCATTTCGACCACCTTGGCCTCGGCCGGCAGGGCAGTTCGAAGGCCGACAAGCCCGAAGGCCAGATCCACAACGGCGCCGACGATAATGCCTCCGGCGTGGCCGGTTTGCTCGAACTGGCGCGGTATTTTTGCGGAAATGACAAAAAGGAACCCTATAATTTCCTTTTCATCGCATTCGGTGCGGAAGAACTGGGGCTCGTTGGCTCGCGTTATTTTGTCAATAACCCGACATTGCCTTTGGCTGAAATCAACTTTATGTCCAACATGGATATGATCGGTCGGTACGACCCTAACCGCGGCGTGGGCATTGGCGGCTATGGCACGAGTGCGGAATGGCCGGTCGTTTTTAAAGATCTAAAAAGCGATACGAAGTTTTTTACCGATAATGCCGGCAGCGGCGGCTCCGATCACGGTTCGTTTTATGCCAAACAAATCCCGGTGCTGTTTTTCCATACCGGCGGCCACGACGATTACCACAAGCCTACCGACGACACGGAGAAGATAGACGTGAATGCCGAGGCTGGTATCCTCGGGATTCAGATCAAACTCATTGAGAATGCGATGTTATTACCAAAACTCAGTTTTACAGAGGTTAAATAAACCTATTTTGGAAACCCTTTAAAGTCAGTTTGTTTTGTACGGTTTTGTTGCTCCCTCATTTACCTATGGCCAGCCTCACATCTCTCCAGAAGAGTTGTACGGAACGCTATTCCGTGACGTGCAGTGCAGCCACATTTTCTCTGATTCCAAAACATTCGCCGATGCGATCCCATTGGAAGATCCGGTGCTGATTATCGAACGGTATCACCGCGAAAAGCACCTGCCCGAGTTCAATATGGACACCTTTATTCGGGGGCATTTCAGGATGCCGGCGCATATCGTGTGTGATTTTGTGTCCGACAGAAGCGAGCCTGTTTCCGAACATGTGGGCAAGCTCTGGTCGGTACTCACGCGCCAGCCCGAAAACCAGGAGCGCGGTGGCTCATTGATTCCCCTGCCTTACCCGTACGTGGTGCCGGGCGGGCGTTTCAGGGAAATATATTATTGGGACAGCTACTTTACCATGCTCGGGCTCAAAGAGTCGGGGCGGGCGGAGCTGATCGAGAATATGCTTAATAACTTCGCCTACCTGGTGGATACATTGGGCTTCATTCCGACGGCCAACCGGACTTACTACCTGAGCCGCTCGCAGCCCCCGTTCTTCTCGCTCATGGTGCGGCTGTTCAGCGATATGGAGGGTAAAAAAGTATTGAAAAAATACCTGCCGCAAATGCAGAAGGAGTACGACTACTGGATGGATGGCGGCCACGAGCCCGGCGAACCTTTCACAGCCCATCGCCGGGTGGTACATCTGCCCGACGGCGTGGTGCTGAACCGCTATTGGGACGATAAGGCGACGCCCCGGCCGGAATCGTACGGCGAGGACACCGACCTGGCACGCGAGGCCAGCGAGGCGCACGGCACCGCGCCCGACGAACTGTACCGGCACATCCGCGCCGCGGCCGAGTCGGGCTGGGATTTCAGCAGCCGCTGGTTTGCCGATGAAACAGATTTCACCAGCATTCACACGACGGACATCCTGCCGATCGACCTGAATTGCCTGATGTACCACCTCGAAAAGACCATCGCCGAGGCCTACCTGCTAAGCGACAATCGCCGGATGCATTTGCTTTACGAGGAAAAGGCGCGCCAGCGGAACATCGCCATTCAGACCTATTTCTGGGACGAATCCAGGCATTATTACATGGATTACGATTTCAAAAAAAGGAATTTTACCAAGGCGATCACCATTGCGGGTACTTTTCCATTGTTTTTCAAACTCGCCCCAAAACCGCATTCGCATTATGTGCGGGCATACATTCGTCTCAACTTTTTGAAATCGGGCGGGCTGCTCACCACCATGGTGCGTACCGGCCAGCAATGGGATGCCCCTAACGGCTGGGCTCCGCTGCAATGGATCGCCTACAAGGGATTGCGGAACTACAATTTCCACCGCACGGCCAATGAACTAAGCGACGAATGGCTCTCGCTCATCGAGAAAGAATTCAGGCATTCGGGCAAGATGCTCGAAAAATACAATGTATCCGACACGAACCTGCTTGCCGGCGGCGGTGAGTATGAAATCCAGGAAGGCTTTGGCTGGACCAACGGCGTGTATCTCCGGATGAAAAACAGAAAACGGTAGCGGCGCCTGGTTGCATGCCGCCCGTTCTTCTATCCATTTTCCAATAAATAATATTAAAAATCAATAAGAAAATCTTCCCTTAGCAGATATTTTTAATACCTTGCCGTAACCAAGCCCATTTGACTTCATGAAACTTCCCATATACCAAATCGACGCTTTTACGGACAAGTTGTTTGGTGGAAACCCTGCCGCGGTAGTGCCTTTGGAACAATGGCTGCCCGAGGAAACGATGCTCGCCATCGCCGCTGAAAACAACCTTGCCGAAACCGCATTTTACGTCCCGACCGAGTCCGGATTCCACATCCGCTGGTTTACCCCTGCCGTTGAAGTGGACCTCTGCGGCCACGCCACGCTCGCGGCCGCTTATGTGATTTTTAATATTCAGAATTACGAAGGGCACTCGATCCAATTCGAATCGCGGAGCGGCGTGCTCACCGTCGATTGCAAGGAAGACTGGCTTACATTGAACTTCCCCGTGGATCAATACCACATCGCCGTGCCGCCTCCGGGGCTGGTAGAAAGCCTCAAAAACACAACGCTCCTGGAAGTATACAAAGGGAAAACCGACTATCTGGTCGTGGTTGAATCGGAAGAAGTGGTTAAGAACCTTGATTTTGACATTATCATCCTGTCCACGATCCCCGCACGCGGTGTGATCGTGACCGCGGCAGGCGACGAGGTCGATTTCGTGTCTCGCTTCTTTGCGCCGCAATCGGGCATTGACGAAGATCCCGTGACCGGCTCCGCGCACACCACGCTCATCCCCTACTGGGCCGAAAAACTGTCCAAAACGAAACTCAATGCCCGTCAGCTATCACGCCGCGGCGGCTTTCTGAAATGCGAGCTGGACGGCGAACGCGTATTCATCGGCG
The DNA here is from genome assembly GCF_000023125.1 of Dyadobacter fermentans DSM 18053. Classification (NCBI taxonomy): domain Bacteria; kingdom Pseudomonadati; phylum Bacteroidota; class Cytophagia; order Cytophagales; family Spirosomataceae; genus Dyadobacter; species Dyadobacter fermentans. The sequence continues at coordinate 3,298,211 of NC_013037.1, forward strand.
GCCAGGCAAAACTATACCTCAAAGGCGAAATACTGGTAGATTAGGCGCGGCCGGCTAGGTGCTACCGGCCAGGCGCGGCCGGCTAGGTGCATACCAGCTAGGCGCGGCCCGCGAATTTTGTACGCTGTCCGGCGTACAGCCCGGCCACTACGAGCACCGTTCCGAGAACGGTGTAGATCGTTACCGGTTCGCCCATGAGCCACCATGCGAAGAAAAATCCGAACAAAGGACAGAGGAAAAGCCAAAGGGATGCCTTCACGGTGTCGAGCCGGAGCAGGTAGAACCAGCAGATAAGTCCGGCGATCGATACGGCCAGGCTAAGCCACAATACCGAACCCCAGAACATCGTATCCAACCGGGTGGTGCTGAAATCGCTCACGAGCAATGTGACCGGCAGCAGGAATGCGCCGCCCAAAAACACCTGCCAGCCGTTGATGAGCAGATTGGGCAGCTCCCATCGAACCGTAGCGTAGTAAACGCTCGCAGCCGACACAGCCACCATGCTGATCAGCAGCAGGATAACACCACCGAGCGTGGTGTAACTGTCGGCAAGCAAGGGATATGTTGCCACAGCCACGCCCGCCATTCCCAGCACAATGCCTGTCCATTCCTCTGCCCGGGGCTTCCGTTTGAGCCACCACGACGACAGCAGCACGATGATCAGCGGATTGGTGGAAACCGCCAGACTGCCGATTCCGGCCGCGGTATATTTCATTGCATACACGTACAGCCCCAGGTAGAACGTTGTATTCAGAAAACCGAACAATGCCAATTGCTTCCATTCGGTTTTTCGGGGCAACCGGTAGGCCTTATCTTTGGCAAACAGGTACGAAAATGATAGCAGCAATATACCGGCGATAAAAAACCGGACGTTTGCCAGTATCAAAGGAGGTGCAGATTGCACGCCGAATTTCGTTGCGACCGACGCCGACGACCAGAGAATGGAAAAGAGAAGACCGATACCGATGTTTTTCACACGCAAGAATAATAACCAGCCAAAATTACTAGTTGTACCTCGGCTTCCGCCCCCACTTTTTATATTTTTGGGTATGATTAACAAAAAAAATGCGCTGCGGGCGGTGTTTGCCACGCTGCTTTGTGCCCCGGCGCTCCACACGCATGCCCAAAATCAATGGACCTATGATTTCAACAATGGTTTGCTGCCGATTGAAAGCGGCGGCCCGGCGCTGAAACCCGTGGGCCAGGCCGGGCAGATCATCAAGGAACAGATCCCCGGCTCCGATTACCTTTCCCGGTCCATTTATGTTTTTGAAAAAAATAGCGGCCTGCAATTCAACAATGCCGAAACGAAGGGTTTTCTCAACAAATCGTTCACGGTCGAGATCTATTTCAAACTCACGGAACTCGACAGCTGGAAACGCGTGCTCGACTTTAAAAACCGCAAAAGCGACTACGGAACCTACATTTATAACGGCAAACTGAATTTTTACGATTTCGCGGTGAGCGAAAAAGCACCTGTGCGCGCAAACCAGTATGTGCATTATGTCTACTCGCGCGACCACGAAACCAAAACCATTAAGATGTACATTAATGGCCTTTCGAAAGTGGAGTTCAAAGACCCCGGCACCGAAGGCATGCTGGACGCCGACCAGGTGTTGAACATGTTTCAGGACGACCTCATTGCCGGCAACGAGTCCGGCGCCGGCACCATTGCACTCATCCGCCTGTACGACCGCGTGATGACGCCCGTATTCGTTCGCCGGAGCTATCAAACGATCGCCAAAAATTTTAAAGAACCGGTCGCCAAGAAAGAAGAGCCTGAAAAAGAGCAGCTCGTGGAGGAAAAGCCGGAGCCTGCCCGAAACAAAAACCTCGCAATGGTAACCGGCCGGGTATATGACGGCCGCAGCCTGAAACCCGTGAACGACGCCGAAGTGCACGTCCGCAAATCGGCGAACGACTCGCTGGTGGCGCATACCAAAACCGTCGGAGGCGTTTACAATGTAGAGCTCCCGCCGCACGAAAGCTACCGGATTACGGCGCAAGCCGATGGGTTTCAAGCCCGAAGCGTGACGGTCCGCACCAATAATCGTTTTGAGGAAATCAAGGCACTGATGAACATGTCGCCCGAGAGCCACTCCACGCCGCTCTCGACCCTGTATTTCAGTCAGGGCACCGAAGTGCTGGAAGACAGCGCCCTGTCCGATCTCGATTCGATTGTGAGTTATTTTCAGAAAAGACAAGACCTGCGCCTCGTACTGAAAGGCCACACGGACAATACCGGCAGCTTCGAAAAGAACCTGGAACTTTCCAACAAGCGCGTGGAAACGGTGAAGGCCTATCTGATCGGCAAAGGTATCATTGCAGAGCGCATTGAAGGGTCGGGCTACGGATCGGCGCAGCCGCGGCAGATGAACCAAACGGAAGCTACGAAGAAGTCAAATCGAAGGGTGGAAGTCTGGGCAGAGCCGGTAAAAAGATAAAGCCATCTCATGGAGATGGCTTTATACTGACTATTCCTAAACCCTTAACCTTTTCTTATCTTATATATCTTTACGCTTCAAAAGCTTTGTTTCTAACTTGGTAACGCATCGGCGCTGCCGATCGTTTCATTGTTTTTGTAAAGAAAGAATCCTGTCAATAATACTCGAATTTTTCTTCTCTACAAAATTCAGAGAACTTAACCAATATACGCTGTTAATTATTCTCCAGATCTGACGAAATCTTGCTGTTTCGTCCTTTTTCAATGCTTCCGGCGCTTTCGATTTTGCCGGTTCGCAATCCTGAAATCCTGTTATTTTACAAAGATAATTTTATTTCAGTTAGCGTCATGGATTTATTCAATTCTAATGGCGCCGTATTGCATTACAAATGTCCGCATTAAATTTGAAATTACAAATTGTCCAAAAAACGTATATCAAAATTTTCTTTGGAATTTTATCGCAATTTCAACACTTCAAAACTTATTTTATACTAGTAATCAGTAAAACACTTTTATTTAATTTTACAAAATCATTCAAAAACCAAATAAATACAATTCTTGAAATATTTATATTTTCTTTAAAAAGTACTATCATTGGTTATAATTGTTCATTGTCGCCTGTATCCCCAAAGTACAAAACGATGTAACCATATCACCTGCTTTGTCCAAAATGATGGGCAGCTCCGCCATTTCCTCATTGGAAAAAGGTTTTAGCACATAATCTACTTGCCTGCCGCGTGGAAAATTATTTCCGATCCCGAAACGCAATCTGGGGTATTCTGTGGTGCCGATTATTTCCTCAATATTCTTCAATCCGTTGTGGCCGCCGTGGCTTCCCTTCGGCTTAATCCGCAACGTCCCGAACGGCAATTGTAGCTCATCCACAATGGTTAGTGTGTTTTCGGCCTGCACTTTGTACTGATCCATATAATACCGGATCGATTTCCCGCTCAGGTTCATATAGGTAGTAGGTTTGATAAAATAAATGTGCCTGCCTTTATACTTCCACTCTGCCACGAACGCCAGTTTTTCAAAGGAAAATTTGAAATCGTGCTGCGCGGCAAGGCGGTCGAGCACCATAAAGCCTGCATTATGTCGGGTAAAAGCGTACTCCGGACCTATATTCCCCAGCCCGGCAATCAGATATTTCATTGAATAAAAGTTTTAATTTCGTCTAAGAGCACATTAATTTAGGCTAAAATTCAGGGAAATTTCATGATACCCCAAAAACGATTAGTACTCAGCAGCCCCCTTCTGGAAATAATGATCAGTCGGCTATGCCAGCAAGTGATTGAGAATCACCAGGATTTTTCTAACACGGTCGTCATGGGCTTACAGCCGCGGGGAATCCACTTTGCCGAACGCATTGTAGAGGAACTCCGCGCGAAGACGGGCCAGAATATCCTCGTGGGGCATCTTGACGCTACCTTTTACCGGGACGATTTCCGCCGCCGCGAGTCCCCGCTCGTGCCGAACAAAACCAATGTACCTTTCCTGATCGAAGGCAAAAAAGTGATCCTGATCGACGACGTGCTCGCCAGCGGACGCATGGTGCGCGCCGCGCTGGACGCCATGACGGCATTTGGCCGCCCCAAAGTGGTGGAACTGCTCGTGCTGATCGATCGCCGCTACAACCGCGAACTGCCGATTGACCCCGATTATGTCGGAATGGAGGTGAGCACGCTGGAAACGCAGCGTGTGCAGGTGGAATGGAAAGAACAGGGCTTCGAGGCTGACCATATCTGGCTCGTCGACTAGCGCATTGCCTCAGGGCTGATGCCCCGGCCGTGAAGCCTCTTCCTTGGCCTCCACCTTCCCGATTTCATCGGTTTTATAGGTAAGTTTATTCACATAAAACACCTCGCGCCCCTGCCCGATCGACGACGGACCGATGCGGTGCATGCCGTACGCAAGGAAATATTGGCCGTACCACGGCGAAAGGTAGCCGTCCTCATTGTTCAGCACCTTTTCTTTTTCCGACTTCGGATTGATCTTAAACTTCTCCGTTTCGACCACCACCTGGTTGCGGCTGATCACCTCCGTGTGGATTTCCCCTTCCTGCGGGTATGCAAGCACGAAATAGTCGTCAACAGGCGTTACCTGCACCATTTCCTGTAAATCGAAGCTCGTCAGGTCTTTAATCGTGATGGTATTGTCCCAAATGAGCTTGCCGCTCTTGTCGAACCCGCACACAATGGCGTGCGTGTAGCGATAACCTTCGAGCGCTCGTGCCACGTACGGGCGCGAGATCCCGCCAGAGATCACCGGGCTGGTAGAGCGCTGGTTTGGGTAGTACACTTCGGCTACCAGCACGATTTCCTTCTCGGTCTGGATCAGCTGGTGCACCAGCAGCCGGTAACGGAACCGGTTTTCCTTGCCAAGACTTTTGCGCTTGCCTATTTTTTCGAGCACCCGCGCGCGCCGTTTGGGTTTCATGTAGTTGAAGAAATTCTGCAACTCCGAAAACTCGATGAACTGCGGCTCCTCCGGCGTATCGTGGGCAATATGCGTGACATAAAGCCCCTGCGAATATTGCGTACATCCTACCGAATAGTTGCCGATCAGGTAGGAATCGTCCGGATTGAGCGGCACAATCTGGCCAGAAATGAAACTGTAACGCGGATCGCTCAGCGATGTCCTTTTCAGCAGCTTTCCGTCGTAGTTGTAGGTTTTGATCTCAAAAACGCAATTTTTTTTCCGGTAAGCATAGGTGATCACATTGATATATCCGTCGATTTCATTGATATCGACATTGTTCAGCTCCGTATTTTTCTCAAACAGGCCGGGCAGCACGCGTGTGGTGTGGTCGAAAAACGAATGCACGATCACGATCGGGCGCGAGCGGTAGTAGCCCGAGACGAGCGCCTTGCTTCCTATGACCTTGAAATGCTGCACATCAACACCTGAGAGCAGGTTTCCCTTATAAGTGTCGATGGAGCCGTCGTGATAATTGAGTTGCAGGAACAGAAACCGGTCCGTATCGGGCTCCGCGAACAGCCAGTAGCCGCTTTCCTCGGCTTTGTAGGCCATCACCGGAATGTAGCGGAAATCCAGCTTGTAGGACGTGCGCCAAAGCGCTTTGAGCGTGGTATCGTATTTCACAAACTCCCATTGTTCGCTCCTGTTGGAAAATTCGCTTCCCCGGATAACCGACAAAATACCCCGTTCGCCCAGACTGAAAACCTCGAATTGCTCGGAAGAAGAAGAACTGGTCGGGATTTCGAGGCGATCGGACTGCTGCAACTGTGCCCAGGCCGCCCACAGCGGCGCAAAGACCAGTAACAGCATTATTTTTAACCCGGAATAATTTATAGAACGCTTATGCATAACTTCTTCCTGCTGGGGTGTGACACACATCAATAATTAGCCTAATTTTGCATGTTGCAAGGCTCACATTGCTATTAATATTAGAAATAATTTCACTTAAATAAAAACTTGCGGGAATGTAACCCCCGATTTTTCATGACAATTGAAGCAATACTCAAGGAGGATATTCAAAAAGCGGTCCAAAAACATTTCCAGCTGGAAAGTCAGGAAGTTATCCTACAACCTACCAAGAAAGAATTTGAGGGATTTTACACATTTGTCACATTTCCTTTGACCAAAGCGGCCCGCAAGGCACCGGCCGAAATCGGGCAGATTATCGGCGATGAGCTCGTGGCTTCGTCCTCGCTTGTGGCGGGTTTCAATGTCGTGCAGGGCTTTTTAAATATCAGTTTGAAAGACAGCACGTGGCTGGACCTCTTCGGCGGGATTCATTCCGATGAGGCATTTGGTACGCTGCCTTCGAACGGCAAGTCGGTGATGGTGGAGTTTTCATCCCCCAACACCAACAAACCGCTTCACCTGGGCCATTTGCGCAACAACTTTCTGGGAGATTCCCTTTCCAAAATCCTGAAAGCGAGCGGTTACGACGTGGTCAAAACGTGCCTCGTCAACGACCGCGGCATTCATATCTGCAAGTCTATGCTGGCCTACCGCGAGCTGGGCAATGGCGAAACGCCCGAATCCAGCGGAATCAAAGGCGATCACCTGGCGGGCAAGTATTATGTGCTGTTTGATATTGAGTATAAAAAGCAGATCAAAGCGCTGGTGGCGGAAGGTTTGAGCGAGGAAGAAGCTGCTAAAAAGGCGCCGTGGATTCTGGAAGCGCAGAAACTGCTCCTGCTTTGGGAAAATAACGACGCCGAAACGGTCGCGCTTTGGCAAAAAATGAACAACTGGGTGTATGACGGCTTTGCGCAGACTTACAAGAAAATCGGCGTAAGCTTCGACAAAACCTATTATGAATCAAATACTTACCTGCTAGGGAAGGACATCATTGAAGAAGGACTTCAAAAAGGGGTATTCTTCAAAAAACCGGACAACTCGGTTTGGATCGACCTTGCCGAAGAAGGGCTGGACGAGAAACTCGTGCTTCGCGGCGACGGCACGTCGGTTTACATTACCCAGGACTTGGGCACAACCGAACTGAAAAACGGCGATTTCAGCAACGACCGCTACCTGTGGGTAGTGGGCAATGAGCAGGATTATCACTTCAAAGTGCTGTTCGCGATCCTCAAACGCCTCGGCCGCACCTACGCCGATGGCTGTTACCACATCAGTTACGGCATGGTGGATCTGCCGTCGGGCAAGATGAAATCCCGCGAGGGAACAGTTGTCGACGCCGACGATCTGGTGGCGCAAATGGTGCAAACCGCCACCGATCGCACGCAGGAACTTGGTAAAATCGACGATTTCAACAGCGAAGAAGCGAAGCAGCTTTACAGTCAGCTTGCATTAGGCGCATTGAAATACTTCCTTCTGAAAGTTGATCCCAAGAAGAGAATGCTCTTCAACCCGGAAGAATCAATTGATTTCCAAGGACATACAGGGCCATTTATCCAATACACCTATGCCCGCATCCGTTCCATTATGCGGAAAGCGGAGCAGGCAGGCATCGCAGCGGAAGTTCCGGGCGTAAATTATGCAATGCACCAGGCAGAACGCGAACTTGTTTTTTCATTGTCGCAATACCCGGTGAAGGTTTTGGCCGCGGCCAACGAATTCGCCCCGTCGCTCATTTCGCAGTACGCATTTGAGCTTGCGAAGGTCTATAACCAGTTCTACGCAGAGGTTTCGATCTTCTCGGACCCTGATCCCGAGGCGGTGAAATTGCGGGTTGCATTGTCGAGTGCGGTTGCGGAAACGATTCGCAAGGCTTTGGGGTTATTGGGCATAGACGTTCCTGAGCGAATGTAGGATAATAGTTACCAAAATCTGCTGATCAGTGCGTTTTTGGGAAATGGTAACGACAACTCAAATATGTGCCAACCGTTTTATTCATATATGTACTAACCATAACCAAAACTACGATGAGCTTCATTAAGACACTTTTCATTATGATTACATCCTTGATTACCGGGCTTTTTGCCGACAAATCTGAAATAGCGGTCCGTCCGGAAAACGCTCCCGTTGCAAAACAAACGCTGTATGATTTCAAGGTAAAATCGCTGGTAGGCGGTAAAACCGTTGATCTGAGCAAATACAAAGGCAAAAAGGTCGTGATCCTGAATGTGGCCTCCAAATGCGGCTACACGAAGCAATATGCCGATTGGGAGAAATTCTACAAAGACCACGGCGACAAAGTGGTGGTGTTAGGCTTTCCTGCCAACAACTTCGGCGGCCAGGAGCCGGGCACCAGCGAAGAGATCGCGACATTCTGCTCGGCAACTTACGGCGTGACCTTCCCGATGTTCGAGAAAGTATCCGTAACCGGCGACGACCAGGCTCCGATTTACAAATGGCTGAGCGACAAAGATGCGAACGGCTGGAACGACAAAGTTCCTACCTGGAACTTCTGCAAGTACGTAATCAACGAAAAGGGCGAACTGACACACTTCTTCGCCTCGAAAGTACTGCCAACCGACGCCGAGTTTACGAAGGCGGTTGGAATTTAGGTAAATGGGCTGTCGGAGACGAGTATCCAGAATGTTTTGATACGCGTCTCCGGCCGTTTTCAAAAAGTCGGCTATACACAGCTATGAAAGATATTGAAAAAGCCCGTCGCTACCTTCGTAATGCTGGGGAAATGCTCCGAAAAAATGAAGTTGATGAGGACGGTATTTACAATAACCGCAAACATGTAAAGATTGCAGGAAATCGCGCTTACTCTGGTGTTCTAACAGCCCTGGACGCTGTGCTGGGTAACAAGACCAGCGACCGAAAGACCTTGGATTGGTACGAAGAAGAATTAACTAATATCGATCCGAAGATTTTGCCCTATTTCCTGACAGCTTATGATGTACTTTACCTGGCAATGGGTTACGACGGTAATCTAATTGCCGCTATTTCAAAAGAAGGCCTCGACATCGCCGAAAAAATCATAAACTGGGCCGAGCAAAGAACAGCAGCCTGACATTACCCGAATTAACAATACCCAAAAATGAATCCCTGGATCGAAGCCGCACGCCCGAGAACACTTCCTCTTGCCTTGTCTTGTATTTTAATGGGCTGCTTCCTGGCCGCTGCTTCGGGACAATTCAGCTGGACGGTGGCGGGTTTGAGCGTGCTGACGACCATTCTTCTGCAAGTACTTTCCAACTTTGCCAACGACTACGGCGATGCCGTGAATGGCAAAGACACCGAGCTACGTGAAGGGCCGCGCAGGGCAGTGCATTCGGGGCACATTACGGCAGAGAAAATGCTGCGTGCGATTATCATTTTCTCGGTGCTCGCATTGATTTCGGGCGTTGCCTTACTTACGATCGCGCTGAAAGGAGCACCTGCCAACACTTTCTGGGTGTTTCTGGGCATCGGCATTGCGTGCATTATCGCGGCCATTACCTACACGGCGGGCAAGCGGCCGTACGGCTACGTCGGCTTTGGCGACCTTTCTGTGCTGATCTTTTTCGGCTGGGTGGGCGTGCTCGGCAGCAACTTCCTACACACGCACGTGTGGGACTGGGGCCTGTTGCTTCCTGCAACTAGCTGCGGCCTATTCGCAGTAGGCGTGCTGAATATCAACAATATCCGTGACATCGACTCCGACCGGGCTACCGGCAAAAACTCCATCCCCGTCCGCATTGGCCGCGAAAAAGCCATCGTGTACCACTGGTGCATTCTGCTGATCGGTATGCTATGCGTAACGGTTTACAGCGCCCAGCACTTTTCGAGCTACGCCAGTCTGATTTTCTTTCTCAGCTTCCCACTTTTCGTCAAAAACGGTCTCGCAATCTCACGCCTCACCAAAGCCAGCGAACTCGACCCTTACCTGAAACAAATGGCGCTCTCGACGCTGCTTTTTGTGATTTTGTTCGGGATCGGGATTGTGATCTGAGGATGACTGGAGGCCAGATAACGAATCTATCTTTTCCGAAAGCTAAATGCGTTTATATTCCCCGTAGTCATTGCTTCACAAAAAAGTTAAGTGGTGAAAGACTACAACAATCAACTTCCGCAGATTAAACGAAAGAATGGAATTTCATCATCACTCTGACATTCCTGCAATCCTTCGAAGTACACGCGATCGCCAAGATCTCTGGCACCGATGATGACTAACCTTGTACATTAACTCGATCGCGGTAAAGTTTCGTCCGTTGTCAGCTATCAGTTCAAACATAATATCTGTTTGATATAACCCGTCGCTTCCACTGTTGTTTATGTCTTCAAAAAAATCCTGACTTTCTAAGGAAATTTCGTTATCGAACAAATCTTCAGGCCCATTCAACCAAGCAGTGTATCCTACTCGAATAATTGAATTATTGATTACGACAACCTGCGAATCCCATTTTGCCTTCTCTCCTAAAATGTCTGATTGATAACGGGTAAAAACTTCATCGAATTCTTCGATCCTAGTAGGAATTGACTTTTTGAAGCGCCAAACAACATTAGATAAAATTTCCATAATCTGTTCATATCAAGTTTACATAGCCTTATCAGCGAACTATTGATATAAACTTAATTGAGAAGCAGGATTCAGTCACAGGCAATATGCGCCTAACTTATCTTACGACTATACGCGATTTATTCTGCGGCAAGCTGCTAATTTGCCGTACCTGAGAAGGAAGTGAACAAGTTGATAGTTCAATTTAGCCGATGTGCAGTAGACTGCTATTTTACGAACGGCTTAATTGCATTACCCAACAGGCTATAACCTTTATCATTCGGATGCAGGCCGTCGGAGAACAGGGTTTCGTCGATTTTTCCGTCGGGTTTCAGGAATACTTTTCCCGGGTCGAGGAAAGTTACATTTGCTTCGCCGGTGATCTGTGACAATCTTTGGTTCAATGCTGCCACGCGCTGTTCCTGCTGGCGGCGGGGGTAAATGCCCATCATGACGAGCTGCGCCTGTGGCTGCCGGTTTTGGATAGCCGCAATCAACATTTTCCAGCCTTCGGCTATTTCATCGTCACTGTTGAGGCCGAGGTTATTTGTGCCGATATTCACGAACACTTGTTTCGCTTTGAAACCGTCCAGTTCGCCGTGGTAAATGCGCCAAAGTACATTCTCGATGCGATCCCAGCCGTAACCCATATTCACCGAATTTTTTCCGAAAGTGCTGTTCCAGGAAGATTCGCCTACGGCACGCGGCCCTTTCGGCAAGCCGCCCCAGAAGTGCGTGATCGAGTTGCCTATTACCACGGTGGACGGCGCGTTTTTGCGATTCAGGTCCAGCACTTCGGAATGTCGTTTTTCCCAATCATAATTGTGCAACTCGCGCATTTGAGTTACCGGACGGGTTGTTGAAAATTCGCCTGACGGCTCATGAAGCACCTTCCTTAAATGCTTTTCATAGCCATCGGCCATTTGCAGCATTCCGAGATCAGTAGGATGCGTGCCATCCACGGTCGACTCGTAGGTTTGGTCAAAATCTGCTTTTGGAATGATGTAAATGTTTTGAAAACCCTGCGATTTCAGTGCGGCGAATGCGTCTTTCAATACCTCATTTACCTCCACATAATAATGCTTGCTCTGGGCGTTGATGGCCTCATCGGTATACCCCGCATGCTCAGCGAGCACGATCGGTACATCGGGGCGCTTCCGGCGCAATGCCGTAACGGTATTGATCACGCGCTTTTTAATCTCCTCCGTAGTCAGTCCCAGTTTTGAATCGGGACGAATGGTGAGATTAGGCAGGCAGTCCAGCACATACACTTTCGCATCGATCTCCCCTACCAGGTCCACCACCTCGGTTTCCAGCCTGCCATTTCCCGAAAAGCCGAGATTAATGAGCGGCCGGTCCATTTTTCGACCTAATATGGATGTCCAGGCCATCCCCGGCCGCGACGCACACGCGCCCTGCGCGATGGAAGTACCGTAAATCACGATCGGTTTTTCCGGCCTAACGGGCAGGGGCACAAACTCGGTGCCTGCTGCCGTGCCCACTTCCAGCCATTTCACGCTGTTGTAAAGCGGCAAAAAGAGGCGGTATTCTCTCCCATGTTTGTGGTAATTATCGTTCGGAGCGAGGTTGCGGAAATCGTAGGTAATGGTATCCCCAAATGCATATTTACCCGCACACCAGAGCCATTCCCCATCGCTGCTTACTGCATAAAGGTCCACGCCGCTCACGCCTGTGGCGGGCATATGCGGGAGCGCGTGTTTACCGCCAATCGCATACCGGATCTTAATATCAGGGGAATTGGACCGGAACCGGATCATCAGCCCGGCAGACTGGTTGGACAAATTCCACACCACATCCCGAACCTGCTTTTCAGCCCGTGCCGGAAGGCGGTCATACGGATTTTTCAATTCCTTCGGCCACGCTTGCCCTTCCACGACCGGAAATGCAGAGGACTGCGGGTTCCACCATGTGTATTGGCTACTTTGAGCAAAAACCTGGACACTCAGGAACAGGATCAGGCAAAAACTGAAAATGGATCTGGAAAGCATAAAATGAGAACGGACACCCTTGTATCGCTACAAAAGTGCCCGTTTGGCCATTTCTCCCGTTTTGGAAGGATATTATTTCACGATCACGCCATCGGCTATAAACGTCAGCTCTTCCTTCGGCTCGGTGATTTTGGCTATTTCCTCTTTGCTCTGTCCCGCATCCTGGGCGTAATGCCTCAGATGCTCCACCGGCACCATTGATTTCTTGGCCTCTCCTTCGAAAACCACCGTTTTTCCGGCAATGTCTTTCGGAACAAAAAAGCCATAATCCTTAAACATCACACGCATCGTCTCGCCATTATTGAGGTTAACTTTCATCCAGCAGCCTTTCACCTGGCAAACCGATTCCACAGTCCCGGTCACTTTGGCCGGCATTTCATTCTTCCCCTCCATCTTAGCCGGAAGCGCCGTCGCCGCAATCGCCTTTTTCTCGTCGATCTGCTTGCCAAAGTTGCCTTGCGCCTTCGCGAAAGAGATGGTGAGAATAAGCAGGAGTACTGGAAGTATCTTTTTCATAGTCACAATGTTTTAAGTGCGTTATGTATTCGTTTGCTTAAAGTTAACACCTCTCTCCCGACAATCAAAACCACTCATTCCAACACTTCGACCCAACCTTTGCAGTGATTACCCTGCGGTGTGTCGACTACGTAAAGGTAGGTGCCGTTGGCGATGTCTTTGCCCCAGTTGTTCTTGTAGTCGGTGGATTTGAAGATTGATTTGCCCCAGCGGTTGAAGATTTCCAGCGAGGAGGAGGCTACCGGCACGATGAAGAAATCGTTTTTGCCGTCGCCATTCGGCGTGATCACGTTGCTGAGTGTGAATGCAGGCTCGGCGCTGATCTTTTTGGAGGCCGTCAGTGAGCAGCCGGCCGCGTTGTAGGCCGTGAGCGTGATCGTATATTCGCCCGGAATTTCATAAATGTAGTTTTTCACTTCCGGGTCCGACACCGGGTTGCCCGTGCCCATGTTCCATTCGTAACGGTGCGCTCTGCCATGTTTGCTGGTCAGCGAGTAGGAAAATGGCTCGTTACAGGCGCCGCCCGATTGCACCACATCGAAGTCCGGCGCGTAGGACTGGTCCACATTCACCGTAATTTCGCGCAGCGGGCGACAGCCGTCTTCATAAAGCCCTTCGATCACGTAGGTGGTCGTTTGCGTGGGTTTTACGGTTACCGACCTGCCTATTGTTTCTGGCAAGCCCGTCGTGGCGTGCCATTTATATTGCGGGGCATTGCCGGAGATGGTCAGCGTGACAGTCGCGCCCAGGCATACCTCCGTGTCGGGCATATCCACGAAATCCGTCTTTTTACCAACGTTAATTTTAACTTTCTCGGTCACCTTGCAACCCACTGCATTGCTGATTTCAACGGAATATTCGGTCGATTCTTTGACGGTGGCCACAGGCGTAGCAATATTCGCATTATCGAGGCCGGTTGCCGGAGACCATTTGTATTGCGTGCCTCCGCTTGCGCCCAGTTTGATGGCTGAATTTTCACAGACCGTTGTATCACCTGTCACAGTCGTCACGAGCGTTTCGACGACGATCTTCTTCTGCGCAACATCCATTCGCTTGCAGCTCAGCCGGTTATAGGCAGTAAGTGTTACCGTATACTCTCCCGGTTTGGCAAATGTATATTCCGATTGCTCCCCGTCGCGGGAAATCGTGTTGCCATTCACCTCCCAGATGTAATCGACACCGCCCTCGCTGGTGTTCATAAATGTAAGTTCCAGCGGCGCGCAGCCTTTCAAAACATCCTTCGTTTGCCCTGCATAAACATCGAAATCAGCTTTCAAACGGTCGATATCAATCTTGAATGCGGCATTATTGCAATTCTCGCTGTTGTTGGTTTCCGACCACGCTTCGGGCGTCGTGGGAAAATGGCTGCCTCCGCATGCGCAGGTTGCGTGGTAAATCATCCCGTTTTTATCGAACCGGCTCGTTCCGCCGTCAACGTGGTCGCCTTGCAGGCGCTGGTCGCGGGCCAGGCTTCCGAAAAACGTCGCGTACAGCAGCGACTTCGCACCTTGTTCGAGAATGGCGATGTAAAAGTTATTGCCATTCGTGGTAGGCTGCATGGCGTCCTCGGTAACGGGCAGCGCCGTGGTGCTGCTCGCAGGATTGTTGGCCGTGCTGGTGTTGACATTTCCACCCCAGCCCGCCAGGTAAATATTGCCGCATTCGCTCACGAGAAAGGCCGTAGGCGAAATATCCGGCGTGCCCCGGCCGGAGCCGATGATGGTCGAGAATATGCTTTGGGTCAATGAGGCATTCAATGCATGCACAAACTGGCCGCTTTTGGCATTCTGATAAACACCCTGGCTCACGGGATAGCTCCCCATCGTTAGCCCGTACACGTACACCTGATTGGCCTGATCCGTATCGAGCAGGTAAGCGCCATCCTCCTTGTCGGTGCCCAGGTATGTGAGCGCCGACAGCTGATCATTGGCAAAACGGGCTACAAATCCATCTTCGGTGCCTTTCAACGCCGTCTGGTAGGCGCCCGGTTTAGTCTGCAAATTGCCGCTTTGAGTAATCCCGGCAACATACACTTCGCCGCTGGCAGTCACTTTCAACGAATATGCAGCGTCCCATTTTTCGCCGCCCAGATAAGTTGACCATAACAGCTGGTCCAGCCCCGCCGACAACTTGAAAACGACTCCATCCTGGTCGCCAGCCAGCTTGTTTTGGGCTGGATTTTTAAGCGGAAAATTCATCGAATTTGTGGATGAGGCCACATATACATTGTCATTCTTGTCAATCCCGATTTCGCCACGGAAACTATCCCCGTAGTTCCGTATCGTCACATTGTCGGTTATGCTGACGCCGTCGTTGCCGCTTCCGCCAATGAATGTCGAGCCGGTGAGCTGACTGCCTGCTGCATTCAATTTCGACACAAACAAATCACCGCCGTTGGCAAGTCTTAGTCCTGAAATGGGCTCAATATTGCTTCCGCCGCCAAATGTCTGTTGAAATGCATTGGTGCGGGCAGGGAAATCTTTTGAAGAAGTTGTGCCCAATATCAGCAGCTCTTTCCGGCTGTTGACGATGAGGCTTGTGGGAAGGTCGGTATTGTCACCGCCCAGGAAAGTTGCGTAGAGCAGGTCGGTGCCGCTGGGATTGAATTTCAGGATAGAAACATCAACCAATCCCTCAAATCTGACCTGAAATGCACCGGTTGTGGCCGGGAAGTCGGTTCCGAACACGGTGCCGCCGGAGTAGAGGTTGCCCTCGTCGTCGTAGGTCGCGGTATGGCCCCAGTTATCCGACGACGCGCCCGAGTAAGTAGAGAAAATCAGTTCCGGGTCAATGGTCAGTGGCAATGTTTTGTCATAACCGTCCGGTAATTCGAAATGCGCCGTATGATCGGCGGACAGCCGGAATGCCGATGCTACGTCCTTCGTGCGCGCATCGGCCGACTGAAAGGAATAAGGCTGCGCCTCCCGGATGTCCCCCACCGAAGTCTTGATCACAATCTGCCCCGATTCATTCAATGTCACCGCATCGGCGCCTTTGTACTGGAAGCGAATCCGGGAAGCATCCGCGCCTGGCCCGACGATGAATTCGTATTTAAGTTTCGCCTGGTTCAGGTAAATGCGCAGGTCGATGTCCGGATAAATGTCCTCGTAAATCACCTCCTCAAAGCCCCTCGCTCCGTCAGCCCAGGTAGTCTCATCTTTCCCGAGAAAATAGTTGTACGATGCCTTACTCTGATTAACCGTCTTGCAATGGGCAGTTGGCGACGCATTGAGGAAAGAAACTTCCACCCCATGCGCACGAACGCCCGGCGCGCTCATGTCCGCACGTGCGGCAGGTCCACCGCCGTTCCCGTTGGCGTGCAAAGAGGAAACCTTGTCGGCATCATAAAGTACGTAAAGCAATGAATGCTGTTTCAAAAAGAGGAAACCACCGGGAATAGCGGCCCGAAAACGGATGTCCGGGTCCCATTGGCCTTTGTTCTCGATGAAGTAGGCCGAAGCAGCCTGTGAATGCTCGGCTGCGCGGACGAGGATCAGAAACGATATAAGGAGAAGCCGTAGAGTTTTCTGCATATTCCGCGCGGCAGGTTTTTTCTATTTGAACGCAGAAACCGAGATGATATTTTTACAAAAATCGTATTCCTGCTGCACATTTGAACCCAGCAAAACGAGCTGATTCTGTGTATTCTTCATTACGTGATCCAGGTACCAATTGATGCCTTGCACATCCAGATTTGTCGTTGGCTCATCCAGAAAAACCACCGGCACATCCGACAAGAATGCCAGCCCGAGCTTCACGCGCTGCTTCATTCCCGACGAAAAATGGCGGATGATCTTGTTGCTGGCATGCGGCAACTGGATAAAATCCTCGAAATCCTTTGCGGAAATGCCATTTTTAAAGGGCTTGAATTTGCTGTGAAAGTCGATCTGCTCCCGCAATGTGAATTCCTCGATCAATTCAAGGTAAGGTGCCGCAATGACGATGTGCTTGTACCAATGGTCGGTTTCGACCTCTTTACCATTGCTGGCAGTGTAGGTAATTTTGCCCTCGGAAACCGGGATCATGCCCGTCAGCAGTTGCAGCAACGTCGATTTTCCGCTTCCGTTTGGCCCTACAAAAACATATTGCTCACCCGCTGCAAGCTCAAAACTTGCATTGCGCACAATCCACTCCTTAATGAACTTCTTTCCTATTTTCTCGACTGAAATCTGCACTTGGTCCCTTGTGATGTATCCTGGTTTGCCCGCTTACCGGGCGAAAATGTCCTTCTGCTAATTATTACGGTCCGACTTCCGGTCTTCGATCGTCAGCTTCACCAACTCGATGCGTGTGTCCTGCACGGAAACGATCTGGAACGAGTAAGGCGGCATTTCAACAACCTCGTTTTCGTCTGGCAAATCGCCGTAGAAATGAATGAGCATACCGGCAATCGTGTCATAATCGCCTTCCGGAAGCTCCCAGCCGTATTTATCGTTCAGGTAGTCGAGCTCGTGGCGTGCGCTGAGCATGTAGGTATGTTCGTCGAGCTGGCGTTCTGTCCAGTCTTCGGTGGTGTCGTATTCATCCTGAATTTCTCCGAAAATCTGCTCCACCACGTCTTCCACGCTCACCAGTCCGGAAGTTCCGCCAAATTCGTCGACTACCAATGCAATACTCCGCCGTTCTTCGAGAAAACGGAGCATGAGGTCGCGCGCAGGCATCGCTTCCGGCACGATCAGGATCGGCGTGATGATGCTGCTGATGTCCTTCGGCTTTTTAAACAGCGACAATGCGTGGCAATAGCCCAGCACTTCGTCCACCGATTCTTTGTGCACGATGATTTTGGAATGCCCGCTGGTAAGAAATGCCGTCCGCAGGTCCTCGATGGTCGCATTGACATTCACCGCTGAAATTTCCATGCGCGGGATCATGCAATCCCTGATCCTCAAATCTTTGAAATCCAGCGCATTGATAAACATACGCTCTTCGATGCTATGGTCGTCGAAATCGGGATCATCGGCTGAAATGATATCGTCGCGCAAGGAGGGCGACAAGATATTTTCCTTCACAAACGGCTCGATCACCCAGTAGAGCGGCGTCATCAGCCACTCACCGAAACGGACCGGGAACGCTTTCAGATCGAGCACTTTCGGAAAGCTGCGGCCGATTTTGACCCAGCTCGAATAGCTGACCATCCACAAAACGGCCAGTGCAGCGAACAATGCGACGATGAGCAGCCAGTTTTGTGTGCCGGTGCTGAGCTCGAATAATGGAAATATTGTGATAACCCCCATAAAACACCCCAAGGCAACGGCCAGGAGGCGGATCATACGCAGGATGCGACGCCAGTAGAGCGTTTGCTCCACCTGCTCGCTTTTCTCGTGCCGGAGCGAATAACGGTCGATCCACACATCCAGCAGCACCGACCGCACCGCGCCATAATAGCCCGCCAGCAGGAAGAACACGATCGTGGTAACGAGGAAAATGAGGTTCATCGCTTCGGTTTTTTAACAGGTTTGGGCTTCCGGTCGGGCCTGGGTTCACCGGCCTGCTTGGCTAGGGTAGCAGCCCTGAGTCGGCTGAATTGGAATAGTAAAAAACAAATGACGCACAACAATAGCAACCAGTAGCTTTCGAAAAGCCCGGCGCGCCGGAATTCGAGTACCCACAAGGCGAGAAAGCCGAAAGCGAGGGCCAGGAAAATCGTCCGGATCAGTTTGGAATTCATTAATGAAGGATATGCTTAAACATGCAGGGTATCAGCCCTGTTTTTTCAATGATTTTCAAAGATACCACAGATTGCGCCAAAACGGTCATCCATGCATTAATCTTCGTTTCAACGCATAATAAACCATACATAACTCGGTCATTTCACCCTAAAATAGCTAACTTGCAGGGATTGCCGTACAATTCAGGGCCGACACTTGAATTGTAAAATTAATTCTTGAAAAAATATCCTTTATTACTATGAGCGAAACGACAAAACGCTTTGCACCCGGTGTTGTAACCGGCGATGGAGTTAGTGAAATTTTCCGCCACGCCAACGAAAACAACTACGCCCTTCCGGCCGTGAACGTGGTAGGAACCAATTCAGTGAATGCGGTCCTGGAAACAGCCAAAGCGGTTAACAGCCCTGTTATTGTTCAATTTTCGAATGGCGGAGCTATATTTTATGCAGGTAAAAGCCTTTCTAACGCCAACCAGCAGGCGGCTATCGCCGGCGGTATCTCCGGTGCACAGCACGTACACCAGATGGCGGCATTGTACGAAGTACCTGTAATCCTTCACACAGATCACTGCGCGAAAAAGTTGCTTCCGTGGATCGACGGTTTGCTGGAAGCAGGCGAGCGTCATTTCGATCAGTACGGCAAGCCATTGTACAGCTCGCATATGCTCGACCTTTCGGAAGAGCCTTTGGAAGAAAACATCGAAACCTGCGCTAAATATTTCGAGCGTATGGCGAAAATCGGCATGACCCTCGAAATCGAATTGGGCGTGACCGGTGGCGAAGAAGACGGTGTGGATAACACAGATGTGGACAGCTCGAAACTGTACACGCAGCCTGAGGAAGTGGCATACGCTTACGAAGAACTTTCAAAAATCTCCCCTAACTTCACCATTGCAGCTGCATTCGGTAATGTTCACGGGGTATACAAGCCAGGTAATGTGAAGTTGGAGCCGAAAATCCTCCGCAACTCACAAGACTATATCAAGCAGAAATTCGGCACCGGCGACCTGCCTGTTAACTTCGTATTCCACGGAGGATCAGGCTCATCCCGCGAAGAGATCCGCGAAGCGATCGAGTACGGCGCGATCAAAATGAACATCGACACCGACATGCAATGGTCGACCTGGGAAGGTGTTCTCAACTACTACAAAGCAAAAGAAGGCTACCTGCAAGCCCAGCTCGGCAACCCCGAAGGCGCAGATTCGCCCAACAAAAAATACTACGACCCACGCGTATGGCTACGCAAAGGCGAAGAGAGCATGATCGCTCGCTTGAAAGTGGCGTTTGAAGATTTGAACTGCATTAACCAATTGGGATAATCGGTTCCGGATTTTGAAGAAAAAGCAACCTGAAAGGGTTGCTTTTTTTGTGGCCGTTGGCTGAAACATCAGCGGATCAATGTCAGCGAACCCATGATTTCGGGACTGTTTTCGGTCAGCCTGATTTTGTACGCGTACACGCCGGGCATTTGCAACGCGCCCGCCACTGTCCCGTCGAATGCATTCTGATAACCTTCGGAATGGAAGATCACCTCGCCCCAGCGATTGTAAATGGTTACCCGGCATTTGGGATAACCTTCAATGCCTTTCAACTCCCACGTTTCGTTGATCCCGTCCTGGTTCGGCGTGAATGCGTCGGGGATGAAGATGTTTTCGGTGATCTTTACTTGAACTTCGCCCCTGGCCACACAGCCGGATGCATTCGTGGCCGCTATCAGGTAAGTAATGCTTCGGGAGGGAGTCGAAACGGGATCGGCGTATGTGACATCGTTCAGAAAATCGGGCGGCATCCACCGGTAGGCCACATCCAGCGAATCTTTCACGCCGATATGAATAGGCTTGTCGCGTGAAGCATACAGAATTTCCACCAGATCCAGCGCCGGGGCCCGACTTACCGTGACCTCACGTTTCGCAACGGCATTCGGGCAGGCCTCCGAGCCCTCGATGATATATTGGATTTCATGCGTTCCCTCACCCGCAGCTTTCGGATCAAAGGTGTTGCCCGTCACGCCCGCCCCCGCAAATGTTCCGCCGGGCGGTGCAGCATGCAGTTCAATTGGCAATGTCGTATCACAAATGGGCGGAATGCTATCCATTTCAGCGCCTGATGACACGACGCTAACGCGGACTGTTTCAGATTCGAAGGAATCCGGGCATCCGTTTATTTTAGTGGTTAGAAGCCGATATTCGCCCTCTTCTGAAACGGTCACGCTTTGCGCATTGGCGCCCCAAATCGTTTTGCCGTCTTTGGTCCATTGGAATTCGGGTTGCGGGTTGGAGAAGGTTTGTTTGGAAGTTAAGATCGCTTGTGAACCTTCGCAGATGGTGAGGGTTTGGATGGCCGTGGTGTCTTTGTAAAGGTTTTTGTCCAGAGTTTGCATTTCGTTGCAGTCGAGAACCACCAGCGTGTAGTAAAAGCTTACAGAACCAATTTTTTGCCCATTTCGGTATTCTTCGACTGAAATACCTACAAAGTACTGGCCTGCTTCACCAGCTCTAACCGTCATCAGGCCGGTATTCTCGTTGATGGTCAGTCCCGGGTTTCCGTGAACCTGATCGCGCTCGGAATAACCATTTGCCCATGTTAGATCGTAAAAGTGGACTATATCTTCCGAAATAGTCCTTTCGGAACTTACCGCGTAGGGCTTGGAAAGTTTGTATTTAAGAATGTCACCATCGCTGTCCGCTGCCGCGAAATAAATGTCCGCAAGATCATCCCTGCACACAAAAAAGGTCTTAATATTTCCAATAGTCGGACTTGAATTCCGCACAACAGCGCCATTCCCCGTCATTGGGGGAATGATCGTTGTCACCCATTCTTGCGAACCGGGCGAGTTAAGAAAATTGCGGTCCTTTCCATCCCGGGTTCCTACTGAATGCCATGCCACGATAAAGCCGTTATCCGAACGTAAACTGGCTAACTGCGGTACTTGTATCGTTTTTTCGTAGATATTGACTAACACATGGCGCTGGCCCTCAAAATCTTCCCAGGGGCCTGTTCCGGCACAAGCAAGTGTATCCTGCTCCACTTCCCGCGACGATATTTTGTCCAGGTAAAAAAGACCGAAATACTGCCACTGCCTGCTGGTTTCCCAATGTTTGTCGTTCTTGAAAAGGTAAATGTATTGCAGCGGCTGCCCCAGCTCTGCGCTTGTTGCATCAAGATACAGCGTCAATCTTATCTTGAATTTATCATTTGCACCCGGCACTGTCTGCCATTCAAGATGGCTTCCCATCACCGAAAGGCAGAACGCCTGATGGCTGCAACAAAGCAATGCGATGATTAGAAACAGTCTGACCATTCCCGACAGGTTAAATTAGAAGCGGCTGCCGCATCCGACAATCCACTCCCATTTTACCAATCCGCAACTCGCAAATGAAATCCAATGTGCAACGGGCTGATTTCAATTAGCAAGGATTACATCCGGCATTTTCGCATCGGCCGGGAAAACCGTTTATTCATTTGCTACTAACCCGCGGATAAAGGGAGTCCACTTGCCTGCAAGGCGCCGGATATCTTGGCGTCATGAATATCCCGAGCCCGGAATGCCCCATTCAGCGATTTTACTTTCTTGATACATTGCGCGGAATCGCGTCCTTTTCCGTTCTTATCTGGCATTATCAACATTTCTATTTCGACAATACCGAGCGGAAAGCGGATTTTGACAGAGCCGTCCAACCTGCCTACGGCATTTTAAAACCTTGTATGATTATGGAATAACTAGCCGTTTACCTGTTCTTCATTTTGTCGGGGTTCATCTTTTTCTCTATGTATGCCCACGACATTGCACGCCGGACGGTGTCGTTAAAAACCTTTGTTTGGAACCGGTTTTCGAGACTCTACCCGTTACATCTCGCGACGCTGCTACTCACTTGTGCATTGCAATTTGTGCATTACCGGCTTTTTCGAGCCTACTTCGTATATAGTTATAACAACCTGAAACACTTTGCGTTGCAGCTGGGATTTATTTCATATTGGGGTTTCAGGATGGGCATTCTTTCAACGGCCCTGTCTGGTCGGTGTCGGTGGAGGTTTTGTTATACGGCATATTCTTTGCCTTTTGCCGCTTTGTACCGTTAAAGCCAGGGTTCCTGCTGCTCATGAGTCTGCTAGGGCTAGCTATCGGCGGCGTTCATGCCGGTGCGGGCCTTTTCTGCTTTTTTATCGGCGGGGTATTGTATTGGCTTCTGGAATACCAGCGTCGGAGGCCGCGATCGGTTTTCAGGGATATATGGCTTCCCGGCCTGGCAGTTGTGACGGCTGGTTCTGTATTTTATCTGTCGACTTTTGCCCAATCCGCCCATTTCAAAATTCACATCGCATGTGTAAGCATTCTGCCTGCAATGGTCTATTTTCTGGCATGGTTACAAGTCCGCTTCCCCACTGCGGGAAGTCCTGGGCAGCGTTCGGCGACCTGACCTACGCCTCCTACCTGATCCATTTTCCGCTGCAAATAGTCATGCACGGCCTCTTCAAACGATACGCATTTTTCAACCCCGATCAACCGGCGACGCTCATTGCATTTGTCATTTCCACTTACGCATTGGCCTATCTTACATATCGTTTTTTTGAGTTGCCGGCTAAAAACTACCTGCGAGACTGGTTGACTTAACTGAATTTATTAAAAAAGCAGCCCCGAAAGACTGCACCGATTGTTCATTCCCTCCTGCCTCCTGCTTATTTAAATTTCCGTGGCGGAAGAGAGCCACTAGCTTCGCGGACATTTAAACAGCAACCATTACGATGCTAAAACATTCTCTCAGATTGGCATTCTTCGTCCTCGTCAACCATGTATGCGCACAAGAAACGCCCGGCCGAGTTGCAGCGACGATCGCCAACAACGACCTTTTCGTGAAAGCTTATGTGAATGACAAAGGGCCGTTCAATTTCCTGGTCGATACGGGAGCATCCGGTATGGGCCGGATCGATGAACGCGTTGCGCATGCTCTCGGCCTTATCGCGTCCGACTCTGCCAGAAATTACGACGGAAGCGGGAAATTTAACACCGTACCCGTTTTTACTGTGTCCAGCTTGCGGCTAGGCAATTTGACGGAGCACAACGTTGTTCTGTTATCAAGGAATTATAACAGCCACCGCAAAGAAGGCAGAATGCTTATTGACGGCATCATCGGACGGGAGTTTTTCCAAGAGTACCTCCTTACGATCGACGCAACTCGCGGAGAAATCACCTATTCGAAGGATTCTTTGAATGGCGGTGATAACGGAGTCGTTCATTACCAACGAGGCTTTGAAATTAGTGCAGTTGTTGGAGATACGTCTTGTTTGCTGCATATCGATACCGGTTCTACCCTAAGCCTGCATTTTCCCAAAACTGTTATTGACCGGCTTTCGCACACCGATACCAAAAACAAATCCATTGCACGGCGTGCCAATTCCGAATACTTCATTCAGGAAGCAATACTGCACTCCCCGATATCTGTCAGCTCCGTCAATGCCAAAGACCTGCTAGTAGACTATTCCGAGCAAGCACGATTTATCAACGTGGGTATGCGGTTTCTTAAAAACTATAAATTAATCATCGACCAGAAGCGTCAACTTCTCAAAATTGAGTAGCGGACCTGGCGCTACTCCGCCACCATCATCCGCTTCCGGTGCGCCACACCCCAATCGCGCAGTGTCTTGATCACAATTTCCAGCGAATGGCCGTATTCGGTCAGCGAGTATTCGACGACCACCGGAATGGAGTCGTAAACCGTCCGTTTCACAAGGTCGTTGCTTTCCAGCTCGCGCAGCTCTTTGGAGAGCATTTTGTCGGTGATACCGGGCACTTCTTTCGCGATTTGCGAGAAGCGTTTATTCCCGAACATCAGGGATATGATGATCGGCAGCTTCCATTTGCCGCTCAGTACTTCCAATGCGTCGCGCACGGGCAGGATGCTTTTCGTGCACTCTCCCCAGCTGTGCGGGTTTTTCTCCTTCGTTTTTTCCATAGCCGATTTTACCACTATCCTTTTGTATACTACTTACAAATGTATAGTAAATTTAATTAAGTTTGCATGCCGGTTAATCAAAAAGGCACATCAAACTTAGATAAAAATGAGCGAGTTAATAGAAAAGTTGAATTGGCGCTATGCCACCAAACGCATGAACGGCGAGTCCGTTCCACAGGAAAAGCTGGACAATATCCTTGAAGCCATCAAGCTGGCACCGTCATCGGTCGGTTTGCAGCCCTATAATATTGTGATCGTAAAAGATCAGGCACTGAAAGACAGGATCCACAACGAAGCCGCGTCCCGCCAGGCGCAGATTCCGGATGCCTCGCATTTGTTGATTTTCGCCGTTTGGGAGAAGGTTACGTCGCAGCATGTGGACGATTATATCAAATTCTTCGCCGCCACCCGCAACATAAGCGTTGAGTCGCTGGCAGGTTTTCATAGCAGCATTAACGGTGGTATCCTCAGCCGTAGCGAGGATGTAAATTTCGACTGGTCGGCACGTCAGGCATACATCGCGTTAGGCCACGGGCTCGTAGCTGCGGCTACCGAAGAAGTAGACGCCACGCCGATGGAAGGTTTTGACGCAGCCAAGGTGGACGAGATCCTCGGATTGCGCGAGAAAGGGCTGCGCAGCGTGGTAATCCTTGCATTGGGTTACCGCGATGCCGACAAAGACCCATATGTGAATGCCAAAAAAGTGCGCAGGTCGCGCGAAGAACTTTTTATCTCCATCTGACATTGTTTTAACGGGGGAGGAACGTCAGGATACGGTAAAGTGTAGTCAAGTGTAGTCAGGAATGGTCAAGAATTGTTGGAGCCATAAATGACAATACCTGACCAAAAATGACAAAAATGACTCTCCCCAAAGATCATAATACAGAACCGCGATAATCATGAAAGTCGAAATATGGAGTGATGTCATGTGCCCGTTTTGCTACATCGGCAAGCGGCGCTTTGAAAGTGCGCTGGCGGAGTTTCCGCAAGCGGACCAAATCCAGGTGGAGTGGAAAAGCTTCCAGCTGAACCCGCAAATGAAAACCGAACCGGGCCGGAGCATCAACGACTACCTGGCCGAAACAAAAGGCTGGACACCCGAATATGCCCAGCAGGTAAACGACCAGGTTACTAACATGGCCGCCGAAGTGGGCCTGGAATATAATATGGACAAGGCAGTGCTCGCCAACTCATTCGATGCCCACCGTTTTTTGCAGTTTGCCAAAACTAAAGGGCTCGGCGATGCCGCTGAGGAGCAATTGTTCAAAGCCTATTTTACCGATGGCCGCAACACGGCCGATCACGCCACGCTGATCGAACTCGGAACGGCCATCGGCCTGGACGCCGCAGAATTGAAGGCCATTCTCGAAGGCACGCGTTTCAGCGAGGATGTACGTCGGGACATTTACGAGGCACAGCAAGTAGGCGCACGCGGCGTCCCGTTTTTCGTGCTCGACCGCAAATATGCCGTTTCAGGGGCGCAACACACCGAAACATTCCTGGGCGCATTGCAGCAATCATTTGCAGAGTGGGAAAAAGCCAACCCCAAACCACTCGTAAACCTGGCCGACGGTGCAAACTGCATCATCGACGGGCAATGCGACTGAGCCAGATATTTGAATGCAAAAGCGGTCTCCGGGAACTCCGGTGGGCCGCTTTTTTGTTTTCGGGCGCATGGCTGGTACGGTTCTATAAGTAAAGTCGGTGGCGCGGGCCTGGAATGTCGTGTAATTTGTGCTAATTGCGATAATTTGTTGCACAAAAAACCTGGCGTCCAACCACCGCTATCAGCACTTTACACCCGACTATATGCGCTTTCTGGCATTCTTGCTGCTCTTTTTGGCCATGCAACAACTCTCCCGCGCAGGCGGGTTGCGGGGACGCATTACCACAAAAAATGGCGAAGCACTCCCCTACGCGGGCATCGCCGTGAAAGGCACCAGCAACGGCACCATGGCCAATGAGGAAGGCGAATACGAGTTTTCCCTCTCGCCCGGTAGTTACGAGATCATTTTCCAATACCTGGGTTTCAAAAGTATTTCCAAAACCCTCACCATCGGCTCCGATTTCACTGAGCTGAACGTGACCATGGAAGAGCAGGCACTCAGCTTGCAGGAAGCCACCATCGGCAAGGCCAAGGAAGACCCCGCTTACAGCATTATGCGCCGGGCCATTGCCAAAGCCCGCTTCCACCAGTTGCAAGTGCGTGGTTATACGGCCAGAGTGTATTCACGCAGCACCGGCGTCGCCACCAAAATCCCATTCCTTTTACAAAAAAGGCTGAAAAAAGAAGGCGTACAGCAAGGCAAGGCCATTCTCAACGAAAGCGTGGCGGAGATTAAGTACCGCCGTCCCAATAACTACAGCCAGCGCATTATCTCCACCCGCAACAGCCTCGACAACAGCATTCCTTCACCCAACGAATACATTCTCGCCAGTTTGTACAGTCCCGAGATCGCGGGCACCATTTCCCCGCTGTCGCCCAAGTCATTTGCCTATTATAAATTTGAGTACGAAGGCTATTTCGAAGAGCGGGGCGAGGTTGTGAATAAAATAAGGGTTATCCCGAAAGCTTATGGCGAAGGGGTTTTTAAGGGGAGTTTGTTTATTCTTGAAGACCGTTGGGCCATTCATAGCTACGATTTGCAAACTACTACCAGCGGTTTGAACATTTCTGCCAAGCAGCTGTTCAGTCCGGTGCAGGGTGTATGGATACCCGTGAACCAGCAATTTAAACTGAATGGCAGTTACCTTGGTTTCGCCGGGGAGTTCCGATACCTGGTTTCGCTCACATACGAAAAGCTGGACGTCGACCCCGGCTTACGCGAGGACATTGCCATCGCCGACCACAAAAAAGAGGATGCGCCAAAAGTTAAAGGCGGTAAAGACCTCGAAAACCTGATCCAGGCGCAAAAGGAATTCTCTACGAAAAACTTCCGCAAACTCACCAAACAATACGAAAAGCAGCAGAAAAAGGAACAAAAAGGCCAGTTAGGCAACGATCGGCTCGTGCGCCAGGATTCGATCGTGATCGATTCCATGGCCAACAAGCGCGACACGACCTACTGGCAGGCGCTCCGGCCCATTCCGCTCACGAAGTCGGAGGTTTCCAGCTACGTCACGCAGGATAGCATTAAGGTTGTCAAAGATTCGCTGCGTGTGAAAACGAAGCCCGATTCTACGCATTTCAAGCCCATTCACCTCGCTTTGGGCAACACCTATCAGCTGGGTAACCGCAATAGTTTTTATTTCAAAAGTCCGTTGCTTTCGATCAGCTATAACTCGGTGGAGGGTAATGCGATCAACATCATTACCGAGTGGCAGAAGCGCTGGGGAAAAGCGTCGTATTTCAGTCTGCGGCCGCTGGTGCGCTACTCGTTCGGGCGGAAACGGTTGTATGGGAACCTGGAAACGAACATTGGCGGCAGAAACTGGAATCTCGGACTGTCGGGCGGGGAAATGGCCTCGCAGATTAACAACCGCGACCCTATTCCCCCTCTCCCGAACAGCATTGCCGCGCGGTTTTTCGATCGCAGTTTGATGAAGGTTTATCAAAAACAATTCGGCCGCATTCAATACTCGCTCCGCAACATCGGCGATGTGCTCAGCCTGAACGCCAGTCTGGACTTCGAGCACCGGAAAGAGCTTTTTAACCAGGAAAGCGCCCGGCCGATCATATTCTGGAGCCAATTCGGATTTACGCCAAACAGGCCGATCAACCGGGAACTGGACAACACCGGCTTTGAGGACCACCGGGCATGGATTCTAGATCTTACCGCTACATTGCGCCCTTGGAGGAGATACCTGATCCGAAATGGGGAGAAACGCTATTTGAGAAGCAAAGGCCCGGCATTCAGCGTGAATTATAAAAGCGGATTGGGCTTCCTCGGCGATGTGGATTATTCGCTCTTGCAAGGCACCATCCGGCAGGACCTGAGTCTCGGCCCGAGGAGCAACCTCGAATACCTGGTAAATGCAGGAGGTTTTATGCGGGCCAGAACGATGTTTTTCCCCGATTACCAGCACTTTATGGGGAATGAATTCTTCTTTCAATACGTCTATCCACCCGACCAGTTCCGGATGCTACCCTACTACCGTTACAGCACCTCGAAATGGTTTTTCCAAACGCATTTAACCTGGACAATGCAGCATTTCCTGCTCACACGCATTCAGGCCTTGCGCGTAACGGGCATTTCCGAAACGTTGCAGCTGCATTACCTGCGCGTGCCCACGATGCGGAATTATTCGGAAGCCGTTTATGGGCTTGATAATATCATGCGGATCGTCCGTTTGGAGGCCGTTGCGCAATTCCACGCCGGGCATTTCCAGGGCATGGGATGGCGCATCGGTGCCTCCTTTCGGTTCGGACGGTAATTATTTCACTTTCGCAGCCTTGAAACGCGGCGTGGTTTTCGAAGCCGTCGGCGGCCATACATTATTGTCGAGATCGAGGTCGGCCAGGCGCTGGCTTGGGTCGATTACGATCATTTGAATGTCGGCCACATTCCGGTCTATCGTGAAGGAATACTCAGGGTAAGTCCAGCCCCAATCGGCCAATTGCGTGGTTTTGGAATACCATTTTTCATTCTTTTCACCCCGCATGATTTCAAGCGGTATGTAAAAATTTTCCTGCGTGCCGTCCTTGTAGCTCACCACTACATCCAGCGGCATAGGCATCTGGCCGATTCTTTCCAGCACCACATCGGTTTTACCGGCATTAGCCACTACTTCGCGGATGCTGTAATCGATCGTTTTGGTAGTCCCTACAAAATTCTCCCAAAACCAGTCGAGTTCCAGGCCCGACTCCTTTTCCATAATGCGCTTCAAATCCGTCGGGTTGGGATGCTTGAACTTCCATTCATTGAAATACCGCTTCATGCCGCGCTGGAATGCTTCCTTCCCCATGATATAATTGAGCTGGTTCAGGAAAACGGCCCCTTTGTTGTAGCTCGCCACGCTGTATGCCTTGTTGGTATTATAATGATCGGCGTGCGTCGTAAGCGGCTCTTCCGCACCCGACTTAACGAGCGCGCGGTAGCTGTTGGTCGAATTGCGCTGCGGGTCGCCCTTGGCAGGGAAGAGCTCCGCCATCACGATATTTTGCGCATAAGTCGTGAAGCCTTCGTCCATCCAGGGGTATTTCGATTCGTTGGTCGCCAAAAGGCCCTGGAACCAGCTGTGAATTGACTCATGCACCGTCACGCTCGTCAATGCATGGAGGTTCAGGCGGCCGGTGATAAGCGTAGCCATCGGATATTCCATACCGCCGTCGCCGCCCTGGATCACCGAGTATTGCTTGTAAGGATAACGCCCGAACTGCTCATTCATGATCTTGAAAGCACGCACTGCCAGTGGCTGCATTTGTTTCCACACATTAGCCAGCGTGTCGGTTTGGTAAAAGAAATGCAGGTCTAGCTTATCGTCCACTTTCACAACGTCGTGCTGATAATCGCGGTCGGCGGCCCACATGAAGTCGTGCACTTCCGGCGCAACAAAATGCCAGGTAAGGCGGTCACCCGGTTTGTGGGATACATTTTTAGTTGAATAGCCGTGGCCGATCTTATCGGGATTCTGCAAATAGCCAGTCCCCGCGATCGTGTAGGCTGCGTCCATGGTGATTTTCACATCAAAGTCGCCCCAAATCCCATGAAATTCGCGGGCAATGTAAGGGTTCGCATGCCATCCTTCGTAATCGTATTCCGACATTTTGGGATACCACTGCGCCATCGAATAGTCGATCCCCTCGGCATTGGCCCGGCCTGTGCGGCGGATTTGCAACGGTACCTGCGCTTCAAACTCCATATCGAATGTATGCTGCGATTTTGGAAGAATCTTCTCGTTCAGCGTCACTTCGAGGATAGTCCCAACCACTTCGTATTTGAGTGCTTTGCCATTTTGTTTCAATGAAAGCACCTTTTCATAACCGATTTCGGAAGGCGATAGCTTGGAAATACGGTCCTTCACCCGCGGATCAGGGTCGCTGATCGAGCGCGAACGAACGTCCATCTGACTGCCGGGCTGGAATGCATTGAGGTATAAATGGTAAAATACCTTTTGAAGTGTATCCGGGGAATTGTTGGTGTAAACGAGCTTTTGGATGCCTTTGTACCGATGATTGACGGCGTCAAAGTCGATCTCCATCTGATACTTCGCGCGCTGTTGCCAACGGTCACTTTGTGCTGAAACCTGAAACGCAAGCGCGACCAGCAAAAGCACTGATAATTTAAATTTCATTCGAACAAGTGTAATTTGATTAAACCGCAAATTACGTCAAATCCCCTTGAAACTGTGCATCATTCTCCACAAAAAACCTCATTTTAAAGCGATTGCAGCGGTTTCAGGCATTTTGAGCGCATTTACGCTTCTGGCACAGAGTTGGTAATTATTGGATCAGATATCAATAATCAAAAACCTAAAATACTTGTCAATCATGCTTAGATGGACCGTAATATTTCTCGTAATCGCTATCATTGCCGGTATCCTTGGATTCGGTGGAATAGCAGCAGGCGCAGCCGGAATCGCTAAAATTCTTTTCTTCGTATTCCTCGTCCTTTTTGTGTTAAGCTTATTAAGCCGCGGCGTCGGGCGATCCTGACGACTTTCGGAAATATAACAAATGAAAAAAGCGGACTCAGTGTCCGCTTTTTTCGTATTCCTTATTCCCATTCAATGGTTGCAGGCGGTTTGGAAGAAATGTCGTAAACGACCCTGTTCACCCCTTTCACCTTGTTGATAATGTCGTTGGAAACTTCCGCGAGGAAATCATAGGGCAAATGCGCCCAGTCGGCGGTCATACCGTCCACCGAAGTTACCGCGCGCAGGGCTACCACGCGCTCATACGTGCGCTCGTCGCCCATTACGCCCACGCTCTGCACGGGAAGGAGCATTGCGCCTGCCTGCCAAACGTCTTTGTAAAGGTCCCATTTGCGGAGGCCGCCGATAAATATCGCGTCTACCTCCTGCAAAATCGCTACTTTTTCCTCCGTAATGTCTCCTAAAATGCGGATCGCCAGGCCTGGTCCCGGGAACGGGTGGCGGCTAAGGATCTTCTCGTCGATACCCAGTGTACGTCCAACCGCCCTTACTTCATCTTTAAACAATGTATTCAGCGGCTCCACGACTTTCAGTTTCATGAAATCGGGCAAACCACCCACGTTGTGGTGTGACTTGATGGTCGCCGAAGGTCCTTTGACGGAAACGGATTCGATCACGTCGGGGTAAATAGTACCCTGTCCAAGCCATTTCACGTCCTCGATCAAATGCGCTTCCTGATCGAAAATATCGATGAACGACTTGCCGATCGCCTTGCGTTTCGCTTCCGGATCGCTCAGGCCGTCGAGTTGCTGGTAAAAGTGTGATTTAGAATCTACACCTTTGATATTGAGGCCCATGTCCTGGTAAGAATGCAGCACTTGCTCAAACTCATCCTTACGCAGCAGACCGTTATCTACGAAAATACAATACAAATTCTGACCGATCGCGTGGTGTACCAGCGTAGCAGCCACCGTGGAATCTACGCCACCCGAAAGTGCCATTACGACCTTGTCGTTACCCAATTTCTTGCGAAGCTGCTCGATCGTATGCTCTACGAACGACTCGGAAGTCCAGTCCTGCTTGCAACCGCAAATGTTCACTACAAAATTGTGCAGCAGCTTTTTACCTTCCGTTGTGTGCGTTACCTCGGGGTGGAACTGAATACCGTAGGTTAATTCGTCCTCCACTTTAAATGCAGCCACTTTCACGGACTCCGTAGAAGCGATCACGTGGAAATTCTGCGGCGCGCGCATAATAGTATCACCATGCGACATCCACACCTGCGATGATTCCGACAAGCCTGCCAGCAGCGACGAGTCCGGATCGCCGAGTTCCAGCTTCGCGCGGCCATATTCACGGTGCTGCGAAGGTTTCACATCGCCGCCCAGCTCCTGTGCGAGCAACTGTGCGCCATAGCATACGCCGAGCAGGGGCAATGTTTTGCGAAATTTGTTGAGATCTACCCGGGGAGAATCTTCGTCCCTTACAGAACAGGGGCTTCCTGAGAGAATGACACCTTTGACGTTGGGAGTGAGTTCGGGGAAATTGTTGTATGGGTGGATTTCACAATAAACATTCAGTTCGCGAACTCTCCGTGCAATTAACTGGGTGTACTGTGAGCCAAAATCTAAAATCAGAATTTGTTCAGTCATATATATGCTATCTAAAACGCAAAGGTAGGGAGATTGGCGGAAAAGTGAAAAATGAAGTTGAAAGTTTAAGAGAGAGTATACACAGAGACTGAGTTTACCTTCTGCTAAATCGGCATTGCCGCAGGATTTTTGAAGCGTGATCGAGGTTTGCGGACGGGTTAGTTTCGCAAAAAAAGTCCGACGGGCCGATCAGTAAGAACTGCGAACATCGTCCTGCGCACCACCTCTCTCATCATATGAAATCTAAATTGTCACTCCTATTGGTGATTTTCACCTTTTACAACACATTGGTTATCGGCCAAACAGCTTCCGGCAAGATTGAAGGTGCTGTCGTGGATGAGAAATTGGCGGCATTGCCATTCGCCAGCATCGTATTAACAAACATCAATGACACGACATCAGCGATTGGAGTAACGGCCGATGAAAATGGCAGTTTTAGTTTCGACAAAGTCACAAATGGGTCATACATCGTTGCCGTCTCTATGGTGGGCTACCAGAAGGCTGTTAGTGAGGTTTTTACGATTACAAACAACTTCATCCGGATACCAACGCTACAACTGGCAAGCACACCGCAAAATCTCTCCGAGGTTACCATATCCGCGAAAAAACCGTTTATCGAACAGCAGATTGATAAAACAGTGATCAATGTTGCAAGCAGCATCACGTCTACCGGAAGTTCCGTTTTGCAGGTATTGGAAAAATCGCCGGGCATAACCGTAAACGCACATCAGGAGGAAATCGAGCTGGCGGGCAAATCGACGCCCCTGATACTGATTGATGGACGACCTACCTATCTGTCACAAGCCGACCTTTTTATGCTCCTAAAAAATACACCGAGCGAAAACATCGAGAAAATTGAGCTCATAACCAATCCTTCCTCGAAATATGACGCGTCAGGAAATTCGGGCATCATCAACATTATTTTCAAAAAGGGAAGCCGGCCCGGAACGAATGGCAGCGTCACGATGTCCGGTAGCGTCATAACTCATGGCTATGGTCGGGGTGATATTATCGGCAACGTCAATCACGGCGTAGGGAAGATTAACTTATTTGCTTCACTAAACGGAATGGAGGGAAAAGGATTCAGCAAGACTATTTATGACCGAATCATTACTAATGGATCTGACCAGACACGCTTTGATCAGGTTTATGGGAATATCCATTGGGTGAAAAATTACGGCTATCGAGTCGGGATAGATTATAATATCAGTAAAAGCACTAGTGTCGGCGCCAAAGTTAATGGCGCATTTAACGAAGTCCACACTTTGTCCCGATACTCAGATACTAAATTGTACGATGCGCAATTAACACTTAAACAAAGTTACTATACAACCGCAGCTACCAGGAATGCGCAGAATAATTTCAATGCTAATTTTAACCTAAGACATTCGACAAAAAAGGGCATGGAAATAACTTTTGACACGGATTACCTGTCTTACATTGGAAAGCGTATCAACTCACTCACAACTAGTTTCTTCAAGCCCGATGGCAGTCAGGACGGCCCGCCGGAAGCAGTCAGAAACACGATGCCTCTTCTTATCAGGATTGGAGTTACCAAACTGGATTTTGTCAAAAAATTTGAAAAGTTTTCGTTTGAAGGTGGACTGAAATCAAGCCTTGTCAAAGCCGATAATGAAATGCTTTATGAAAGCCTTGAAAACCAGTGGTTCGTCGATAGTCTTCGCTCGGATCGTTTCATTTATAAGGAAAACATCAACGCCGCTTATTTGTCTTTTCAGGGACCACTTACATCCCGCACCACATTGCAACTCGGCTTGCGATTGGAGCACACCAGATTATCAGGATATTCGGTGACATTGAAAAAACGAAATGATCAAAATTACGTCCGACCGTTCCCGACCCTCTTTTTATCACATGAGCTCAATGCAACCAACCTGCTGACCTGCTCTTACGGCTACCGCATTGACCGGCCCAACTACCAGCTACTTAATCCTTTCGAAAGCTACCTCGACCCGTACACTACCCTGCGCGGAAACCCTGTTTTGAAGCCACAGTTTACTCATAACATCCAACTCACGCATTTGCTACGCGGTTACATAACTACCACGCTCGCCTACTCAGTAGTCAGAGATCTGATTGTTAAGGAGTATCCCTATATCGTAACGGAAGAGCAGAAAATGTATCTGACACCTGAGAATATGCGCTTTCAACGAAATCTGAATGTGACGATATCCGCACCAATATCCATACTACCCTGGTGGATCATGCAGGTAAATTTATCTGGGCAGATGAATCGGTATCGTGCGTACTATAAATATGAAGTGTTTAATGTTAGGCAATCTAACTTCACATTTGCGCTAACTAATGCCTTGAACTTAGGTAAAGACTGGACGGCTGAGGTTTCAGGAAGCTATTTCAGCCGACGCATTTATGGACTTATTCAAAGTCGCCCCTCCGGCTTCATCAACTTCGGCGTCCAAAAGTCTTTTCTGCATAACCGCATGTTCTTGAAATTTGCAGGCCAGGACATCTTTTGGACAAACAAATTTGTAGGTTCCACAAAGTTTGCCGACATGAATTTCACCGTTACGTCACTAGGGGTAAGCCAAGTCTTCACAATTTCTTTTTCCTACAAATTCGGAAACTCGAACATTTCCAAAGAAAAACCTTCTAACAACCATGTAGAAGAGCTGCAAAAAAGAGCATCCGGTGGCATATAGTAACGTTCAAACCACTATTTAACCGTTTAAACTTTTTTCCAGCCTTCATGCAACTTCCTTTTATCCCTTTGTATCTATAAGCCGGAAGATGGGCACACACCACTTATCTA
This sequence comes from Dyadobacter fermentans DSM 18053, assembly GCF_000023125.1. Lineage (NCBI taxonomy): Bacteria > Pseudomonadati > Bacteroidota > Cytophagia > Cytophagales > Spirosomataceae > Dyadobacter > Dyadobacter fermentans. The sequence goes on from NC_013037.1 coordinate 3,333,639, forward strand.
ACGTTTGAACCATTTATGTAATCAAAGGTTCTATGTTATACCAAGTACCTATCTTTGCAGTGTACCTAATGGACAACTCGCCCCGGGTGCATTGAACTTTTAACTATTAGCCATGAAAATCTTAATCAACCTAACTGCAGCACTGCTGCTGGGCAGTGGTATTGTGCTCGCACAAGCGCCCCAGCCCCTTACCGGAAAAGGAAAGGTGACCGGCGCGGTGCTTGATGAAAAGTCGCAGCCCTTCCCCTTCGTGAACATTTTGCTGCTGCAAGCGAAAGATTCGGTGCTCGTGAAAGGTATCGCAGCCGACGAAGACGGCAAGTATGCATTCGACCAGGTGGCATCCGGCAAATACCTCACGCTTGTTTCGATGGTGGGCTATCAGAAAGCATACAGCGAACCATTTAATGTGAAAGATACGCCCGTAAACCTTCCCACTTTCACTCTCAAAACCGACACACAATCGCTGAACGAGGTGACCGTCGTGGCGAAAAAGCCATTCATCGAACAAGAGATCGACCGGACGGTGGTGAATGTGGAAAACAGCATTGTTTCCGCCGGCGCAACGGCGCTGGAAGTGCTGGAACGCGCTCCCGGTGTGACGGTCGACCAGCAGAACGAACAACTGAAACTGCGTGGTAAGGAAGGTGTAATCGTCCAGATCGATGGAAAACAAACCTTTTTATCCCAGCAAGAACTCATCACACTCCTGCGCAACACACCGAGCGACAACATCGAAAAAATTGAACTGATCACCAACCCTTCGGCCAAATACGACGCGGCGGGAAACTCGGGGATCATCAATATCAAAATGAAGCGCAATAAAAACTATGGTACCAACGGCAATGTAAACCTGGGCGGCGCCTGGGCAAAATACGGGCGGGCAAATGCCACTGGTACATTGAACCACCGCGCTGGAAAAGTAAGCTCATTCATTAGCGCCGGCGCTTTTTATAATAAGGGTTTTAACAACAACGACATCTACCGCACCATTCCCTTCGAGGATAAAGTGACGATTTTCGACCAGAAAACGGAGCGTATCAACCGGTCGGAATACTACAATGTGCGTGCCGGCGTCGATTATTTTGCAACGGATAAAACCACATTGGGCGTACTCGTTTCGGGTTTCTACAACGATTGGAGCAACCCGTTCGGGCAAACGAATACGAGAATATTGAACGAAGACCTGAGCCTGCAACGGACATTCCGGACCAACGTTTTCAATGGCGGCAAAATGAATAACATCAGTTCCAACCTGAACCTCAAACACCAGTTCAACGACAAAGGCAAGGAACTGACTTTCGACCTCGACTACGTGCATTACGGCGGCAAAAAGAAAAGCGAGCTGGATACCCGCTACTTCAATGCCAACGGCACGCCCGACGACGCGGCTACCGAAATTGTCCGCAACGACATGCCTTCGGACATCAACATTGCAATGGCGAAACTGGATTACACCCAGCCGATCGGTAAAGGAAAATTTGAAACCGGTTTGAAAACCAGCTACGTGACTTCGGATAACGACATGGTGTTCGAAACATTCATCGACAGCTGGCAGCTCGACCCGAAGCGTTCCAATCGGTTCAAATACACCGAAAATGTGAATGCAGCTTACGCCAACTACGCCGGCGCTATCACCAAAAAAATCAAATACCAGGTCGGCGTCCGTGCTGAACACACGCACTCGATCGGCAACTCGGTGACGCTGAACCAGAAGCGCGACAGAAATTATATCGATCTGTTCCCCAGCGTGTTCCTGTCTAACCAGCTGGATACAAATAACGTCCTCAACCTGTCGTACAGCCGCCGGATCGACCGCCCGAACTACCAATCGCTGAACCCGTTTGAGTTTTACCTCGACCCATACACATTCCAGCGCGGTAACCCGAACCTGAAACCTCAGTACACACATTCGTTCCAATTGGTACACGTGTACAAAAATGCATTGAACACAACGCTGGCTTACAGCCGCATTAAGGATATGATCGCAGATGAGCTGCCGCAGCAGATCGCGTCGGAAAACAAAACATTCGTGACGTCGGATAACCTTGATAATCAGGACAACATCAGCCTGACGGTGTCCTTCCCGATACCGGTAACTAAGTGGTGGCAGGTGCAGACGAACTTTACGGGCGTGTATAACCATTACAAATCATATTACCTCGAACAACAGCTCGAAATCAAGCAGGTATCGTGGAATATGTATGCGAGCAATCAATTTACCATCGGCAAAGGATGGTCCGCTGAGCTCTCCGGATGGTATAATAGCCGGCAGTTCTATGGCTTGTACGCCGCCCGCCCGATGGGAATGATCAATGCAGGTGTTCAAAAGAATATCATGAACAAAAAAGGAACGATCCGCCTGAATGTGAACGACATCTTCTGGACCAACCGCTTCAACGGTACTGCGGTGTACAAGGATATCGATTTCAGAGTGCGTTCCGAATGGCCCAGCCGCCAGTTCAGACTGACCTTCACTTACAACTTCGGTAACCAGAATGTGAAGGGAGCCCGCCAGCGCAACACCGGTTCGGATGATTTGCAGAAACGCGCAGGCGGCAATTAAAAGTGGAATCCCGGCCGAACGAGGCCAGTGTTCATAAATTAGTTAGGTTTGTTATGCAGAAAATCCATCCCGCGATGTGCGGGATGGATTTCTTTTTGATATAAACCTAAAAGGAGAATGCTTATGCTTGCAGCGCCGCAACACCCGGAAGCACTTTGCCTTCCATGTATTCGAGCAATGCGCCGCCACCGGTTGAAACGTAGCTCACGCGGTCGCCATACCCGGCATTATTGATCGCCGAAGCAGAATCACCGCCGCCGATCAATGAGAATGCGTCGTTTTCTTCGGTTACTGCCACTACCGCCTCAGCAATCGCGTTGGTTCCTTTGGCAAAGTTCGGGAATTCGAAAACGCCCATTGGTCCGTTCCAGAGTACCGTTTTGGAGTTCTTGATGATATCGCTGAAAATCTTTGCAGTTTCAGGGCCGATATCCAGTCCTTCCCATTCGTCGGGAATGTTGCCGGCTTGTACCACCTTGCGCTCCGCGTCGTTCGAGAACTTGTCGGCGATTACGGTATCCACGGGGAGGATCAGGTTAATGCCTTTTGCTTTCGCTTTCTCGATCAGCTCCAATGTAAGATCCTGCTTATCAGCTTCCAGCAAGGATTTTCCAATGCTTCCGCCTTGCGCTTTGGAGAAAGTATATGACATACCGCCGCCGATGATGAGGTTATCCACTTTATCAAGCAGGCGTTCGATGATCAGGATTTTGTCGGAGATTTTTGCACCGCCCATGATCGCCGTGAATGGTCTTTCCGAATGCTCCAGAAGACGTTCTGCATTATCCAGCTCCGCTTGCATTACATAACCACAAACTTTGTCGGCAAAGAACTTACCGATTACAGCCGTGGAAGCGTGCGCGCGGTGAGCAGTTCCGAATGCATCCATCACCCACACGTCACCCAGTTTCGAAAGCTTTTCGGCGAATTCTTCGTTACCTTTTTCTTCTTCTTTATAAAAACGCAGGTTTTCGAGCAACAGAACTTCTCCCGGCTGCAATGCAGCGGCCAGCTCGGTAGCGCTTGCGCCAATGCAATCGTCGGCAAACTTCACGGTTTTGCCCAGGATGAGCGAAAGCGGGTTCACCAGGTGTTTCAGGGAGTATTTTTCGGTTGGACCGTCCTTGGGGCGACCCAAGTGTGACATTAAAATGACGGAACCGCCGTCATTAAGAATCTTGCTGATTGTAGGAATGGTCGCACGGATACGGGTATCGTCCGTGATCTCAAATTTTTCATTAAGCGGGACATTGAAATCCACGCGCACCAGGGCTTTTTTCCCTGAAAAATCATAAGAATCTAATGTAGTCATGGGCAGGTAAAATTGTTATCCATAGAGAACAAATGTAAATCAATTTCTTAATTATATACTATGCATTTCAGAAAAGGCAGCACGCATCATAACTATAATCCAATTTTTACCTTTCATTTTTCTATAAAAAGGATAATTAACCAAATTTTAATATAAACCGGCCCGTAGCGGTCAGCAGCGGCCTTATTTCATTTTTTGAGGGCAAAAAGCTGATCATTTTAATATCGCGAAATAGATATTTTTGGTAACTTTATTTCTTCATCAACTAAGGAATGAGCGCTTTGTCTGCCGAATTGCCCGATCCGTTTACCCAGGAACAAGTGTTCCCGACGGACCTCCCGCCCAAGTATTATCTCGAATATTTCAACTACGTACTCGCGTTCGTGCGCAAGCGCTATGCCCACATACTGCACGAGAGCGAGCTGGAATTTCTGAATGATTACGAGTCGCTGTCCGAGGATGCGCAATGTCTTTTTATCCGTTTCAGCAACCGCAGCAAATCGTTTTTCCGCACCAACAGCCTCTCCTATTCGGAGATCGGGGACCTGCCCGCAGTGCTCACGGAGCTCCTCGAACGGAACTTCATTGAAACGCTTTGCGAAGCGCACGACACACGCTTTGCGGAAGTAATCGACCTTTTTACCAAACCGGAATTGCTGGAAGTCACCAGGCTGCTGCAACCGGACGTAATGCCCGCCAAAAGCATCAAAAAGCCCGATCTCGTGCGCTGGCTGCTGTATGAATATGATTTCAAGGTGCTTTGCGAGGTGATCGGCGAGATAGAACCGGTGGTGAAAGTGTCGTTCGAGGCGGAGGTGATGCTGATGAAGTTCCTGTTTTTCGGCAACCGCTATGCCGATATGACCGAGTTCGTCGTCCGCGACCTGGGCCACGTCCGGTTTCAGTCGTTTGATGAGCAGTTTTTGTCCATTCAATTTGATACCAGGAAAGACGCCGACGATACTTTAATGGTATCCTTAATGAAGGAAACTTTCGACGTGATCAAGCAGGATCTGCCGCCGGAAGAAATTTACGACTGGTTTATGAACTGGCATGTGGCGAGTGGCACTAGCCTCAGTAACAAAGCATTACCATCATTTAACTCATTTATATTAAAAGTAAGCGCCTGGCTCGAACGTAAGAAAATGCTTTCACAAGCGCTCACCATTTACCAGCTCACCAATGACGCCCCCGCCCGCGAGCGGCGCGTGCGGCTGCTGTACAACCTGGGCGAGATCGACGAGGCGCTGGCCTTGTGCGAGGAAATCGCCGAAAGTCCGCAAAATGCCGACGAGCGGTTTTTCAGCCTGGATTTTCATGAAAAGATCAAAAACAAAAAAGCCCGGATCATCAAACGAACGACCCGGGCCTTGAAAGCCGCCGAAGCGATAGAAGTACCGGTTTCCTTCCGCTTCCGGGTGGAGTTCGGCGCGATTACTTATTACCAGGAGCAGGGCTACAATGCATTTTTCAGCGAAAACGAGCCGTGGCGCGCATTGTTCGGGCTGCTGTTTTGGGACATTATATATGATACCAATGTGCAGACGATCCATAACCCGCTGCAACGCATTCCGTCCGATTTTTTTCTGCCCGATTTTTATTTCAAACGGTCGGCACAATTGAAGGAACGGCTCGAAGCCGCGCATTCGCGGGAAATCATCGACGAGCTCGTCAGCCAGACATTCGCGGATAAATACGGCATTACCAACGTGCTGGTCCCGTGGTACGAAGGCGCATTGGACAAGGTTTTGACCTTAACTTCCCTGCTTAGTCCCGAAAAGATCCACAAAATCATGCTCGAAATGGCGCTCAACCTCCGCGAAAACACCCGCGGCTTCCCCGACCTGCTGGTTTGGAACGACGACGATTATGCATTCATCGAAATCAAATCGCCGACCGACCACCTTTCGTCGCGGCAGCTGCATTGGCAACATTTCTTCGCCGAGCACGGTGTGCAAAGCCGCATTGTTCGGGTGAACTGGATCAAAGAGGACATTAGTCTAATGTAAACTCGGCCGTTACCGGCAAGTGATCCGACGCGTATTTTTCGTCGATCACTTTCGTGTTGGCGCTTTTGAGCTGGCTATCCTTCTTATGCATGATGAAATCGATGGTCTTTTTCGGCACTTCCACCGGGATCGTCGGCTTGCAATTGGTGCAGGAGCGGGTGAAATGCTGATCGAAAAAGGCGATCACGGGACTGTCCGGCGTGGCATTGAAGTCGCCGCCGAGGATCATGGGCAACTCTGTATTTCCGAAATGCTTCCAAATCGTTTCGGCTTGAAGCATGCGGTTCGGCTCCTTCAATCCCAAATGCGTGCTGGCGAAAATCAGCTTGCGGTTATCGGGCAATTGCACGGTTACCGCGGCAATGGTGCGGTCTTCTTCCTTCAATTCGGGGCGGATCGGCAATGCATATTTCGCAGAATCGACGATCGGGAATTTGGTGAGCACCGCCACGCCGTAGTCGCCGCCCTGGTGATCGATCGCCTTCGAAAAATAGAACTTCATGCCGGTTAATGCGGCGAGTTGCTGCGCCTGGTTTTTGCCTTTGCCGGAGCGCTCGGTGTTCACATCCACTTCCTGCAAAGCCACAAAATCGGGCTTTTCGGCATTGATCACCTTCGCAATCGCCTCTACGTCGATCTTGTCGCCGGCCGAGGGCGGGTTGCAATGGTGGATGTTGTAAGTCATCACTTTGAAGCGCTGCTTTTTGACAGGCTGGTCAGGCGGCGTTGCGGCCACTCCGTGGAATGCGAGGAGCGCCAGCAGGGGTAAGAAATAGTTTTTCATTGGTGGTACGATGGATTATAAATTGGTGCGTCAAAAATAGCTATCATTACACATTCATTAACAATCCCTGCTTCATGAAGCTCCGAAAAATTCTATTCGCCGTGGCCGCGCTGACGGGCCTCGGCGTGGCGCACGCGCAAACCCGGCCGGAGGATGTGAAAACTTTCACGCTGCCCAACGGCATGAAATTCCTCGTTTTGGAAGACCATTCGATCCCGACGGCCAACATGTACCTCTTTTGGAAAGTGGGCTCGCGCAACGAGGTGCACGGCATTACCGGCCTCTCCCATTTCTTCGAACACATGATGTTCAACGGCTCCAAAAATTACGGCCCCAAGCAGTTCGACCGCGTGATGGAAGCCAACGGCGGCTCCAACAACGCGTACACGAACGAAAACGTGACCGTGTACACCGACTGGTTCCAGAAAGACGCGCTGGAAACGATTTTCAAACTCGAATCCGACCGCATCGGCCACCTCACGATCGACCCTAAAATGGTGGAAAGCGAGCGCGGCGTGGTGCTTTCGGAGCGCAGTACAGGGCTCGAAAACAGTAATTATCGGGTGATCAATGAGCTGGTCCAGTCGGTCGCATTCCAGGAGCATCCTTATATGTTTCCCGTGATCGGCTTTGAGTCGGACATTAAGAGCTGGACGCAGGCTGACCTTGAAAATTATTTCAAAACCTACTATTCACCTAACAACGCAACGGTTGTGGTGGTGGGTGATATTAAATATGAAGTGGTCAGGAAACTGGCTGATCAGTACATGGCCCCGCTTGCCGCGCGCGCCCTCCCGCCGAAGATCCGCACCGTGGAGCCGCCGCAGAATGGCGAGCGCCGCGTGACGACCTACAAAGACATTACCACACCCAACGTGCTCCTCGCCTACCACGTCCCCGAAACCGCCCACGCCGATTATTATGCGCTGGACCTGTTGAGCAGCTTGTTAAGCTCGGGCAACTCATCGCGGCTGGTGAAATCGCTGGTCATGGATACTACCATTGCTTCCACGGTTTTCACAGGGCTCGACAATGGCTTCGACCCCACATTATTTGCCGTTTACGGCGTGGCTGGGGATAATATCTCCGCTCCCGACCTTGAAAAAGCCATTGAAAAGCAGATCGATATGATCATCCAAAACGGCGTTACCGATTCGGAATTACAGAAAGTGAAGAACCAGAAACTCATGGAATTTTACCGCACGCTGGAAACCATTAATGGCAAAGCGAACAGTTTGGGAACTTACGACGTGTTTTTTGGGGATTATAAAAAGATGTTCGAAGCGCCGGAAAACTATAAAAAGGTCACTGCGGACGACATTAAGCGCGTTGCCGGCCAGTACTTCACCGAGCGCAACCGCACTGTGGGCTACCTGCTGCCCGAAAAATCGAAATAACAGCCATTCAAATGATATTGGAATGAAAAACATACTCATGCTAATCCTGGCCTTTTGCACATTGACGGCAAAGGCCCAGAATAATTTCAAAGTACCGCCTTACGAGAAATTCAAACTGAAAAACGGGCTGACGGTTTACCTCATGGAGCAACACGAGGTGCCGCTGATCAACGTCTCGGCCGTGTTCGATGCCGGCTCCATTAACGACGGCGAGCGCTATGGCCTGGCCAGCCTCACTGCCGACGCATTGCTTTTCGGCACGCAGAAATATACCAAAGCGCAGATCGAAGAAATGACCGATTATGTAGGCGCCAGCATGTCCACCTATGCTTCGAAGGACAATGCGGGCTTAACGGCCTCTTTTGCCGCGAAGGACCAGGAAAAATTATTTGAACTGATCCAGCAAGTGCTGTTGTACCCCGTTTTTGATGCCACCGAATTCGACAAGCACAAGCAACGCACATTGCTCGAACTTGCCCAGGCGAAAGAAAGCCCGCGCACGGTGATCGGCAACTATTACAATGCGCTTCTTTTCAACAACTTCCCTTACGCGACGCCCACGACGGGCAGCAAATCGACGGTCGAAAAGATCGATGTCGCCTCCGTGAAGGCATTTTACCTAAGCAATTACACCACCGGAAAAGGAGCTATTGCGGTAGTAGGCGATTTCAAAGCGGCGGACATGAAGAAAAAAGTAACCGCAATGTTTGGCGAATGGAAAACCGCTCCGGCACGGATGGTGAAACGCGTGGCACCGAACCTGGAATTTGAGAAAAACAGGGTCTTGCTGGTGAACAAAGAAGATGCCCGCGAAACGACTTTCATGATCGGCGGAAAGGGGATCGACTATAATTCACCTGATTACGTGCCTGTGGTGGTGATTAACACCATTCTCGGCGGCCGGTTCACGTCCTGGCTCAACGATGCATTGCGCGTTAACTCGGGGCTTACCTACGGCGCAGTGAGCCGGTTTACCCGGTACAAATATGCAGGCACGTTTGGTATTTACACATTTACCAAAAACTCCACGACGGTGCCGGCGATCGATATGGCGCTGAATGTGCTGGATAGTTTGCACAAAAACGGCATTAATGAAGAAATCCTCGCGTCGGCGAAGGCCTACGTCAAAGGCGATTTCCCGCCGGATTACGAGTCGGCCGGGGCATTGGCGCGGCTGCTGACCGATATGTTTACCTACAATTTCGACGAGAGTTTCATCAACACTTTCCAGGCCAAAGTGGACGGACTGACGGTAGCGCAGGCAAAAGACATTATTGCAACCTATTTTCCCAAAGACAAGCTCCAATTCGTGCTCGTAGGCAAGGCGTCGGAGATCAGGGACCAGGTTAAAAAGTACGGCGAGATCAGCGAAAAAGAGATCAAGGCCGACGGGTTTTAGTATATCAACAATGGGTAATGCTTTAAACAGGACTGGGTTACAGAAACTTTTTGGCAATACCTATCTTAAACAATCAACGAAATGACGATGAAAAAACTAATCGGTTTGGGCTGTCTGACGGCTGCATTGCTGGGCGGTAGCGACCTTTTTGCACAAGGCAAGCCCGTGTACACGGCGCCGATCGGCTTACAGGCATATACTTTCCGCGGCAGCTGGGGCAAAGGGATCGAAGCGACCCTCGACACGATCAAATCCCTCGGCGTCACCGAAATGGAAGGCGGCCCCATTGCCGGCATGACCACCGAAGAACTGCGCAAGCAGCTCGACAAGCGTGGTATTAAAATGCGCTCCATCGGCGCCGACTACAAAAAGCTAAGCGAAAGCACCGCGCAAACCATCAAAGATGCCAAAATCCTGGGCGCCGAATATGTGATGGTAGCCTGGATTCCCCACGAAAAAGGCAATTTCAATCTGGAAACCGCGAAAAAAGCAGTAGCCGATTTCAACAAAGCCGGCAAGGAGCTGAAAGAGGCAGGCATTTCACTGACTTACCATAACCACGGCTACGAATTTGTGCCTTACGAAGACGGAACGCTGTTTGATTACATTGTAAAAAATACCAATCCGGAGTATGTGAACTTCGAAATGGACATTCTCTGGACTGCATTCCCGGGACAAGACCCCGCGAAGCTGCTCCTGAAATATCCCACCCGATGGAAGCTCATGCACCTCAAGGACTTGAGAAAGGGTGTCAAAGGTGACCTCTCAGGCGGCACGCCAACCACCAACGACGTAGCACTTGGCACCGGCCAGATCGACATCCCGGCCACCCTTAAAGCAGCGAAAAAAGTAGGTATCAAGCACTATTTCATCGAAGACGAAAGCCCGTCCTACCTGAAACAGATTCCGGTAACGATTGCTTATATCAAGAGTATCAAGGAATAAAGTAGCAAGGGGAAAGGACGAAAGGAAAGCAATTATCAGACAGGAAGTAGAAAGGAAGCGACGAACAAGCCACGGAGTGGCTGCCTGTTTATAGCAATAGAACGCCGATTCAGCGGCTGGCTCCGTCGGAGCCTCCTGACAAACCGAAGGAGGCTCCGACGGAGCCAACGCATGGCGGATATCCGGGATGCTATAAACAGGTGGGCCCGCTGGGCCACTCTGCCTTTTTCCTTCGTTTTCCACTCTTTCCTTCCGCCTTTTCCTTCATTCCACTTTTCCACTCATTCCTACCTTTCCTTCGCCCTTCCCCCCGGCCAATGCGAAACTTGCCAAGTCTGCCGATACTTTTTACTTTGCATCAAAAAAGCAATCAACATGGAACCAGCGCTATTGAATGAAGTACCGTCGCTCGATTTGGCCGATTTTACGTCGGGAGATGCCCGGCGCAAGCAGCAGTTTGTGGAACACCTCGGCGAGGCATTTACCAACATCGGTTTTGTAGCCATTAAGAATCACGGATTAAGCGACGAACTCCGTAATGACCTCTACGACAGCGTTCAGGAGTTTTTCTCACAGCCGGACGATGTCAAGAGAAAATACGAATTCCCCGAATTGTTCGGTCAGCGCGGCTACATCGGTAAGGGCAAGGAAACGGCCAAGGGCTTTAAAGTGGCGGATTTGAAAGAGTTTTACCATGTAGGTCAGCCGGAGCCGGTCGGCCAGATGCCTTCCAATATTTTTCCCGAAGAATTTCCCGATTTCAAAAAATATACGCTCGAAGTGTATCATACCTTCGAAAGCACCGGCAAAACGCTGCTCCGCGCCATTGCCATTTACCTCGGATTGCCGGAAGATTATTTTGAAGATAAGGTCAAAAACGGCGACAGCCTGCTCCGGGCACTGCATTACTTCCCCATCCCGAATCCAGAACTCGTGCCGGAAGGTGCCGTGAGGGCAGCTGCGCACGGCGATATTAACCTGATTACATTATTGATGGGTGCCAGCGCCGAGGGCCTCGAAGTGCTGCGCCGCGACGGCCAGTGGATCGCCATTACTGCCCTGCCCGACCAGATCGTCGTGAATGTGGGCGATATGCTCGACCGACTTACAAACCACAAGCTCAAATCGACCATTCACCGCGTAGTGAATCCGCCGCGCGAGAAAATGGGCACATCGCGCTATTCAATTCCCTTTTTCATGCACCCGCGCGCCGATATGGACCTGACCAGCTTGGAAAGCTGCATTACTTCGGAAAACCCGAAATTGTACACCGACATGACTGCCGGGGAATTTCTCGATGAACGCTTGCGGGAGCTCGGTCTGAAAAAATAAAAGTACCCTCAGCTTGTCGTATCCACCCATCCGCCGATTTCGTTACATCATTTACCTGATGGACATCCTTTTGCTGTCACTCACGGCATTTGGAGGGCCACAGGTGCACCTGATGATGATGATCGAACGGCTGGTGCACAAGCGGCGCTACGTCACGGAGGAGGAGTTACTTGAATTACAGGCCCTTTGCTCTATTCTACCCGGTCCAAGCTCCACACAGACCGTCACGGCGATCGGCCTGAAAATCGGCGGGCAGCCGCTCGCCTACCTGACGCTGCTGGTATGGTCGCTGCCTGCGATGGCGCTCATGACGCTCGCCGCGATCGGCATCCATTACCTGGAAAGGAATGCTATTTCGCTCAATTTCACGCGGTTCGTGGGGCCGATGGCCGTGGCGTTCCTCATGTATGGAGCCTCTTCCATTGCCCGTAAAGTGATTCATAACACACAGGGATGGACGTTTCTTGTCATTTCTACCATCCTTGCCTATCTCTACCCCTCGCCCTACATGACGCCCGTGCTCATTGTGTGCGGCGGAGTGGCGGCTTCGCTCAATTTTAAGAAGCATGAAAAAATGGAGAAAGCTGAGATCCGGGTCAAATGGCGGCCGATCATTTTCTGGATTTCGGTGCTGATCACGGCGGCGGTGATTGGTAAGGTCACCAACTCATTGCCCGTGCGGCTTTTCGAAAACTTCTACCGGAACGGCAGCCTCGTTTTTGGCGGCGGGCAGGTGCTGATCCCCATTCTTTACAACGAATTTGTTGAATTTAAGCATTATCTCACCGAGCAGGAGTTCCTGGCGGGCATGGCGCTCACCCAGGTGGTACCCGGACCTGTGTTCTCGATCGCCACGTTTGTGGGAAGCGTGTCGCTGCAATCGCACGGCTGGTTTGGTCAGATCGTCGGCGGGTTTGTAGCCACGGCAGGCATTTTCCTGCCAGGGACATTCTTCATCTTTTTTGCCTACCCTTTCTGGGACCAGCTGAAACGCTACCGCGGCATCCGCGCCTCGCTCGAAGGCATTCACGCGGCGAGCTGCGGCCTTACCATCGCGGCTGCCATCGCGCTCTTCCAGCCGATGATGACCAGCATCCCGTCGGTTGTGACGGTAATCGCCACACTGGTTGTGGTGGCCTTCGGAAAGGTGCCCTCGTATCTGATCATCCTCGCGGGGTTGCTGCTGGGGCTGGTGTTCTGATCCTGGATTTATAGGAGAACGGGAAAGGTTGTGTATATTTACTTATACTTCGAACGTCAGTCCAAAGCGTACTCAAAGATCATAAATGAATAAACAATACCAAGAATAAGCATTCCAACCCCAATGACCAGACACCACCTAGCCCTGTTTTCATTACTTTTTCTAATCACATTCACTGCAAAAGCCCAGATCAGCACGCCGCCCGGCTTTTTACAAAAGAATAATACGAATGCATCGCGGCAATGGGTGGATTCTGTTTTTGCGACGCTTACGCCCGATGAACGCATTGCGCAGCTGATTATGGTCGCGGCGGTGTCGGATACCAAGCGGGCGCTGATTGACCCGAAAACGAGTGACCCGACCGTTGTAGAGAAGCTGATCCGTGAAAACAAGGTGGGCGGAATCGTGTTTTTTCAGGGCGGGCCGATGCCCCAGGCGCGGCTGACCAACTATTATCAATCCATTTCGAAAGTGCCTTTGCTGGTCGCGATGGACGCGGAATTCGGGCTGGCGATGCGGATCGATAGCACCGTTCGCTACCCGTATCAAATGACTCTGGGCGCCATTCAGGGGAATAATGACCTGATTTACGAAATGGGCGCGCAGCTGGCGAAGCAGGCGCGGCGGCTTGGCATGCACATTAATTTTGCCCCGGTAGCGGACGTGAACAACAACCCTGACAACCCGGTGATCAGCTTCCGGTCGTTTGGTGAAAACAAATACAAAGTGGCCGAGAAAGCCGTTGCATACATGCGCGGAATGCAGGATAACGGATTGCTAACCAGCGCCAAACATTTTCCGGGCCACGGCGATACCGGCACCGACTCGCATTACGACCTCCCGCTGATCCCGCATTCAGCACAACGCATTGATTCCCTGGAACTTTACCCGTTCCGCGCGCTGATCGACAACGGTTTGAGCGGGATGATGATCGCGCATTTGAGCATTCCTGCGCTCGATAAGACGCCTAATCTGCCTTCTACCCTCTCCAAACCCATTATTTCAAACCTGCTCCGCCACCAGCTGGGATTTGAAGGGCTGATTTACTCCGACGCAATGAATATGAAAGGAGTTACCAAATATTTCCCTAACGGCAAAGCCGATGCAATGGGACTTGAAGCGGGAATGGACCTGCTGGAATTTACCGAAGATGTCAACAAATCCATCGCCGAGATCAAAAAGAGCATTGCAGAGGGTAAAATCACCCAGGCGGAGATCGATCGGCGTTGCCGTAAAGTACTCGAAGCCAAGGCCTGGGCGGGACTTAACCATTACAAACCCGTTGATCTCAACAACTTATACGAAGACCTGAACCCCAAAGCAGCCGAACTAACCAACCGGTTGCTCACCGAAAAAGCCCTTACTATACTTAAAAATGACAACAGCATTCTGCCGCTGCGCGAACTGGACACATTGAAAATCGCCTCCATTTCCTTGGGCGCCGACACCATCACCACTTTCCAGAATACGCTCGGCCTTTATACCACCGTCGACCATTTCCAAATCCCCGCGAAAGCCACCGCTGCTCAGATTGAAGCAGTGCGTTCCAAGCTCAATGCTTACAATCTCTTGCTCGTCGGCGTGCATTTGGGCAGCATTTCCCCGCGCACCAGCTATGGCCTCACCGAGCCGATGAGCGCCGTTTTGCAGGAACTGATCGCGACCAAAAAGGCGGTAGTTTCCGTTTTTGGCAATCCATATGCATTGAATAAAATGCCTAAAACGGACGACGCGAAGGCGCTGGTGATGGCCTACCAGCTCACACCTTACACGCAGGACCTGTCGGCGCAGCTGATTTTCGGCGCCATTCCCGCGCTGGGCAAGCTGCCGGTGACTGTGAATGCGCAGTACCCTTATCACGCAGGCATCGAAACACCCGCATTGGGCAGGTTGAAATACACCATTCCCGAGGAGCTTGGACTGGATTCGAAGGTTATCACATTTAAAATAGATTCGATCGCCAACATGGCTGTCGCGCAGAAAGCGACGCCCGGCTGCGTGGTGCAGCTGGCGAAGGACGGCAAGGTGTTTTTCCGCAAAGCCTACGGCAAACACACCTACGAAGGCAGCCAACCGGTAAAAGTGACGGATTTGTACGACCTGGCTTCTGTCACGAAAATCACCGCGTCCACCCTCGCGCTGATGAGCCTCTGGGACCAGAAAAAATTCGACCTCGACGCAACGATGAAGGATTACCTGCCAGATTTCGAAGGTTCCAACAAAGCCGACCTGCAATGGCGCCGCGTGCTAACCCACAGCGCTCGCCTGAAAGCTTTTATTGTTCTTTGGAAAGAAGCACAAAATGCGGACGGAAGCTGGAAAAAGAAGACATTCAGCACAAAGCAATCCAAACGCTACCCTACTTCGGTGGTCGGCGACAGCCTTTTTATTTTCAAAAACTATGACAAAACGATCTTCAAAGCGATCCGTAACTCGCCTTTGAATGAAAAGGAAGGCTACGTGTACAGCGATCTTTCATTCATTCTCTATCCTCAGATCGTGAAGCGGCTGAGCGGCGAAGGTTTTGAAGATTATCTCAAAAACCATTATTATCGCAAGCTTGGCGCTAATACGCTCACATTTAACCCGAAACGCTTCTACAAACTCGACGACATCGTACCTACCGAGCGCGACACGTTTTTCCGCATGACGCAGCTGCACGGCCAGGTGCACGACGAAGCCGCAGCCATGCTGGGCGGCCTGAGCGGCCACGCGGGGCTTTTCGGCACCTCCAATGATGTGATGAAAGTTTGGCAAATGTATTTGCAGGACGGCTACTATGGCGGGCAGCAGTTGCTGAGCAAGGATGCATTGATCGAGTTCACGCGCTACCAATATCCGGAAGAAGGCAGCCGTCGCGGAATCGGGTTCGATAAGCCGACTTTCAAATACACGGGTAATGCGCCGCGGTATGCGAGCCCGTCGAGCTTCGGGCACACGGGTTACACGGGCATTATGACGTGGGCCGACCCGGCGTGGGGGCTCAACTACGTCTTTTTTTCAAACCGGGTATACCCCACGCGCGACAACAACAAGATTTCGGCTATGAACATCCGTACTTCGATCATGGACGTGGTGTACGAGCAGCTCTTAAAAAAGTAACCCCGGTTACTCGCCCCGAACCCCGAACTTGGCTACCTTTGCATATTCACGAATCAGGTTATTATTATGTACTATCGGTTTGACAAGGAAAAAGCATCCCGAAGGCCCGGCGTGACGCCGTTGAAGGAGGCTATTGATCAAATGCTCGACCGGTACAAGCTACGTAGCCGTTTCGACCAATCCTATGTAGTAGCGCATTGGGACAAGATCATGGGTTCGGCCATTGCCACCCGCACCAAGAAGGTATATATCAAAGACGGCATCCTGTTCCTGCAAATCGAATCCGCACCACTCCGCAACGAGCTCTTCCGGGCAAAAAGCAAGATCATTGAGCTGATCAACCGGGAAATGGGGAGTGCGTTGGTTGAGGATGTGATTTTTGTATGATTTCTTCCCGGCGGAAAAATGTGTAACTTCAATCCATAATAACATTTGAAGAATATGACTACGCTGACGATAAAAACTGAAAACCAGGAAGTGATGAAGGCTGTGAGAGCACTTTCACGCGGATTTAAGGTGGCATTCGAAGAAAAGGAAGACAAACCGTACGACCCCGAATTCGTGGCCATGATCAAAGAAAGCGAGCAACAAATCAATGAAGGCAAAACCGTTCAATACGAACCCGGTACTAACGTATGGGATCTGGCAAATTCAAAATAGCATTTACGGAAAAAGCAATCACACACTTGTCATTTTGGAATAAATCCGGCACAAGGCTATCATCAAGAAAATAGAACAGCTACTCGAATCCATCGCCGACACGCCAACGGAAGGGATCGGAAAACCAGAACTTTTGAAATATGAACTGGCCGGAAGATATTCCAGAAGGATCAGCCATGAACATCGTATCGTGTATAAGATCGTTGACGACACGATATACATTCTTTCTCTGAAAGGCCACTACTAATTCCCATCTTTCCTTCCGAATAACAGCAACCGGAGGCATTGCTTTAATATTTGAATGAACCCAATCCAATTTCCTGCATTTCTGAAACCCGGCGATCGCGTTGGGGTGTTGGCTCCGGCCAGTATTGTGAAGTATGATGATATTGTGCCCGGCATCAAGTTGTTCCGGGAGCAATGGGGGCTGGAAGTGGTGGAAGGCAAAACTTTGCACACTTCGTACAATCAGTTTTCGGCCTCCGATGCGGATCGCCTGGCCGATGTGCAGGAAATGCTGGACGATCCGTCCATTAAAGCCATCATCGCAGCCCGCGGCGGATATGGATGTTCGAGGATTGTGGACAAACTTGATTTCGGGCAGTTTCTTCAAAATCCGAAATGGATCGTGGGTTTCAGCGATCTTACCGCGTTTCTTTCACGCACTTACCAACTCGGCTTCGCAAGCATTCACGCACCGATGGCCAAGTCCATTACCTCGGCCGGCTCGGAAGTTGCGGCGGAATCGCTCCGGCAGATGCTATTCGGCGAATTGCCTGAATACTTCGTTCCCAGTCACGTGCTCAACCGCACAGGACAAGTGTCGGCGCAGGTGGTGGGCGGAAATCTCTGCCTGCTCGCGCATTTGATCGGCTCCGAAACGGAGATCGATACCAACGGCAAGATTCTCTTTATCGAGGATATCAACGAATATTTATACAACCTGGACCGGATGATGATCCAGCTGAGACGATCAGGCAAGCTGTCTAATCTCGCCGGACTGATCGTGGGGCAGTTTACCGATATGAAGGATAACAGCAGTCCGACATTCGGCAAGGATTCCAACGAAATTATCGCTGAACACGTTGCGGAATTCGGCTACCCGGTTTGTTTCGACTTCCCGGTGGGCCATGTGGGCGACAACCGCGCCATGGGTGTGGGCATGCATGCTGCCCTGAATGTGACAGGCGATGGCGTGCATTTAAAATTCCTTTCGCATTCCGCACTAGTTTAGCAAATCATTATGACAAATTTCAAAGACAAGGTCGTGTGGATCACAGGCGCATCTTCGGGTATCGGCGAGGCATTGGCGATGGCTTTTGCCAAAGAAGGCGCTAAACTCGTGCTCACGGCCCGCCGGCGCGAAGAGCTGGAACGGGTGAAGCAACAAACCGCATTACCGGCCGCCAATGTGCTGGTGTTGCCTCTGGATGTGACGCAGCTGGACCAGGCCCAACCTGCCGCCGATCAGGTGATCGCGCATTTCGGGCATATCGATATTATGGTGCACAATGCGGGCGTGAGTCAGCGCTCTTATATCAACGACACCGATCTGGAAGTGTATCAAAGCCTGATGAACGTCAATTTTTTCAGCACGGTGGCCATTACCAAGGCGGTTTTGCCGCATATGATCGCCCGGAAATCGGGGCATTTTATTGTGATGAGCAGCGTTGCAGGTAAAATCGGTACCATCATGCGGTCGGGATACAATGCTGCCAAGCATGCGCTTCAAGGGTTCTACGACTCGCTGCGGGCTGAGGGTTATCAGCATAACATCAAAGTCACCACCATTTGCCCAGGCTACATTCGCACCAACATTTCACTCAATGCGCTGGATGCGGCGGGCGATAAATTTGGAAAAATGGATAGCAATCAGGCCACGGGCATACCGGCCGATGTTTGTGCACAAAAAATCCTGAATGCGGTGAAAACCGACAAGAAGGAGATTTATATCGGTGGTTTTAAAGAAGTGGCCGCCATTTATCTCAAACGATTCTTCCCGAGCCTCCTGTTCGATCAGGTCAGGAAGAACATTCCGGAATAGCCTTACTTCGCTTTCGTTTTCGCCTTTTCGAGGTAATCGGTGGCTAGCCGCGCGATGGACCGCACACCGAGCACAAGACTGCCCTCGTCCACATAGAAGTCGGGCGTGTGGTGCGGGGCCGCTTCCGACACCTTTTTACCCTTCGGCATTCCTCCCAGAAAGAAGAAGAAACCCGGCACTTTTTGCTGGTAATATGAAAAGTCTTCGGCGCCGGTTTTCGCCGGAATCACATTCACCTGCTCTTTTCCAGCCACATTTTCGAGCGTACCGATCATTTTGGCCGTCAGCGCCTCGTCGTTATAGGTAACCGGGTACATGACATCGATATCCACTTTGGCCGTGGCACCGGCACTTTCGGCAATGTTGGTCGATATGTCGTTAATGCGCTTGTGTACAAATGAGTGCATTCCCTCGTCAAAAGTCCGGATCGTGCCGATCATTTTCACCGATTCGGGGATGATATTCTGCCGCACGCCGCCGTGGATGGCACCGATGGTCACCACAGCCGGTGCCTGCGTGAGGTTGAGGTTGCGGCTTACGATGGTTTGCAGTGCAGTCACGATCTGCGACGACGTCACAATCGGGTCAACGCCCGACCACGGGTAAGCGCCGTGCGTCTGTTTCCCTTTCACATCAATACTGAAAAAATCGACCGCCGCCATCGTCGCGCCGGGCCGGTAGGCAATCTTGCCGACTTCGATCTGCGAATCGATATGCAGCCCGAATATCGCCTCGACTTTCGGATTTTCGAGCACGCCCTCTTTTACCATCAGCTCGGCGCCTCCCTCCTCGCCTTGCGGCGCACCTTCTTCCGCAGGCTGGAATATGAACTTGACCGTGCCCGGAAGTTCGCTTTTCATCGACGCCAGCACTTCTGCCACGCCCATCAGGATTGCCACGTGCGTATCGTGCCCGCAGGCGTGCATTACGCCCGTAGTTTGTCCGTTGTATTCGGTTGTAACTTGTGATTTAAAAGGTACATCCACGCGCTCGGTCACCGGCAGCCCGTCCATATCGGCCCGCAATGCCACCACAGGGCCGGGTTTGCCGCCTTTGAGCAGCCCTACAACCCCGGTATGCGCCACGCCCGTTTGTACTTCAATGCCCAGCTGTTTCAAATGATTGGCCACCTTTTCGGCGGTTTTAAACTCTCTGTTGCCGAGTTCTGGGTTCTGGTGAAAATCGCGTCGCCATTCGACCAGCTTTTTTTCCAATGCCGGCGATTTTTGATCGATCGATTTGGCCAATGGTGACTGCGCGCGTGCCGACAGGCTGGGTATTGCGGCGATCAGCGCCGTCGCGGAGATTTGGAGGGCTAATCTGGAAATGCTTTTGGTAGAAAGAATTTTCATAGGTAATGGTGAAGTGACAATCGTAAGTTATAAAAAAAGGCCTTACCCGCAATGGATAAGGCCTTGATGTAGCATTAGCGCTTGATCAGTGTTCGTCTTCGCGGAAACCGGTGCGACGGTAGCCGGCATATTCGTATTGAGTTCCTGCATCATCCGAAAACTCGAACTTTACATATAGGGAGTCCGTCTTGTTGCCGCCTGGTGTCGTAGCTGCACCTTTCAGAATCTTACCCTCTATTAACGATACTTTGATATCGGAATCGTATTCATTAGAGAGGTCTGGTGTTGCGTTGAAGGTCATTCCGGCAAGGTTCACCTTTGTAACAATCTTGGCGGGCCAAAGTCCATGGTCATCCAGAATGAGATCCGTTTCGTTGTTGGCCGCTGTATTGGCAGTGGTAACCAAATTAAAGCCGGCGCCAATATCTTCACCATCTACCAACACATTGATCCACCATTCACCGCACATTGCCTGTAATTTCGTACCCTCTATTTCAGGTTCATTTCCGAGGTCGCACGACAATAGTCCAAAAACCAGCGCTATCAGGGAATACTTTATATATTTCATAAGTGTTTCGATATTAAAGTTTTTCAAAAGTACGCAATGCGGTACCAAATAGTGGGTTCAGCACGATCCAGCTATACGATACGCCCTCTTTGATGGATTCGCTTTCGCATTCAAAAGAGTTTCCGGGCGTAAGCTGGTAGGGACATTCGATTTTACCTTTGTCGTAATAGTAAAAGTAAACCGTCTCACCTGCCGCCGGCGCCAAAACACCTCCCACGTTGTCCGTTTTGTAAAGATTACCTTTCACCCTCGTTACGGTGGAAACACCGAATGCACCGGCATTACGCTGGTATTTTCCGGAAATGTCCACTGCGGCAGCCGCAGCCGAAATAACGCCTACGTAGCGATAATCGACAGACGAAAATCCGTCTTTGTTAACCGCCTGGTATTCGAGAATGTATACGCCGGGTGTCTTGGTATCCACCGTACCCACAACCTTTACGGCAATGTCCTGGCCGCCCTCGGTTGCGGTCGCTCCGGCATCGGTGAAGGTGCCGCCTACATTAACCACATTCCATTGATCACCCTTTATGGTGATGATGGGATAATTGGTAATGCTGGATATCCCCTCTGTCGTTTTGTCTTCGCAGGACATAACTGCAAACAAAGTCAGGGCTACTAATATTAGCTTGATTCCTCTTTTCATATTGTTCGTGATCAATAACCTGTGATTACTTCATCCACCAAATTTTTTCTGTAACCGGAACTGCCGCCGGCGCATTCGGATTGACGTCGCGCGAAGCGGCTGTGTAAGGGAGCCGCTTTGGCAATGCCCTTCCGGGGGTTACCGCATTCACTGCCGAAGTCCACTGGCCCGGAACGTAGTTCTGATCGGTGGCAGCGACCGGCGATTTTTCGGGATAACCAGTACGCGCCTGATCCCAGAACGACTCGTACCCCTGACGGAACATCGCAACCCATTTTTGGTACATGATCGCTTTTAATTTTGCCTCGGTATTACCAGCCGACGGATACTCATAAACACCACCTTTGGCAATTTTTTTTGCATCAAACGTAATATTGAATTTCGCGTATGCTTCCGTTACAGCCTTATCATAAAACTCTTTTGCTTTGGCATCGTTGCCTAGGCGCAGATACGACTCCGAAAGGATAAAGTATATCTCGTCGATGCTGAAAAAATAGAAGGGATCGGTAGGCAACATTCTGGCGACGCTGGGAGTTGTTACCGCGACTGTAGTTAGGTAATCCCCTTGCACAATGCCATACTGGCCGGTAGGGCCAGGTGCGAAGTAAGCGGCCAAACGAGCATTGTCATTATTCTCTTCCAGATACAATTGCAATGTGCGACTCAAACGGAGGTTGGTCCCAGTGCCCAATTGACGAATATTGTTTTCGTAAAGCGGGTTACTCTTGTTGGGCTCGTCCACAAACTTTGTGATCGCTGCATCGTCTTCCAGCAAAGGGGTATTGGCATCCAGCATGGCTTTGATAGCCGCCAAGGCCTGCGTTTTGTTAGCGCTCTCAGTCTGGCGAAGGTACATTTTCAGTTTCAGCGTGTTCACGAACCGCTTCCAGAGATCAATTTGCTCAGCTGAACTGGATCCGCCCCAAATCAGGTCCGATCCTACCGCCGTAGACGTTCCATTGTTAAAATCCAGCGCCAACGCGGCATCCAGTCGTTTCAACAGTTCGGCGTATACCGCAGGGCCATCGTCGTATTTTGGTGTTTTGATGGTTTCTACCTGCAATGCCTCGGACAACGGGATCTTATCAAACCAATCGGTCAGCGTCAGGTAAGCGTAAGTTTGCCCGGCGATGGCCTGCAACAGCATATTGTTGTTGCCGGACTCGGTCGCCTGCCTTTTCACGTCCTCAAAATCGTTGATGGCACTGGCATACAATTCGGTCCACGCGATATTATAATCGGCGGGTGTGAGGTCGTACGAATCGATATTGCGGTACTGGTTCGCCGAGTTGGACTGTGTCCAGTGCTGTGACCACATCCCTCCGATGATCGCCAGATCACCGCCGACGGTACCTGCCAGGGAAGCCTGCGCTGCCGGCAAAACGTATTCCGCAGGTACGGTCCTCGGATTGTTGGGATCTTCGTTCACATCCAGCCAATCGTTGCAAGATCCCAGCGAAAATGCTGCAAACAGCAAAAAGCCGTTCTTTATAATTCCTTTCATTTGAATCCTTATTAGAATGATAGATTTAACTGGACACCATAAGTAGCCGTAGACGGACCAGCGGCAAATTCACCGTAGAGGTTTTTCAGACTGGTACCAAACGTGTTGGCTTCCGGATCCACATAATGGTTTGCCTTAGGCGTCCACAGGATCAGGTTCCTTCCGAAAATACCGATGGACGCGCCGCGGACGGGCAATTTTTCCAATGATTTTTTCGGCACGGTGTAAGTCAACGACACGTTTCTCAGCTTGAAGAAGGTCCTGGGCAGCACATGATTGAATTCGTTGGCAGACGTTTGTCCTCCGTAGTAGGTGAATACATCGGCTCTTGAAACCGGCGTCGTGTTAGGGATAAAACCGCCATCATGCTCCACCACCGAGCCTGGAACTACAAACGGCTCTCTGTCATTATATTGCGTATTATAGGCGTTTCCATTGAAGTAGTTAAGGCGGGCTGTGTAAGAGTAGAACACACCACCATTACGGTAATCACCATTTGCACTCAGCCTTAAACCTTTGAAATCCAGGTAGGTCGACAAGCCGAGCGTGTAATTCGGATTGATCGAGCCCCGGTATGTTTCTTCGGAGCTTACCAGCGGCAGACCGGTTTCAGGGTTTACGATAATGTTTCCGTTTGGATCACGACGTGTGTCTGGTGAGTAGATTGAACCCAGCGGCTCGCCTACTTTGGCACGTAATTTCACATTGTAGCTGCTGTTCAACAGGATATTACCCGATCCGCCTTCCAATCCCAGGGATTCGACCTTATTCCAGATCTTGTTATAATTGAAAGTAACACCCCATTCAATTTTATCCGTACGCACCGGCACCAGGTTAAGGGCCAGCTCTAACCCTTTATTGCGCACGCTTCCCAGGTTAACCGTTTGCGTGGTTACACCCGTAGCCGGTTCCAGGCTCAGGCTGATGATCTGGTTCTTGGTCAGCTTATTGTAATAGCTCAGATCGAGCCCTACCCTTCTTCCGAAAAAGCCCAGTTCAAGCCCTCCTTCATATTCGTTTGAAATTTCAGGTTTCAAAGCCTCGTTTCCACGGTTGTTGGAAACTTCGTAGGCGTTGATCCCGCCGAATGGGAACACAATATTTCCGAAACCACCCGCGCGCACATCACCCGGCACATACACAGAATAAATTTGGTAAGGATCCGCGTCGTTACCCGCGGAAGCGGCGGCAAAACGTACTTTTACGAATGGGATTTCAGCAGGAAGTTTGAAAACATCGGACAGAACCGCGCTAATGCTGGCGCTCGGATAGAAATACGAGTTTTTGCCTTTTGGAAGTGTACTTGTCCAGTCGTTACGTGCCCCTACGGTCAGGTATAACCAGTTATCAAATCCAAATGTCGCTGAACCATATACACCTACCAGGCGTCGTTTGCTGGTTGTGCCGAAAGTAATCGGTGTCACCGAGCTGTTCGACAGGCTGTAAAAGCCCGGCAAATCGAGGTTGGTCACTTTGGAAAAGTGGGTAAGTGCGGTTCTTTCATTCAGGTTGTGCCCAAGGAAAGCCTGTACATCGAATCTTGATCCGAAATTGTGTTTATAATTTAAGATTAGATCGCTGTTGAATTGGCGATTCTGTCTCCCGAGTTGTGAAACGGCACCAAATACATCGTTGGCAATACCGTAATTCGGTGAACCTTCCGTAATCCGGCCTACATTACCCCAGTCTTTCTGAAATGCGTCCGAATAGTCGCCCCCCAGCCTCCATGTCGCACTCAGCTCTTTCAGTATCTGATAGTTGAATTCCAGATTACCATAGATACGGTCTTCGTCGTAGTTGTTACCCTGGTTATAAAGCGTCCAGTAAGGGTTTTGGGCGTATGGTGTAAAATACGTATCCAACGTCATGTATTTGTAAAACGGATTGCTCGGATCGAGGATAGCTTTCGAGTCCACAATCGAGTGGTCTCTCGGGATCTGGATCAGCTCTTGCCACAGCACTTTACCACCTCCCGCATCATCGCCCTGGCCGGTAGCTACCGCTTTCTGATTTTTGTGTACATAGTTGATGTTGGCATTTACCGAGAACTTGTCCAGCTTCAAACCACCACTCAGGCTCAGCGTATTACGTTTGTATGAGTCCGCGTTGGTAGGTACAACACCATCCGCGGTCGCGTTGGAATAAGCTACGCGGTAGTTAGCCGTTTCGGTACCGCCAGATACCGCAATGTTGTTATTCCATTCGTAGCCTTTATCGAAGAAGTCCTTGATATTGTCTTCCTGTGCCGAGAACGATTTCAACATCTGTGCATTGTCGATCACATTGCCCCATACACGTGGCTGGCCGTCGAGCTTCGGTCCCCATGAACCGTTTTCGAGGCGATCGAATATGCCGCTCCATCCTTGGCCGTACGTATTTTGCAGGTGTGGTACGCGAAGTATTCGGGATTGCGCAAATGACGATGAAATGTCAACCTGTGTCTTACCGGATTTTCCTCTTTTGGTAGTAATCAGGATCGCACCGTTGGCTGCGCGGCTACCGTATAAGGCGGATGCCGAAATGCCTTTCAGTACGGTAATGCTTTCAATTTCGTTAGGGTTGATGTCGTTCATCTGGTTACCGAAGTCCATCGAACGGTTGAAATCATCATTGCTGTTTTGCGCATTGGTTGATGAAGTGTTACCGCGGTTGTTCATCGGCACGCCGTCGATGACGTAAAGCGGCTGGTTGTTCCCGGTCACGGAATTGAAACCGCGGATGTTCAGGACGGTCGACGCACCCGGTGCTCCTGACGCCGTGTTTACAGACAGACCGGGCACGCGCGCACTAAGCGCATCGAGCGGGCTGGTGTTACGGGCTTCCGTGATGGATGTGTTTGAAATGGTGGCGGTGCTGTAACCGAGCGACTTACGCTCACGCGAAATACCGAGCGCGGTTACGACCACCTCGCCCAGCTGCTGGGCATCCGACGCCAATGTTACGTTGATCGTCGATTTCGAGCCGACCACGATGCTCTGGCTGATGTAACCCACGAACGAGTACACCAATGTTCCGGAAGAGGGGGCCGAGATAGTGTACTTTCCGTCGATATCGGTGGTGATACCTCGGGTCGTACCTTTCAGGGTGATGTTTACACCGGGGAGCACGCTACCGTCGTCGGCGGTAACAACTCCCGATACTTGTTTATCCTGGGCAAATGCCTGCCAGCCAGGAATCAATAAGCACCCTAAGAATAGAAACAGTAGAGTCTTTCTCATACAAAGGATTTAAAGTTTGTTTATTGGGTTAATTGCGTCAAGGTTACAAAACTAATTGTTGTTTCAATCAATTACAACGCCCTGCAAATCAATGTCCAGAATATAATTTGGCAGAAACGGGCTTTCATTGCCAGTTTGTTAGCAGGAAGCGTAAAAAAGGTTGCATAAACGTATTTATTAGAACTTCACGCGTTTTGCGGTATTCGTCGCCAAAATTTCAACACTACCAACCTTTCCTTAGACGATTTTCAAACAATTCTAATATTAACTAAATGTGATGTGGAGGGAAAAGTGCGGATTCGAGGCCTGAAAAACGCCCGTTTAAAGGCTCGAAAAATTTGATTCAAAATACAAACAATATTAAAAAAATGCAAATAATTAATAAAAATTCCTTCATCCTTTCCATTCAGAAAATCACGCCGTTGGCTGCGGCCGCTTCTATTTAGATTCTTTCTTAAAACGAGCTACGTATATAGCCGACGTATACTAAAACCGTCGATTGGCCCAAATATGGGCTGATTACGCCAAACGCTGCAAAATCCTCAAAAAAAGGGCATAATCATTAGCATTTGCTTAAAATCACGCAATTTTTCGGAAATGAGTCATATTTGAAAAAATTGCAAAAAACATTCCTTTGCAAGTATAATATTTGCCAAATCAGTCACAAAAACCAAAGCAAATTTTGAAGATTAGCAATAACCGGGTTGTAATGGTCAAACTAATAGTTATTTTTGCAACAGTATGTTTACATAACAAACCTAACTTTAAGATTAATTTATGAGGAAGATTTTATGCTCCCTAATGGGGTGTATGCTGCTATTTCTGACGCAGCTGCACGCCCAGGATCTCGCCGTGACCGGTACGGTCACCGCGGACGACGGCTCGATACTTCCGGGCGTGAACATTTCTTTGAAAGGTACTACTCGCGGTACCACCACCGATACCGACGGAAAGTACTCGATATCGGCCGCTTCCGGCACTACGCTCGTGTTCAGTTTTATCGGTTTCCAGAGCCAGGAAGTGGTTGTAGGCAGCCAGTCGGTGATCAACGTCTCCCTGAAAAACGATGTAAGCCAACTTCAGGAAGTAGTTGTAACCGCCCTTGGACAGGAGCGGAAGCGCAATGAGCTCGTGTATGCAGCCCAGCAAATCAATAATGAGCAGATCGTACAGGCACGTAACCCGAACGTGATGAACTCGCTGGCAGGTAAAATTGCCGGTCTGGATATCAAAACCAACAATAACCTCGGTGGATCGACCAGCGCGGTGATCCGTGGTTACAAATCCATCACCGGTAACAACCAGGCATTGTGGGTGATCGACGGCGTGCCGGTGACGAACGCCAACAACAACTCGTCCGACCAGCAGACCGGCCGCTCCGGCACCGACTACGGTAATGCCGCCTCCGATATCAACCCGGACAACATTGCCTCGGTGAACGTGCTCAAAGGCGCCGCTGCGACAGCCCTCTACGGCTCACGCGCAGCCAACGGGGTAATCCTCGTTACCACCAAGCAAGGCCGCAAAAACAGCTTCGACGTGACCGTCAACAGCGGCGTTACCTGGGGCAAGATCGACAAAAGCACGTATGTGAAATACCAGAAAGAATATGGAGCAGGTTATGGCGGCGACGGCTCGGCCAACAAATTCTACCGCGGTAACCTGGGCTCAGGCGAAGGCGACATCGCGATATTCGACGCCGATGCCTCTTACGGAGCGAAATTCGATCCCAACAGAATGGTATACCAATGGGATGCGCTTGACCCCTCGTCGCCGACCTATGGCCAGATGACCCCCTGGGTAGCCGCCAAAAACGGCCCTGACGCATTCTTCCAAACCGCAGTTACGTCCAACCAGAGCGTAAGCATCCTGGGCGGAGGCGAAAACACCACTTTCAAGGCCGGTTTTACCCGCAGCGACGAAAAAGGGGTGCTTCCGAACAGTAAACTCGGCAAAAACCTGTTCAACTTCTCGGCGTCGTTCGACCTGACCAAGAAGCTGACGATCTCCGCCAATGCGAACTACTCGCAGGTGAAAGGCGTGGGCCGCTACGGAACCGGTTATGACGGCAAAAACCCTAATCAGCAGTTCAGACAGTGGTTCCAGACGAACGTCGACATTCTCGAACAGAAAGCTGCGTATTTCAGGAACAGACAGGATGTAACCTGGAACTGGGGCGATCCGCGGGCGCCATTCGATCAGAACGGCCCCATTTACTCCGAAAACCCATATTTCTCCCGCTACGAAAACTTCTCGAACGACTCTCGTGACAACTTCTTCGGCTATGCCGCGGCAGTTTACAAAATCGCACCGTGGGTTGACCTCACCACGCGTTTCGCCTACAACGGCACGCAGGATATGCAGGAAGAGCGCATTGCATTCGGAAGCGCCGATCCGGCTCAGTACAAACGCTTTAACAGAGGTTTCAACGAAACGAACCTCGACGTGATCTTCAATTTCCGCAAAGCCATTACGAAGGATATCAACTTCTCAGGTTTGGCGGGTGGAAGCATGCGCCGGTCGACTGAGAACTCGATCCGGGCACAGACAAACGGCGGAATGGTTGTACCAGGGCTTTATTCCCTCTCCAACTCGGCCAACCCGATCGAAGCGCCTGTTGAAACTTACAGAAGAATCGGCGTGGACGGTTTGTATGCACAGGCTTCATTCGGTTACAAAGATCTCGTAAACCTCGACCTGACGGCGAGACAAGACAAATCGACGACGCTTAGCAAGGACAACAACACCTATTTCTATCCTGCAATCGGTGCCAACTTCAACATTTCGAACCTGAATGCTTTGAAAAGCCTGGGCTGGCTCACGATGGCGAAATTAAGCGCCAACTATGCCGAAGTAGGTAACGATGCGCCATGGGGAAGCACGATCGACGTGTACGACAAGCCAACGGGTATCGGCAATGTGCCTTACTTTACATTGAGAAATACCAAAAACAACCCGGACCTGAAACCGGAAAGAACCAAAAGCTATGAATTCGGTCTGGAAAGTGCATTCCTGAACGACCGCGTAGGCTTCAACTTCACCTATTACCGTTCATCTACGCTGGATCAGATCCTGCCCGTTTCGATCACTGCCGCTACCGGTTATGCATTCCGTTATGTCAACTCCGGTGAGGTACAAAACAAGGGTATCGAAATTTCCGCCTACGTAACGCCGATCCGTGTGCAGGACTTCTCCTGGACCGTGAATGTAAACTTCGCAAGAAACCGCAACAAGGTGATCAGCCTGTATGGTGAAGGCGAAACGGAGGTAACCAACGTTACCATCGCCAGCTTGCAGGGCGGGGTGTCTATCAACGCTGCCAAAGGCCAACCATTCGGTATTATCCGCGGTACCAACTTCGTTTACCACGAAGGCACCGGCCAGAAAGTGGTGAAAGCCAATGGTATTTATGCAGCGACTTCGAGCTCAGCCGAAATTATCGGTAACCCCAACCCCGACTGGATCGGAGGCGTGAGCAATACATTGAAATACAAAACACTCTCGCTGAGCTTCCTGCTCGACATCCGTCACGGCGGCGATGTGTGGTCACTCGACCAATGGTATGGTGAAGGAACGGGCCTTTACCCGATCACAGCCGGCCTGAACGAACTGGGCAATCCTAAAAGATCTCCCGTTTCAGAAGGCGGCGGCGTGCTCTTCCCGGGTGTACAAGCAGATGGAAGCCCTAACACCGTGCGCGCGGCTAATGTGGACGGAAACGGTGCTACTGCCTACGGCTACCCAGGCAACCCGCCGAGAGCCATGTACATCTACGACGCGAGCTATGTAAAATTGAGAGAAGTTGCCCTTACTTACGCACTTCCGCAGGCGATCGTGAGCAAGCTGCGTGCATTCAAGCAGATCGACGTTTCGCTGATCGGCCGTAACCTGTGGATTCTTCACAAAAACATGGAATTCCAGGACCCGGAAGAAGGCCTCGGCTCAGGACTGCTGAACGGCGCGGGCGGTTACCAGAGCGGTGCTTACCCGGCTGTAAGAAACTATGGCTTCAATGTTAAATTCCGTTTCTAAGCGATATGAAAAAACTAATCATTCTTTTCCTCCCGTTCCTGTTGCTGACGGCCTGCGTCGATAGCCTGGACGAGTACAATGTGGATACCAAGCGTCCCTCGACGGCACCGCCTGTTACCCTGTTCTCCAACGCGTTGAAAGGTCTGGCCGACACGCTCACCAGCCCCAACGTTAATGTAAACAACTACCGTCTGTACGTTCAGCACTGGACCACCACCACTTATCTGGATGAGCCGCGCTACAATGTAACAGCCCGCATTATCCCAGAATCATTCTGGCGCGGACTGTACAAAGGTGTGATCTCCGATTTGAATGAGTCGAGAAGGCTGGTCAATGCGGATGAATTCATCAGCCAGGAAACGAAAGATGTGCAGCTGGCGCAGATTGAAGTCGTGGAAGTGCTTACCTGGGCTGCTTTGGTAAATACATTCGGTAACATCCCTTACTCGGAGTCGATGAACCCCGAAAACCCGCTGCCGAAATACGACGATGCCAAAACGGTGTACGACGCCATTCTGGCCCGGCTCGACGCAGCCCTTCCGAAACTGCAATCGAAAGGAACACCTTTTTCCGACGGCGACCTGCTTTACAAAGGCAATATGGCGCAATGGGTGAAATTCGGCAACTCGCTGAAACTGAAACTTGCCATGATCATCGCCGACAGCGACCCTGCCAAAGCGAAGACAATGGTAGCCGAAGCCGCTCCGAACGTGTTCACGAGCAATGCGGACAATGCAGCATTCCCCTACATCTCGACCCCGCCGAACTACAACGTGATCGCACAGAACCTGAACCCGCTGTACACCAGCCGCCAGGATTTTGTAGCGTCGGAAACAATCGTCAACCCGATGAACGAACTGAACGATCCGAGAAGAGCGCAGTTCTTTACGCCGGTTGGGGGCAAGTACGTGGGTGGTAAATATGGCATGCTCAACACTTACGCCGACTTCTCGCACGTAAGCGACCTCATCATCGAGCCCGACTTCGAAGGACTGCTCCTCGATTATTCCGAAGTGGAATTCCTGCTGGCCGAGGCGGTGGAAAGAGGCTTTATCGCCGGCAATGCAGCCAACCACTATAACAAAGCCGTAACGGCATCCATCGTGTACTGGACCTCACAGGACCCCGATACGGAAGTTGCCTCGCAAGGTTCAGCGCGCGCAGCAGCCTATCTGGCGCAGCCGAAAGTGGCCTACGCAACCGCAAAAGGCAATTGGAAAGAAAAAATCGGTTTCCAGAAATGGCTCGCGCTTTATAACAGAGGCTGGGAATCGTGGGTTGAATGGAGAAGGCTGGATTTCCCGAAACTGTCTCCACCGTCGGGCGGAAACGTGCCTGCCGGCCTGGCGATCCCTGTTCGGATGATCTACCCGATCGTAGAGCAGACGCTCAACGGATCTAACCGCGCCGCAGCCGCAGACGCAATCGGCGGCGACGAGCTGACGACGAAGCTCTGGTGGGATAAATTCTGATAGCGTGAATTGAAAATAGCAGGAAAGGCGGGCTTCGGTCCGCCTTTCTTCGTTTACAAAAATCCCACTCCGTTCAAAGACAGTATACCGGTTAAAAGCTGAGCGCTGCCGGATGCTGGATACATTCCTTTCACCAGGATGCTATGATTGTAAATTCAGAGTCATAAGGTTTTCGAAAACCCTTCAACTACAAACCTGACTTTTGGATGAAACAACTACTACTCACACTCGGAGCCGGTATCATCGTGCTCTTCTTTACCCCTGCCTATGCGCAAACGCGCGAACTAACCGGCCAGGTCACGGCCGAAGACGGATCGGTGTTACCCGGTGTCAATATTTCGGTAAAAAACACGACCAAGGGCTCCATTACCGACAATAACGGCCGATACACCATCAACGTAGAGCCTGGTAATATTCTCGTTTTCAGTTTCATTGGGTTTAAAAGCAAGGACGCGCAGGTGGGGAATCAAACCAGGCTGGACGTCGTCCTGACGAGCGATGAAACGCAACTTCAGGAGATTGTCGTCACATCGCTGGGCATTGCCCGGGAGAAAAAAGCGCTGGGTTATGCCGTTCAGGAAATTAAGGCCGACAAACTCACACTCGCCCGCGACCCGAATATAGGCAATGCACTCGCCGGGAAAATTGCCGGTGTGCAGGTACTCGGCCAGTCGGCTGCAAAATTCGGGACGCCTACCATCCGGATCAGGGGTATCAACTCGCTCGCAGGCAGCGATCCGCTGTACGTTGTGGATGGTACGCCCACGGATATCAGCATGGTCAATATGGATGACGTGGAATCGCTTACAGTCTTGAAAGGGCCCTCCGCGACGGCATTGTACGGCAACCGCGCATCAGCCGGTGTGGTGGTGGTGACGACCAAACGAGGAAAATCCGGCGAGACATCCTTAAACTTCAACCATAGCATGACTATGGACCAGGTTTCGCTGCTGCCCAGGTATCAGAATGAGTACGGCGGAGGCTATTCTCAGGAATGGGAAACCTTCAAATTCAACCCGCAGATCCACCCGGCCGCCTGGGCATCTTATGAAGGCCAGCGCATCCTGGACTACTCGGCAGACGAGAGCTGGGGGCCGAAACTGGACGGCCAGATGCACCGGTCCGCATTTTCGTGGCAACCGGGCGAAGGGTTCGGGAAAGAAACCCCATTCGTAGCACACCCGAACAATGTGCGTGATTTCTTTGAAAAGCCGGTCAGCTATAATTCAAACATCGCTTTTTCAAAGGCCGGCGACAGTTACTCGTCACGCATTTCCTACACGCACATTG
This sequence comes from Dyadobacter fermentans DSM 18053, assembly GCF_000023125.1. NCBI lineage: Bacteria > Pseudomonadati > Bacteroidota > Cytophagia > Cytophagales > Spirosomataceae > Dyadobacter > Dyadobacter fermentans. The sequence continues at coordinate 3,366,472 of NC_013037.1, forward strand.
TCAACAACGGCATTGTTCCGAACAGCCGGCAGCTTCGCGACTATATCAGCGCAAAAACGTCGATCAGCTTTGCTAAAAAACTGACGGCGGAACTGAACGTAAGTTACACCGGAACCAAAACCGACAACGCCCCAGCCGACCGCTATGGCAGCTCGGGCGGCACCGGTACGGGCACTGCGCTTTTTAACACCAATAATGCCACATTGAACGGCTACAATCAAACGACGGGGTCATTTAACCAATGGTTCCAGCGCCAGCTGGACATCAAAGACCTTCAAAACTATAAAAATCCCGACGGCACGTTCAGAAGCTGGAACATCGGAAGCCCGACAGACGCCCGACCCAAATACTGGGACAGCCCGTACACGCAGGCGTACGAAAACACGAACGTAAACCGCCAGCAACGCATTTTCGGCGATGCAGGGCTTACCTATCAGGTTACCGACTACCTGAAAATCACCGGAAAAGTCCGCCGCGACTATGGCACCTTCTTCATGGACGGCCGCGTTGCGTCAGGAACTTTGAATGCTGGTGGATTGGGGGCTTACGCCTACCTCAGCGGAGCCATATCAGAAAACAACTATGAAACCATTGCCAGCTTCGGCAAGGACATTCAAAAGATATCGATACTGATCAATGCGGGGGGAAACATACGTTACAACCGTACCGAAGGCACATTGCAGGCCACTGTCGGCGGCCTTACCACACCTGGCTACTATAATATTGCCGCCTCCAAAGACCGCCCTTTGACGGCAAACTACCTTTTTGAGAAGCAAGTAAACAGCGTATTTGCAAACGCCAGCGTCGGCTACGGAGACTTCCTTTTCATCGAAGGTTCGATACGAAACGACTGGTCATCCACACTCCCGCCGTCGAGCAATAGCTATCTGTACCCCTCCGTTTCCACCAGCCTCGTGTTTTCGGAGTTTATTCCGGCCAACCGCGTGCTGTCGTTCGGAAAGCTGAGAGCCGGCTATGCGCAGGTCGGCACCGATCTCGGCGCATACCAAACCGCCCTTAGTTATAATGCCGGAAGCGTTTATGGTTCAAATCCTACGATGACATTGCCCGGTATCCTGCCCAATTCCAGCCTGAAACCCGGCATGTCGTCGTCCTACGAGGGAGGGATCGACCTGCGGTTTTTCAGCAACCGCCTCGGACTCGAATTCACAGCCTACAACAACGACAACAGCAACCAGATTATCCCGCTCGCCGTCGCTTCCACGAGCGGTTATAACAATGCCGTCGTAAATGCTGGAATGATCACAACAAAGGGCCTGGAATTGCATATTTCGGCCCAACCGGTTAAAACCGGCGAGTTCCTTTGGGAGCTGGACATCAATGCAGACCGCAACGAATCGAAAGTGGTCAAGCTGACGGAGCAAAGCGACAATTACCGCCTGGACGGACCGCAGTGGCGCGCGTTAACGCTCAATGCACGCGAGGGGAAAGACTGGGGAATGCTGGAAGGCGTCGGCATCAAGCGAGACGAACAGGGCAACAAGGTGGTCTATTCCCCGACGCCCGAAAACATTAAAGCGGGAAAAGCAGGTTTGTACGTGAAGGAAAACAATGTGAACCTCGGCAATGTGTTACCGAAATTCAAAGGCGGGTTGATCAATGCATTTGAATACAAAGGGCTGACATTGCAGCTGAGCACCGATTTCGTGGTAGGCGGTAAGTTCTTTTCGGTAACCCGCATGTTCAATGCCGGTTCCGGGTTAGCCGAGGAAACAGCCGGCAACAACGAGCTCGGCAAGCCTAAACGCGACGATCCGGCGAATGGCGGCGGTGTGTTGCTCGATGCGGTGACGGAAGACGGCCAACCCAACACCTACCGGGTAGACACGCAAAACCTGTATGAAAACTGGCTTTTCGCACTCAATGAGCAATGGATTTACGATAAAACCTACGTCAAGCTCCGCGAAGTGTCGCTCGGCTATAAAATCCCGAAAAGGCTTTTGGGCAGACATCTGAAATCGGCTTCCGTATCGCTGATCGGCCGAAACCTCCTGCTGATGTACAGCGCAATCGGTGGCGGAATCGACATTTCAGAAACAGAAACGCTCTGGTACGAAGGTGGGCAGCTCCCGCCGGTCAGGTCAGTCGGCGCCACGCTCAGAGTAGGTTTTTAAGCAAAAACATTTACCTCAAATCAGTCCGATCATGAAAAAACGCTGGCATATATCCGCCATCGCACTCGCCTTGCTGGCCTTTGCACCAGGATGCAGTGACTTTGGAGACATGAACCTGAACCCCAACAACCCGTCCTCGCCGAGCACAGCGGGCCTGCTGACCGGCGCGTTGCGCAATGTAGGCACGATCAACGCGCAGGTAGGCCCCGGCGGAGCGAACATCGTTCCGGCTATGTATGTGCAACAATTCGGCGATGTGATTTACATCGAGGATTCGAAGTACAAAACGATCAATTTCAACTACAATGGCTGGTATGCCGGCCCGTTGATCAACCTGCAACACGTCATTGAACTCAATACCGGTGAAAACACCAAAATCGCTGCGTCCGCATTCGGGTCAAATGCCAACCAGATCGCCATTGCGCGAATCCTGAAAGCTTATTTCTTCCAATGGATTACCGATCGCTGGGGCGATATTCCTTACTCGGAAGCATTGAAAGCCGACGCCGACTTCACACCATCATTCGATAAGCAGGAAGCGATCTACACCGACCTTTTCAAAGAATGGAAAGAAGCAGCAGCGCAGTTCGACGAAGGGAAAACCGTTCAGGGAGATATTCTTTTGAATGGGAATACACTTAAATGGAAGAAGTTTGCAAACTCACTTCGCCTCATAGCAGCGCTGCGCCTGTCGAAAGTGAAGCCCGAAACGGGTAAAATGGAATTTCAGGCTGCCTTGCAGGACGGTGTTATGACTTCCGCGGACGATAATGTGCAGTACAAGTTTTTGTCGGAATCAAATAATGAAAACCCGGTTTACACCAACTATGTGGTTAGCAACAGAAAAGACTATGCACTCAGCGATGTGTTCGTCAACTACCTGAAAAAAGTATCCGATCCCCGGCTCCCCTACCTGGCGGCGAAAAACATCTCCGGCGAATACACAGGCGTCCCCTATGCGGTAGGCGGTTCAAAGGCGCAAGACCTCTCGCTGATCGGATCGATACTCTCGCAGCAGAACTCGGCCGTGAATGTGATGACATATGCGCAGGTACTCTTTGCCCAGGCCGAGGCCGCGGCGCTCGGCTGGACGAACGGCGATGCCAAAATCCTCTACGAATCGGCGGTGGCGGCCTCGTTGCAGCAATGGATGGGAACAAACTACACCGACGCCGCACTGAAAGCCTACCTGGCTCAACCCGACGTTGCATACACTGCCAATGCGGCCATCGAAAAAATCAGCGTCCAGCGCTGGATTGCACTGTTTTTCCAGGGAACAGAAGCCTGGTCGGAATGGCGGAGAACCGGCTTTCCGGTGCTGAAACCGGCCGCAACCACCCTCAACGGCGGTTCTGAAATCCCTCGCCGGCTTGCTTACCCCGTTACCGAAAACAACCTCAACAAGGCAAACTATCAGGCCGTACTTCAAAGCCAGGGCAAGGATGACCACTATACCCGCGTATGGTGGGACAAGCCCTGATCACAACTTATTACAAGTTTCCCAATAGTTTATTTTCAGCCATGCGATTTGCGTGGCTGAACTTTTTTCACCAAAAATCCAGTCAAAGCATTCAAAACAATGCCTTTGTAGCATTGCATCGTTTGATTTTCTTTAACTTTGAGGGTTATCCAACTCTTGAAAAAATGGAATTTCTAAAAAGCGACCGCCTGAATCATCTGAAATACGAGATCCGCGGGGCTACCTACCAGAAAGCGTTAGAGCTTGAAAGCCAGGGCTACAAAATCCATAACCTGAACATCGGTAACCCCGCACCGTTCGGTTTCGATTCGCCCGACGAGATCGTCCACGACATTATCATGAACATCCGCAATGCGCAAGGCTACTCGGATTCACGTGGATTGTTCGCGGCGCGTAAGGCAATCATGCACTACACGCAAACCATTGGTATTCAAGATGTTGAAATCAACGACATTTTCATCGGAAACGGCGTAAGCGAGCTGATCCTGCTCTCGATGCAAGCATTGCTCAACCCCGGCGACGAAATACTGGTACCCTCGCCCGACTACCCGCTCTGGACCGCGGCTATCTCACTCAGCGGCGGCACACCGGTACATTATATTTGCGACGAACAAGCCGATTGGAACCCCGATCTGGACGATCTGGAAAAGAAAATCACTTCGCGCACCAAGGGGATTGTAATCATTAATCCAAACAACCCGACAGGCGCCGTTTACGACAAGGAAGTCCTCGCCCGCATTGCACGCATTGCGGAAGAGCACGGGTTGATCATCTTCTCCGACGAGATTTACGACAAGATACTTTATGACGGGGCCGTTCACCATCCAATGGGCTCGTTTGTGAACGATACATTATGCATTTCCTACGGCGGATTGTCGAAAAACTACCGGTCGGCGGGCTTCCGCGGCGGGTGGATGATCCTCAGCGGCGCTAAACAGAAGGCCAAATCCTATGCCGAAGGCCTGCTGCTGCTCGCGAGCATGCGCCTTTGCGCGAACGTGCCTACGCAATACGCGATCCAGACGGCATTGGGCGGTTATCAAAGCATTAAAGAACACGTGGTGCCCGCCGGCCGGTTGTACAAGCAAATGAATCTCGTTTATGACAGGCTGACGTCCATTCCAGGCATCACCTGCGTGAAACCGAAGGGCTCCCTGTATGTTTTCCCAAAAATCGACCTGAAAAAATTCGGTTTTAAAGCTGACGATCAGTTTGTGTACGAGCTGCTTTCCGACCAGAAAGTGCTCGTTGTGGCGGGAACGGGCTTCAATTACCATCTGGACCCGCATTTCCGCATTGTGTTCCTGCCGACGATCGACGAGTTGAACCAGGCAATGGACAAGCTGGAATTTTTCCTGACCAACCGACGCATCATGTCCACGCGCACCGTTGAAGATATGATTGCGTAACAAAAATTAACCTAAACCTCCACTGAAAGTACTTTTCGCCCGATGATCCAACCCGACAGAACCATTCAGGAGGCCAAACGCCAGCGGCTGTTCCTTCTCCTTTGCGGTATCTTTCTCACCAACGCGCTCATTGCGGAAATCATCGGCGGCAAAATATTTTCAGTGGAGACACTTTTGGGCATTGCCCCGGCGCAGCTGCCGATCGGCGGCCAGAAGCTGGATTTCAACATGACGGCGGGCGTAATCAGCTGGCCCATCGTGTTTATCACTTCCGACATTATCAACGAGTATTTCGGTCGCAAGGGCGTAAAAAGGATATCCTACCTTACTTCCGCGCTGATCGTGTACACGTTCGTGATCATTTACGTCGCCACGCAGCTTCCCCCCGCGCAATTCTGGCTGGACCTGAACAATACCGACGCGCAAGGCAATAAATTCAACATCAACGACGCCTTCTCGAAAATTTTCAACCAGGGATTAGGCATCATGATCGGCTCGATCACCGCGTTCCTGCTGGGCCAATTGCTCGACATCCTTGTTTTTTCATGGCTTCGCAAAAAAACCGGCGGCCGCTACATCTGGCTCCGCGCAACGGGTTCGACGATGTTCTCGCAGCTTGTCGACAGTTTCGTCGTGATCGGCATTGCATTCTACGTTTTCGGCAACTGGGATTTGAAACTGGTTTTCTCGGTAGGGACCATCAATTACCTCTACAAGGGCGTGGTGGCGATTCTGCTGACGCCGCTGCTGTATGTAGCGCACTATTTCATCGACAATTATCTCGGCAAAGACTACGCCGAAGAACTTTCGCATCAAGCCGCGCACGAATCGTAGCCTCAGAGCGGCACCTGCCTGCGCATATTATCGAGCATTACGGCCGTCGCAATGCCGACATTCAGCGATTCCGCCGCTCCGAAGCGCGGGATCATGATTTTGTTGGTCACAAATTGCTCAACCTGCTCGCTAATCCCATTGGATTCGTTGCCCATGATGATGATTCCGCCATCGGCCGGGTACTCAAATTCATATAGCGAATCGCCTCCGAGAAATGCGCCGATTACCTGGCGGCCCGTGTCTTTTATTTCTTCAAAATATTGGATCAAATCGGTGTAATAGAGGTTTACGCGGGTGAAAGAGCCTTTGGCGGCGGCGATTACTTTCGGATTGTAAATGTCGGTCGTATCGCGGGAACAGACGATTTTGGTGATGCCGTACCAGTCGGCGATGCGGATGATCGTGCCCAGGTTTCCCGGGTCGCGGACGTCGTCCAGCATCAGTATATATTCCTTCGCAGCCGGAGACAAAAACGCATTCTCCTTCGTTTTAGCCACAGCCAAAGACGAATCGTTGGTCTGGAAAGATCCCAGCCCTTCCAGCTCCTGCGCAGTAACCGTTTCGACGGACACGTTATGGCGGGTTAAAATACTTGAGTATTTTTGCTGAAATTCCGGTGTTACCAGTACAAACTCGATTTCAAAATCAGAGTCAAGCAATTCCAGCACACTTTTGGCGCCTTCCACCATAAATGCCCCGTGCAGCTGCCGGTACTTCTTGATTTTGAGTGAGTTGATATACTTGATACGATTTTTTGACAACATTGAATATTAATTGTAGGATTATATATGGCTGGTTGATTTTCCTGGTTCTCACGGGATTATTTTCCTGCGCCCCCAAACCTACCTCGAAAGGCTTTCTGCTCGGCAATTCCTCCATCAAGGGAAATCGCATCGTCCCCGATTCGGAGCTGGACGCATTGATTCCGCAGCGGCCCAACCGCCGCCTGCTTGGTTTCCCGATCTTCCCGTATGTGGGCCTCTACCGTTTCGGAGAGCTGTTTTACAACCGGGAGGAACGACAACGCAAGGTGATTGAGGTGACACAAAATTATCAGAAAGAATCCCAGGAATTTGCAGATTCTCCCCGAAAGCTCGAAAGAATCCAGCGCCGCTACGCGAAAAAGCTTGAAAAAGCACAGGTTCGGGCCACGCAGGGCAACTTCTGGATGCGCGTGCTGGGCGAAGCGCCCGTGTATTACAGCCGTGCCGACGTGGTGCAGAATGCCGAGAAAATGCAGAAGTATCTTTATAACAATGGCTTTTTCGACGCAAAAGTGGCATTTGATCCCGACACGATATTCAAGCGAATCCGGGTCAATTACCTCGTCACCGAAAACCGGGCGACGATGATCCGCAACCTGCATTACCAGATCAACAACGAGCTGGCCGACAGCCTTATAAAAGCCGACTCGAAAAATGCCGCATTGCAAATCCGGAAACGCTACGACGGCGACGCGTTTGAAGAAGAGCGCATCCGCATTGAAACCCTGTTGCGGAATGAGGGCTTTATGGGCTTCTCGCGGCAGAATATCAGCTATGTTGTGAACGATACGATTACCAACAGGCTTACCGACAGCCTGTTCAAGTCGGTGGACGTGAAGGTGCGGGTGGATATGCCGGCACCCGCGAATAAGCGCTATTCCGTCCATTCGGTCAATTTTGAGGTGCTCCCGCCGGCCGGGATACCGGATTCAGTTTTCCGGAAAGACACCAGCATGTTCGCAGGTATTCAATATGTGTTTTCGGATAAAAAATTCTCGCGAAAAGTGCTGGATACCAAAATGCAGCTTCGCCCCCAAACCTGGTACAGCCAGAAAAAGGAACGCGATACGCAGCAGCAATTATCGCTCACAGATCAGTTCCGATTTGTGAATTACAGTTACACGCTCGATTCCACCGGCCAGGGAATCAACAGTTACTTCAAAGCCATTCCGCTCGATAAGTACCAGATTTCCACGGACCTCGGCTTGAATGTGATCCAGTTACAGGGCACGCCGGGGCCATTCGCCAACTTGTCTTACAAGATCCGCAATGTGTTCAATGGCATGGAAAACTTCGAAACCAACATTCGGGGCGGCATTGAGCTGGTGCCCAATTTTGTAGGTGACCGGCAGATTTATAAGAGTGAGGAAATCGGTGTGAGTGCGTCGCTTACATTTCCGCGGTTGCTCACACCGCAGAATTTATTTAAACGGCAGACGGCTAACAACAACCCGCGCACACAGCTGAGCCTAGGGTATAACTATGTCAACAGACCTGAGTATACCCGTACCAATGTAAAAATCAACACCAACTATTCATGGCAGCCCACTCCTACCACACTTTTTAATGTATCGCTGGTTGACCTCAACATCCTGAATACCACCTACCTCCGCTCCGACTTCGACTCCCTTCTTCAGGTACTTAAAGATCAGGGCAACAACCTGATTTACAGCTTTAACCGATCGTTCGTATCCGATCTTAATGCCAGTTTTGTTTACAATACCAATTCACTCGTAGGGCCGCCCAAAAACGCCCATTACTTCCGCATTGCCCTCGAATCCGGCGGTACGTCACTGAATATACTGCCCAGGCAAAAAGAGCTGATCCGCAATGTGTTCGGTAGTGATCTTCAATTTTATAAATACTTTCGCTGGAATGCCGACTACCGGCGCTATTGGGCCACGGGCAGGCGGTCGTCTTTTGTGGCGCGCGTGAATGCAGGTGCTATTTACAGCTACGGCGATAGCACCAGGGTGCCGCCTTACGAGAAGTATTTCTTTGCCGGAGGATCAAACAGCTTGCGCGCCTGGCTGCCACGCCGGCTCGGGCCGGGCTCATCGCCACCGGTGACTTACAATAACCTATCTATCGAGTCGCCAGGAGAGCTCCTTCTCGAAGGTAACCTCGAATGGCGGGGGTTTCTGGCCAAATTCTTCGGTGATATTAACTATGCGTTGTTTGTGGATGTCGGTAATGTCTGGCGGCTGGGCAATGCTACTTCGGATGATCAGAAGTTCAGGCCGGAAAAACTCCTGAGCGAGATGGCCGTAGGAACCGGTTTCGGTATCCGTTATGACCTATCATTCTTCATTCTCCGCTTCGACTTCGGTGTGAAAGTGTATGATCCGGCATTGCAAAGGTTCGTGCTCGACGAACTTCGCTTGAAGCACCTTTTTAGACGCACTGAGGCCAATTCGCTGAATATCAACCTGGGCGTCGGGTATCCGTTCTGAGCGCATTCGGGCGGCGTCGGATGTATGACAGTTTGTCAGTTTTTATCCGAATTTTCCTATATTTGCGTTTTGAGCGTTTAAGAATTCCTTCTCATGGAGCATAGAATTGCAGATTCATTAAAAATATTGACCGAGGCGGACAAGGAAGCGTGTGAAACCGTGCGCGTATCGGAAAACGAACCGCTTTCAGGAAAAAAAAGGCTTTTTATCGAAAGCTACGGTTGCCAGATGAATTTTTCGGACAGTGAAATCGTGGCTTCCGTCATGCGCGATGCCGGTTTTGCAACCACTTCCGACGTGAATGACGCCGACCTCATCTTCCTGAACACCTGCGCGATCCGTGACAATGCGGAGCAAAAGGTGCGGAACCGCTTGAAACAGCTCAATTTTCTTAAGAAAAATAAACCGGGAATGCTGATCGGCGTGCTGGGCTGCATGGCCGAGCGCCTCAAAACCAAATTCCTGGAAGAAGAAAAAATGGTCGATATCGTGACCGGCCCCGACGCTTACCGCGATTTACCGAGGCTTGTAGACGAAGCCGAAACCGGCCAGAAAGGCGTGAATGTTTTCCTTTCCCGTGAAGAAACCTACGCCGACATTTCCCCTATCCGACTGAATTCCAATGGCGTAACCGCATTCATTTCGATCATGCGCGGTTGCGATAACATGTGCAGCTTCTGCGTGGTGCCTTTCACTCGCGGACGTGAGCGCAGCCGCGACCCCTATTCGATCGTCAAAGAGGCCGAAGACCTTTTCCGCGACGGCTACCGTGAAGTGACGCTGCTCGGACAGAATGTGGACAGCTACAAATGGAAACCGGAGGCAACCGCAGAAGGTGGATTAACAGGCGAAACCATTGTGAACTTTGCCCATTTGCTCGAAATGGTAGCCAAAGTAAGCCCCGAGCTGCGCATCCGTTTCAGCACATCGCACCCAAAAGACATTACCGACGAGGTGTTGTATACCATGAAAAAGTATGACAACATCTGCAAATACATTCACTTACCCGCGCAAAGCGGCAATACCCGCGTGCTGGAAATCATGAACCGCACCTACACCCGCGAATGGTACATGGAACGGATCGACGCGATCCGCCGGATCCTGGGCGACGAATGCGGTATTTCGCAGGATATGATTGCCGGATTTTGCACGGAAACAGAGGAAGAGCACCGCGATACCCTCTCGCTGATGGAATACGCGAAGTTCGACTTCGGATTCATGTTCGCCTACTCGGAACGGCCGGGTACGCTTGCGGCGAAGAAATTCAAGGATGATATTCCCGAAGACGTCAAGAAGAGAAGGCTTGCGGAAATCATCGAGGTGCAGCAGCGCCTTTCGCTCGCCCGTAACCAGCAGTTGGTAGGCACCATTCAGCGCGTGCTCATTGAAGGAACCTCGAAACGTTCCGACGACGACCTCAGCGGCCGCAATGACCAGAACAAGAAGGTCGTATTCCCGCGCGAAAACTTTGAGAAGGGCCAGTATGTGGACGTACTGATCACCGAATGCACCACCGTAACGCTGCTGGGCCACGTGGTACAGCCCGAGCCGGTATTGCGATAATGCCCTGATTGAGCCTTTAAGAAACGTTTTGACAATTAACTAAGGCTTTCGCTCAGCCGCAAGCCCTCAGATATTTCATGGATTCATCGGAAATACAAGCCATAAAAAACCGCTTCGGGATCATCGGCAACTCGTCGGGCCTGAACCACGCGATCAACGTCGCCGTGCAGGTCGCAGCCACTGACCTGACGGTTTTGATCACCGGTGAAAGCGGAAGCGGGAAAGAATCGTTTTCCAAGATCATCCACAGCCTCAGTTCTCGCAAGCACGGGCCCTTCATTGCCATCAACTGTGGCGCGATACCCGAGGGAACCATCGATTCGGAGCTGTTTGGCCATGAAAAAGGTGCATTCACCGGCGCCCTCGACGCGAGGAAAGGATATTTTGAAACGACTAACAGCGGCACGATCTTCCTCGACGAGGTAGGCGAAATGCCGCTCGGCACACAGGCGAGGTTGCTGCGCGTGCTGGAAAACGGGGAATATATCCGAGTGGGCTCGTCCAAAGTTTTAAAGACAAATGTCCGCGTGGTAGCGGCCACGAACGTGAATCTGCTGGACGCGGTGAACCATGGGAAGTTTCGTGAGGACTTGTATTACCGGTTGAACACGGTCCCCATTTACGTGCCGCCCCTGCGCGACCGTGGCGAGGACATTCTGCTGCTTTTCAGGAAGTTCACCAATGATTTCTCCGAGCGCTACCGCACCAAACCCGTGCGGCTGGATGCCGAAGCGCGCGATCTTTTGATCCAGTATTCATTTCCAGGCAATATCCGCCAGCTCAAAAACATCGCCGAACAGATCACCATTCTTGAAACAGATAAGGAACTGCCGATCAGCATCGAAACGCTGAACCATTACCTCAACCCCGTGCAGCCATCGAGCCGGAAGGCATTGGTGCCGCTGCGCTCGGGCGACGACAATGCGACTTCGTTTTCGGAGCGGGAGCTGTTATATAAAGTACTTTTCGATATGCGGCGCGACATGACGGAGTTGAAAAAGCTCGTCAGGAATGTGCTAGAAAATGAAAAATATGGCGGCGATATCCTGAAAGACCACCAGGAGCTGTTCAGCTCGCTCAACAACGCCGAGCCGGTAATCACCACGCCCACGCTCGAACCTGCCCGCCTGCTCTCGCCGCCTCCCTCGCGCACAGTGGACCTGGACCGCTATTCCGACGAGCGCGACGAAATAGAAGATGTGACGCACGTGACGGCCGAAGAAGAATCGCTTTCGCTGGAAGATAAAGAGAAGGAAATGATCATCAAGGCACTTCGCAAGAACAACAACAAGCGAAAATATGCCGCCAACGCATTGGGCATTTCCGAGCGTACGTTATACAGGAAGATTAAACAATACGACATTGAAGAATAGATTTCATGCCGCGCTTCTTGCGGCATCCGGCCGGAAGGCCAGTTGGAAAATGTGGGCCCTGGTGCTGCTGATTTGCCCGGTTTTCATGTCGGGCTGCGGGGTGTACTCATTTACAGGCACCAACCTTTCGCCGGACATCAAGACATTCAGCGTGCTGAACTTCACCATGGGCACAGCGGGCGGGCCAGCCGACCTGCCGCAGCGCATTACGGAAGACCTGAAAGAGTATTTTCAAAGAAATACCAGCCTGGTAAGCCAGCCCGGCGGCGGCGACCTTGTGCTCGAAGGCTCCATAACCGGCTACGACGTAACGCCCGCCGCGCCGACGGCAAACGACCAGGCCGGCTTGAACCGCCTGAACGTGACGGTACAAGTGCGTTACACCAATGCAAAAGACGAGACGAAAAACTTTGATCAGTCGTTTACCTACTACGCCGACTTTCCTCAGGATCAGACACTTAACCAGAACGAAGCACGCCTTTTACCTACCATCCGAGAAAACCTCGTGCAACAGATTTTCAATAAATCCGCGGCCGACTGGTAGGAAAAGCCTTGCCCGAGCTTTCAATTTTTACAACCCGAATTACTCAATACAACCCTGAATATGGCGCTCATCGATAAGGAAACATTTGATCAGCTGGTGAAAAACCCGGCCCTGATCACGGCAGATGTGATCCCGCAGCTGGAAGCCACGATCAAGGCATTTCCGTATTGCCAGATCCCCTACTCGATACTCGCGAAGGCATCGAGCCTTGCCGGTACCGAAAAACTGGAAGAAACCCGCCCGCGTGCGGCCGCATACGCGCTGAGCCGTGTGGCACTGCAGCAGCTGGTAGAAAGCGACAATGAGCGCTACGACGCCACTGTGGACGTGGACGACATTCTCGAACCGCAGGTAACTCCCGAGCCGCTCGATAGCGACGACATCCTGATCAGCACCGTGGAGCAGCAGGCATCCGCCGAATTACAGCGCACGGAAGAGCAGCGCCGACAGCAGCAGATCATTCAGGGTTTTATGAAAAAGAACCCGCGCATTGCCCGCCAGGACAACAACCTGGAGCCCCTCAATATCGACCTCAGCAGCCGCCTGGCCGGCAACTCTGACAGCGGCATTGAAACCGAAGCATTTGCGAAGATCCTCATCCGCCAGGGCAAAATTGAAAAGGCGATAGACGTCTATCAAAAATTGATTTTGAAAAAACCGGAAAAAAGGAATTACTTTGCGAAAAAATTGAGCGAATTATACGCACGGGCTTAATAAGTTCAGGAATTCAAAGTCAAGGAGTCATTAGGTCAGGAATTGTAATTTCATTCACACATTCACACATTCACACATTCACACATTCAATCATTCACTCATTCAATCATTCAAAATTCATTAAAGCATGTATTTGGGTTTAATTATTCTGGTTGCCATTGTTGCAGTATTGTTGATTTTGGTCGTTTTGGTCCAAAATTCAAAAGGAGGAGGGCTTTCAAGCGAGTTTAGCGGCGCAGGAACTACCCAAATGTTTGGTGTTAAAAAAACCACCGACCTGCTCGAACAGATCACGTGGGGCTTGGCTAGCGCGGTGATTATCATTTCACTCGCGTCATATGTGATGGTTGGCGGTTCTGATTCAGGTGCAGGCATCAACAGCATCAACGTGGAAAGAGCTCAAAATGCAGTGGTACCAGGCGGCAAAATCGCTCCTGCACCGGCTGCGGAAGGTGCGGCACCCGCTGCTGGCGAAGCTCCTGCGGGCACAACCACTCCCGCCGGAACTGCAACACCTGCCGATACAACGAAATAATAAGGGCATACGCCTGACATAAAAAAATCCTGCGGCGAACATCGCAGGATTTTTTTTATGCTCATGCCACATTGATTTCCCGCAGCATCAACCGCTCGGCCACGGGCAGCAGCGTTTCCTGCAAGGGATATTCATATTTCGATTCTACTACATAAGTTGCGGGATTAGGCAGGGCACGGTTCCGCTTCGTCAGGTCGACTTTGATCTGGGAAACCGTGTTACCCACGCCAATGCGCACGGTTTCGATGAACTGCGTTTTCAGATAGCGCTCTTTCAGCGCATTGTACAGCGCGAGCTGGTATTGAAAGACACTCACCAGCGGCTGAAATCTGTGCAAAAACAGCAGATAACCTTCCTGCAAACGCAGCGGCACAATGCCGACGGGCGACACTTTTACATTCTCCTCTACCTCCGAAAAGCGTTCGGAACCCTCCGCAATCGACCTCGAAAAGCGCGGGATCGCGAAGTCGAGAATGTAGTTCAGGTCCGACATGTAGGAATCGTCCTGGTGCGTTTCCTCGTATTCCAGCTGCCAGGTTTTCACATCAATGCCTGTCAGCGTTTTGGGTAAACTCGTCCGGATCTTGCTTTTACTAGTCTGGATGCTGACACACGCGTCGAGGTGCGACTTCAATTCTGGCAGACACGGGTGTAAGCGATTGTGTGTGAACTGGTCACGAACGTGCTGAAAGTAGCCCATCAGCACATATTTTTTGTACTCAAAATCAAAAATTCCTTCGGTGAGCCAGTTTTTATCGAGTTCTGACATAGGGTTTTCAATTTGGTGTCCATAAAATTTAGTGAATTCCGTTTCTGAATGCAAGAATTCAGCATTTCTGACACGCAAATGACATAATAATGCTATAACGACATGCCGGAATACAAATTTGTCACACTAGCCGGAAAAAATGTCAGAGCAATGCCGCTGGCACAGATTGTGCTATCGGGATGGGAGTCTAATCATTACTGACAATTAAAATAAACGTTTAATATTTATGTCAACTTTAGCAGAAATACAAGTGAATGTACAACCGCTAGCTGACCGCGTTCTGATCGAACCTGCCCCAGCCGAAGAAAAAACAGCATTTGGTATCATTATCCCTGATACTGCAAAGGAAAAGCCGCAGCGTGGAACCGTATTGGCGGTAGGCCCCGGTAAAAAAGACGAGCCGCTTACAGTAAAAGTTGGAGATACCGTATTGTACGGTAAGTACTCAGGCACTGAATTGGCATACGAAGGAAAAGACGTCCTGATTATGCGCGAGTCGGATATCTACGCTATCGTAGGATAATCTAAAACACTCAGATTCAACAGTTTCTCTTAAAGTTTTTTCAAATTATTAACAGTTATGTCTAAGAAAATATTTTTTGACACAGAAGCACGCGATAAAGTAAAACGCGGTGTGGACACCCTGGCTGACGCCGTTAAGGTTACATTGGGCCCACGTGGCCGTAACGTGGTAATCGACAAGAAATTCGGTTCTCCAAGCATCACAAAGGATGGTGTTACTGTTGCCAAAGAAATCGATCTGAAAGATCCTATCGAAAACATGGGAGCTCAGCTGGTGAAAGAAGTGGCCTCCAAAACTGCTGATTCGGCAGGTGATGGTACTACTACTGCTACCGTTCTGGCACAGGCGATCTACTCGATCGGTGTAAAAAACGTAGCGGCTGGTGCTAACCCAATGGATCTGAAACGCGGTATCGACAAAGCCGTTTCAGTGATCACAAAGGATCTGGAAGCTCAGAAAAAGAATATCTCTACTTCCAAAGAAATCGCGCAGGTGGCAACTATCTCTGCTAACCATGACGAGGAGATCGGTAACATGATCGCCGAAGCGATGGAAAAAGTAGGTAAAGAAGGTGTTATCACCGTTGAAGAGGCTCGCGGAACTGAAACAGAAGTTAAAACTGTGGAAGGTATGCAGTTCGACCGCGGTTACCTGTCTCCATACTTCGTAACCAACACTGAGAAAATGGAAGCTGAACTGGAGCGTCCATTCATCCTGATCTCTGAGAAGAAAGTATCTTCTATGAAAGAGCTTCTTCCTGTGTTGGAAGCAGTTGCGCAAACCGGCCGTCCTTTGCTGATCCTTGCAGAAGACGTTGACGGAGAGGCGCTTGCTACATTGGTAGTAAACAAAATCCGCGGTGCATTGAAAGTAGCGGCTGTTAAAGCTCCTGGTTTCGGTGACCGTCGTAAAGCAATGCTGGAAGATATCGCGATCATCACTGGCGGTACCGTTATCAGCGAAGAGCGTGGTTTCAAACTGGAAAACGCTACTTTGGACTACCTCGGTACTTGCGAAAAAGCGATTATCGACAAAGACAACACAACTTTGGTAAACGGTAGCGGTGCATCTGAAGACATTCAGGCACGTGTAAATCAAATCAAAGCGCAGATCGAAAACACTACATCTGACTACGATCGCGAAAAATTGCAGGAGCGTCTTGCCAAATTGTCCGGCGGTGTAGCTATCCTTTACATCGGTGCTGCTACTGAGGTTGAGATGAAAGAGAAAAAAGACCGCGTTGACGATGCGCTTCACGCAACCCGCGCTGCGGTTGAAGAAGGTATCGTTGCAGGTGGTGGTGTAGCATTCATCCGCGCAACTGCTTCTCTCGACGACCTGAAAGGTAACAACGACGACGAAACAACTGGTATCAACATCATCCGTGCTGCTTTGGAAGCTCCATTGCGCACGATCGTGTCTAACGCCGGCGGCGAGCCTTCAGTTGTGATCAATAAAGTGAAAGATGGTTCAGGTGCTTTCGGTTACAACGCGAAAGACAACACTTACCAAGACCTTCTTGAGGCTGGTATCATCGATCCTAAGAAAGTATCTCGTCTGGCACTCGAAAACGCAGCATCTATCGCTGGTCTGTTGCTTACAACAGAATGCGTAATCGCTGACGAACCAGAAGAAGCTCCTGCGGCAGGTGGCCACGGCCACGGCGGCGGAATGGGCGGCATGATGTAATCAAGCGTCCGTTTCTTCGGAAAATATAAAAAACGGGTTGTCAGGAAACTGGCAACCCGTTTTTGTCTGGCCGCGGAGCGGCCTTCCGTTTATAGAATAGTATCTGTGATTTTGGTCAACGCGGCCACGGAGTGGCCTCCTGTTTGTAGAGCACGATGGCGAATTTATTGCCAAGGCCGCAGCGCGGCCTCCTGTTTATAGGAATGGCCGCGTAGCAAATCAGTTATCGTCTCCGTAGGAGACTCCTACCGGAGTCGGCGTTAACCCGCGATTGGAACGTTGCTATAAACAGGATTCTCCTCGCGGAGCGCCGCTGCATCTGTAATGCGATTTTCTATAAACAAGCCACTCCTACCGGAGTCAAACCGAATGCTGAATCATCAACCCGTCCTGCATTACCAAACGACGATCGGCCATTTCGGCCAGCTCTTCATTATGGGTCACAATGATGAACGTCTGCCCCGTCTCGTCGCGCAGCTTGAAGAATAACTGATGCAAGTCCAATGCATTATGCGAATCCAGATTGCCGCTGGGTTCGTCGGCTAATACAATGGCAGGTTTGTTGAGCAATGCCCTGGCGACGGCTACGCGTTGCTGCTCACCGCCGGAAAGCTCCGATGGCAAATGATCCATCCGACCGCCTAGCCCTAGCAGTTCGAGCAGTTCTTTGGCACGAGCCTGGATGTCCTTTTCATTCACATTTCCGTTGATATAACCCGGCATACACACGTTTTCCAATGCGGTGAATTCCGCCAGGAGGTTATGGAACTGGAAAATGAAGCCGATCTTTTCATTACGGAAACGCGCGAGGTCTTTGTCCTTTTGGGTGAAGACATTAATGCCGTCGATGAACACTTCGCCCTGCTCCGGCCGGTCGAGCGTTCCGAGGATGTGGAGAAAGGTACTTTTACCCGCTCCCGACGGCCCGACGATGGCTACTACTTCCCCCTTTTTCACTTCGAGATCAATGCCTTTCAATACCTGCAATGAACCGTAAGTACGCCTGATCCCGCTCGCCCGAAGTAGCTCCATAATGAAAAGATAATTGCGCCTAAAACGCGCCCGTTTTGATTAATTCCTTAATTTGCCGTGAAAATACCAATTTACTTTTATACTCATGAATATTCACGAATATCAAGGCAAAAGCGTTCTTAAAAAATACGGTGTGCGTATTCAGGAAGGCCTCGTAGCCGACACTCCGGATAAAGCTGTGGAGGTTGCACGTGAGCTCAGCCAGCAGACAGGCACCAAGTGGTATGTTGTAAAATCCCAGATCCACGCAGGTGGCCGCGGTAAAGGCCGCATCGTCGGCAGCGAACAGCGCGGTGTGGCATTGGCTAAGTCGGTTGAAGATGTCAGGACCATCTCCAACAACATCCTGGGCAAAGTATTGGTAACGCACCAAACCGGTGCAGAAGGCAAGCGAGTAAACAAAGTCCTGATCGCAGAAGACGTATACTACCCAGGCCCAAGCGAGCCGAAAGAATATTACCTGTCGATCCTGTTGGATCGCGGCAGAAACTGCAACGTGATCATGGCCAGCACCGAAGGCGGTATGGACATCGAAGAAGTGGCAGAACGTACTCCCGAGAAAATCATCAAAGAATGGATCGATCCGAAAGTTGGATTGCAGCCGTTCCAGGCACGTAAAGTGGCATTCGCGCTGGGCCTGGAAGGTGATGCGTTCAAGGAAATGGTGAAATTCATTTCTGCATTATACAGAGCTTACGCGGAAAGCGATTCGTCGATGTTCGAAATCAACCCGGTTTTGAAAACATCCGACAATAAAATCCTAGCCGTTGATGCCAAGGTGGATTTGGACGACAATGCATTGTACCGTCACCCTGAGCTGGCTGAAATGCGCGACACCAACGAAGAAGATCCTTTGGAAGTGGAAGCGGGTGCCAACAACCTGAACTACGTGAAACTGGACGGAAACGTGGGTTGTATGGTAAATGGAGCCGGTCTCGCGATGGCTACCATGGACTTGATCAAACTGTCGGGCGGTGAGCCTGCCAACTTCCTCGACGTAGGCGGTGGCGCGAACGCACGTACGGTAGAAGCAGGTTTCCGTATCATCCTGAAAGATCCGAACGTAAAAGCGATCCTGATCAACATCTTCGGCGGTATCGTTCGCTGCGACCGTGTTGCTGCGGGTGTGGTAGAAGCTTACAAAGCGATCGGCGAAATTCCAGTGCCGATCATCGTTCGTCTGCAAGGCACCAACGCCGAAGAAGGCGCCCGCATCATCAACGAATCCGGCCTGAAAGTATATTCAGCGATCGAATTCAAAGAAGCTGCGGCGAAGGTTTCAGAGGTTTTGGCTGAGCTGGGCGTTTAAGAAGCAATTGCCTATAAACGAGAGGGTAGCCGTTCAGGCTACCCTTTTTTGCTTTTGCCGAATACATAAATAAATCTATATTTTTGTAAATGGACGAAGCTACTTTCGACAAAGACAAAGTGATGGCGTATTGGGTCCAAAGCTCGGACGAGGACTTTGAAACCATGCTGGTGATGTTCAACAGCCGTCGACATGCATGGAGTCTGTTTGTCGGACATTTGATGATTGAGAAGCTGCTGAAAGCGTTGTTTGTAAAAGTCAACAATGCGTTTCCGCCCTTTACACATAATTTGTTAAGGCTTGCCGAAAAAAGCAATATGGAACTGACCGAAGAAAATAAACTGTTTCTAGTGTCAGTTACCGCCTTCAATATCAATGGGAGGTATGACGATTATAAAATGAGCTTCCAGAAGACTTGCACACCGGACTTTACCAATGCATGGGTTGAAAAGCTGAAAGAAAACAGGTTATGGATCAAGGAATTAATCAATCAATAGCGCGTTTTGTCGCTTCGGCTTCGAAAAACCAGCCAGGCCTGGTGGCCGCCTACCTCTTTGGTTCTTATGCGCGAAATGATTTCCGGCCCGAAAGCGACATTGATATTGCCTTAGTGATCGATAAATTAAATGATAGCGAGCGCTTTGACACGCAGGTCAGACTCATGATGCTGGCTTCCCAATTCGATTCCAGGATCGAACCGCATCCTATTTCCAAGCAGGACTTAATGTCTACCAGCAATCCATTTGCAGCGGAAATCCTGAAAAACGGCATTGAATTCGAACTCCGCCCATCAGCCTAAAATCCAATACAAAACCATCGTAGCCCCAAAACTCACAACACCCTGCAACCCCGTGAGCACGGTGTGCGTGCGGTAGGTGTCTTTGGCGGAGATGCCAGTGAATTGCGACACGACCCAGAACCAGGCGTCGTTCGTGTGCGAGACGATCATGGCACCGCTTCCTACGGCCATGACGACCAGCGTTATTTGAACCGGCGTTACAAAACCGAGGGAGGCGAGCAATGGTGCCAGAATGCTGGTAGTGAGTACCATCGCAGAAGTCGTTGATCCTTGTGCTGTTTTGAAAAAAATGGCGATCAGAAATGCGATCACGAGCAGATAAGCACCGGACATT